>JAQWIR010000029.1 GCA_029248755.1 Porticoccaceae bacterium
CATACCGGTGAGATAACGACCCTGATAAACGCGATCAAAGTAAGTGCCCACATTTACTGAGCGCTTATAACCTGAAGCATGCTCAAATTTCACCTCGGGAAACCTCTTCGCAACCTTAAGAGTAGGGTTCATATAGCCAAATGAGGTGGTAAAAATTAGCTTATTGCCCGCTCTAGCTAACTCTGTAATCACTCGTTCAGCATCAGCACCTTCAGCCACACTTTCTACATAGGTTGTTTTAACTTTCTTTCCTAGCTTTTTCTCCATATAAAGACGTGCATTGTCATGTGCAAAGGTCCAACCAGCATCACCTGTAGGCCCCACATAAACAAAAGCTACCTTTAAAGGATCATGCTTATCGGCTAGGGACGCTGTTGCAAATCCCAGACTCAATAATCCAACGATTAGCACTTTAAACCAAGAATACTTCCTTATAGCTAACATATATTTTCTCCATTTTTTTACAAAAATTTAACTTCACCCAAAACCCATTTAAATTAGTTATTGTTTAATGCGCACCATGAAACGATTTACCTAGAGACATAGGTGCAAATAACTTAATTCGCTGCTGGTTTCTTGACAGCAATACTAAGACTACAACAGTTGCTACATAGGGTAGTGTCGCCAATAAATTTGATGAAACAGCAAGTCCAAAACTCTGTAATACCAAATGCATAATGCTCATCAACCCAAACAAATAGGCCCCAAAGACTGCTCGCTCAACCCGCCAACTGGCAAACACCACCAGTGCTAGAGCAATCCAACCGCGACCCGCTGTCATATTTTCGGCCCATAAAGGCGTGTCAATTAACGATAAATAACCACCCGCTAAACCCGCCATAGAGCCACCAAAAACAATCGCCATATACCTCACTTTTAACACTGACAGTCCTAAGGATTGTGCAGATTCTGGGGATTCACCTACAGCCTTAACAATCAGACCTGCTCGGGTACTTTTGAAAAACCAGTAGACGGCTATGGCTATACCAATTGACACGTAAACCAACGCATCATGGGAAAAAAGCACCTTGCCGAAAAAAGGAATACTGCTTAAAAGTGGGATCTGAAACTCTGCACTTGAAAGCGCTTCCCCCACATAGCCGCGGCCGATAAATCCACTTAACCCTACACCCAGTATAGTCAAGGCTAGACCCGTCGCGACTTGATTTGCATAAAAATGCATAGTTACCAGGGCAAACAGCAGTGACATAAGGGCTCCAGCCACAATTGCCGCAATAAATCCCATGATCAAACTATCGGTATGAAAGGCAATCATAAAACCGACAACCGCACCCATTAACATCATGCCCTCTTGACCTAAATTGAGAACGCCCGACTTCTCACACACCAGTTCACCAATGGCAACGATTAATAGCGGTGTCCCCATTCGAATGGTTGCGAACAAAATATTTGCAATAAGATCCATATCCATAACTTATTTACCCTCAATGGCAACGGTCTGTGATTCTATTGATATTGATGGCTCAACTCGCTTGGAAACTGATTTTTCAATCACAAAGCGATAGGCAATCAACACATCACAGATTAATAAAAATAATAGCAACATCCCTTGAAACACACCGGTGATAGCCCGTGGCAAATCCAACTGAATTTGAACCATTTCACCCCCCATATAGAGCAGTGCCATCAACAGGCCAGCAAATAAAATACCCAATGGGTGTAAGCGCCCTAAAAAGGCAACAATAATGGCCGCATAACCATAGCCGGGAGAGATATTGGGGACTAGCTGACCGATGGGGCCTGTTACTTCCCCCACCCCTGCAAGGCCAGCAAGGCCACCGCAGATCAAGAGGCAAAGCCATACCAAGCGCTTTTCTTTAAAACCGGCAAAATGCGCCGAGCGCTCATCGCCACCCAATACTTTAATTTGAAACCCTACAAAGGTTCGACTCATCAAAACCCAAATACCCACCATGGCTAATAATGCAAAAGTCACTCCGAGATGAAGCCTAGTTCCGTCCAATATAATGGGCATAATCTGCCAATCGGAAAACATTGCAGATTCGGGGAAGTTAAATCCATCGGGATCTTTTAGTGGCCCATGGACCCCATGAAGCAAAATATTCAGGCTGATATAGTTGAGCATGATGGTTGAGAGGATTTCATTAGTATTAAAATAATTTTTAAGAAAAGCTGGAATTGCGGCCCAAGCAGCACCGGCCACAATGCCCGCTAGTAAAACCACAGGAAGTACCCATATTCCCTGTGCGTCTAAAAGCCATAGCGCGGCACAACTGCCGACTAAACCACCCATCAATAACTGTCCCTCTGCGCCAATATTCCATACATTGGCTCTAAAACAGATCGATAAACCAATTGCACAAAGCACAATAGGCCCAGCTTTAACTAATAATTCTGCAATTCGATAAGGGTCACTTATCGGCATAATCAAAAAAGTATGTAATGCCTGTAACGGCGGTTTGCCCAAGATCCAAAATAAAAATGCACCACAAATAAGGGTTAATACCGCGGCTAAAATCGGCGATGCATAAGACATCAGTTTTGACTGCTGGCCTCGTGCCTCTAGTTTAATTCGCATAAAACAACTCCTGTAAGAAAAACACTCCTAGGCAACCTGCTGCCTTCCAAAAACTCCAGCCATCCAACTACCTAATTCGTCAATTGTGGTTTCATTGGTTGGCTTTATGGGAGATAACTGACCATCAAACAGCGCACAAATGCGATCACTGATAGTAAATAATTCGTCAATATCCTCTGAAATAATAATAATTGATGCCCCCTGATCTCGCAGGGCAATTAATGCTTTGTGAATGCTGGTTGCAGCGCCAATATCAACACCCCATGTGGGGTGTGCGGCAATTAAGCACTTGGGGGTTTGAAGTACTTCTCGACCTATAATAAATTTTTGTAGGTTGCCACCGGAAAGGCTTTTAGCCAAGCTGTTATGACCACCGCATTTAACATCAAATTGGTCAATAATCGATGCGGTAAAGCCGTCGATTGCTTTATTCTTTAGAAACCCACGTCCAATCAGCCCTTGTAAAAAACCGGTTAGCAATGCGTTGTCGCGCAAACTCATATCGGGAACAGCACCATGCCCCAAGCGATCCTCTGGAACAAAACCCATGCCCAGAGCGCGCCGCTGCATTGGGTTGCAATGGGTGAGGTCAGAGTCTGGAAAAACAATAACATTGGGTTCTTCTAAAATAGTTTCACCGCTAAGTGCTGACAACAGTTCGGTTTGACCATTACCCGCAACTCCGGCAATACCCAAAATTTCACCCTTTCTGGCACTAAAATTTATATCTTTAAGATCAATACCAAAAATATCATCTGTTTTTAAATTTAAATGCTGAACTGATAGAAAATCCTGCAGTGAATCTTTAGCTTTTGGATATTCACTACTAATCTGTGTTTCATCGCCAACCATCATTTTAGCCATACTTGTAGTGCTTTCTTCTCTAGGGTTACACGCGCCAGAGACACGCCCACCTCGAAGTACTGTAGCGGAGTCACACAAGGATTGAATTTCTTTTAATTTATGGCTTATAAAAAGAATACTACTGCCCTCTGCTGCTAACTGACGCAAGGTTTCGAACAAAGAATTAACTTCTTGGGGTGTGAGCACCGAGGTGGGTTCGTCTAGAATAAGTAATTTAATATCCTGAATAAGACAGCGTACAATTTCTACTCTCTGACGCTCTCCGGTTGACAATGTATGAACTAATCGATGGGGCTCGAGAGGCATACCATACTTTGCTGACACCTCAACAATACGCTCAGCTAACTCGTCCAAATCACTGGATGTGTTTTGATCCAACCCCAACGCGATATTTTCTACTACTGACAGTGTTTGAAACAGTGAAAAGTGTTGGAAGACCATACCTATACCAAGCTTTCTGGCATCAACGGGTGCGTTAATTTTAGTTTCTTGTCCTTCCCAATAAAGCTTTCCGCTATCGGGTTTAACCACACCATAGATGATTTTCATCAACGTGCTTTTACCCGCACCATTCTCACCGAGAATAGCGTGAATACTGCCGGGATCCACTCTAATACTTATATCATCATTGGCTAAACAGCCAGGATAACGCTTGGTAATACCGTCGAGAAACAATCGAGAATTTTTGGAACTCAGGTCCATCCCGTATAACCTCCATGTCAGGGTTAGATTTGTTACTTTCATCCAATGAAGCCGCTAAGATTTCAAATCCTGACATGTTTGTCAAGTCATATTTTTAACAAAAATACGAATTTTTAATCCAAACTAATATAGGTAGTGCAGTGAAACCCTTGTAAAACCTAGGTGGTTGACATATATGTCAGGTTTTGTAGAATTACTAAATTAATTGAGGTTATTTTTTGACCACGATGATGTTTTGGAAGTACTACTCAAAGGAATGAGGCATGGTAAAGTTTTTACTCAACCAATCTGCTGTTGTCGTTGATCAGATTGACCCCAACACCACCGTTTTAGACTATCTACGTGAACACCTTTATCGCACTGGCACTAAAGAGGGTTGCGCCTCGGGTGACTGTGGCGCCTGTACTGTGGTTATTGGTGAAGTTGAAAATGATAATGATAATGACAATCTAGTTTATCGCTCTGCCAATGCCTGTATCACTGCTGTCGGCAGCCTGCATGGTAAGCAACTGTTAACCGTTGAAGATTTGAAACAAAATGACCAGTTACACCCGGTACAGCAAGCAATGGTGGACTGTCATGGCTCACAGTGTGGCTTTTGTACGCCGGGTTTTATTATGTCGATGTTTGCACTTCGCAAAAACAATACTTCGGCTGATCAGCATAAAATCAATGAAAGTTTAGGCGGTAATCTGTGTCGATGCACTGGCTATCGACCTATAGTTGATGCCGCCGAAAAGATGTTTGAGAGCCCTCAAATAGACCAGTTTAGTCCTACAGAAGAATCTGTAGTTACCCAGTTAAATAATATTAATCGTCAGCAGCCCCAAGGCAGTATTTCCAACGCTAATAAACAGTTTTTTTCCCCTACCAGTTCAGATGAGTTAGCGGATCTAATGCTTGAATACCCTCAGGCTAAGTTATTGGCCGGAGGCACCGATCTTTGTCTAGAATTTACTCAGTTTCTTCGTGATGCCGAAGTTTTAATTTATACCGGTCGCGTGTCCGATATGGCTAATATAACCACAACGGAACAAAGTCTTGAATTAGGTGCTGCCGTCACTTATAGCCAAGCTAATGATTGTTTAGTTGATCTATACCCAGATCTAAAAGAACTGATTGAGCGACTTGGATCGTTGCAGGTTCGCAATCAGGGAACCATCGCTGGCAATATTGGCAATGCCTCTCCTATCGGAGATATGCCGCCAGTACTAATCGCTTTGGGAGCAGAGCTTATATTGCGCAAAGGCAAAGAGACGCGCCGAGTGGCCGTTGAAGATTATTTTGTCAAATATAAGGTCACTATTCTCCAGACTTCTGAGTTTATCGAGAAAATTATTATTCCTGTTCCAAATCCTGGCTCAGAATTTAAGGCCTATAAAATCAGCAAACGTCTTGAAGATGATATTTCTGCTACCTGTGGTGCTTTTAATATTCATATAGAGAATGGCATTACAACTAATATAGCTATCGCTTTTGGCGGTATGGCTGAAATTCCCAAACGTGCGAGCCACTGTGAGAAAGCTCTATTAAATCAACAGTGGAATCAACAAACACTAGAGTTAGCCATTAATGAAATGGCCAAAGACTTTACCCCTATATCGGATTTTAGAGCCTCGGCAGAGTACCGTTTGTCTGTTTCGCAAAATATGTTGCGACGTCTTTTCTTAGAAACCCAACAAGACAGTCAACCGATAAGGATTACTCAATATGCGTAACTTACCCAATCCACCATTAGGCGAAGGCAAAACTGTCATTAAGGGGATTGCCGGCAAAGACCTTAAACATGAAAGTGCCCATAAGCATGTTAGCGGTGAAGCAGTATATATCGATGATCAATTACTCCCCGTTGATGGCCTTCATGCCTACGTGGGTCTAACCACTGTCAGTAGAGGCTTGATTAAATCCCTCGACTTATCAGAAGTCATATCTGCTGAGGGAGTGATTGAGGTCTTAACCCTTGATGATATTAAGGGACACAAAGATATTGGCCCGGTATTTCCGGGCGATCCAATTATGGTTAATGAAGGCGATGAGGTTCAATTTTGCGGACAGGTTTTGTTTGCCGTTGCCGCTACCTCCTACAAGCTAGCGCGCATAGCCGCCACACTGGCAAAAGTTGAGTATCAAACTGAAGACCCAGTCACTACTATTGAGCAAGGCTTGGAGCAAAATAATTTTGTTCGACCCAGCCATAGTCAAAAACGCGGTGAACCGAAAAAGGCAATTGAACAATCACCTATAAGACTGAAGGGTGATTTAAGAATAGGTGGGCAAGAGCACATGTATCTGGAGGGTCAGGCCTCCATCTGTATTCCTGCCGAAGATGGCGGGATGCTGGTTTATAGTTCCACGCAAAACCCTACTGAGGGTCAAAAGTTAGTCGCTGAAGTGCTGGATATTCCTATGAATCTAGTGACCTTAGATACTCGTCGAATGGGTGGCGGCTTTGGGGGTAAAGAAACAAATGCCAACCAATGGGCCTGTATTGCCGCTTTATTGGCTCATAAGACTGGACGAGCTGTAAAAATTCGTCTGGCTCGCGCTGATGATATGAAAACTACCGGCAAAAGACATCACTTCCTCAGTGACTTCGAGGTTGGCGCTGATAAAAATGGTCGCATTACCGGTTTAGATATTGCGCTATCAGGTGGTTGCGGTATTTCTCCAGATCTCTCAGATGCTATTGTCGATCGCGCTATGTTTCATTCAGATAACGCCTACTTTGTACCCGATGTGCATGTTGTGGGTCATAGAGTAAAAACTAACACTGTATCTAATACCGCTTTTAGAGGGTTTGGCGGTCCTCAGGGGGTTTTGGCGATTGAGCATATTATCGATCAAATTGCTCGGGCGGTGGGTCGCGACCCACTGGATGTTAGAAAAGAAAACTTTTACACCGATAAAGATGGACGTGATACCACCCATTATGGGCAAAAAATTGAACAGCATATTATTCCTGATTTAGTCAATCGCCTCGAAAAAACCTCAAACTATCGCAAGCGGCGTCAACAAATTGATGACTTTAACCAATCGAGTCCTGTGCTTAAAAAAGGCATAGCCCTAACGCCAGTTAAGTTTGGTATTTCATTTACGGTGCAACATCTTAATCAAGCGGGTGCACTAATTCATATTTATACCGATGGCTCTATTCACCTGAATCATGGTGGTACAGAAATGGGACAGGGACTGTTTACTAAGGTGGCTCAAATTGTAGCTTCGGAGTTTCAGGTCGATATTGATACTATTTCTTGCTCTGCTACCCGCACTGATAAAGTACCAAATACCTCTCCTACTGCCGCTTCGTCAGGTACTGATCTCAATGGTATGGCGGCCAGAGATGCTGCCATCAAAATTAAGCAGCGCATGGTAAATTTCGCCTGTGATCATTTTTCTGTGCGAAGCGATAAAGTTGATTTTGACTCCGGCGAGGTGATCGCTGGACATAATCGCCTAAGTTTTGCTGAATTTGTTCAATTAGCTTATATGAATCGTGTAAGCCTGTCGGCTACTGGATACTATAAAACACCAAAAATTCACTATGACCGAGAAAAGGCCAAAGGGCAGCCATTTTTTTACTTTGCCAATGGTGCTGCTGTCTCTGAGGTATTAATCGATAGCCTAACTGGCGAAAATAAATTATTACGTACTGATATTTGCCAGGATGTGGGGCAGTCAATAAATCCTGCCATTGATATAGGTCAAGTTGAAGGTGCATTTATACAGGGTATGGGTTGGCTCACTACCGAAGAGCTAGTTTGGAATGATGAAGGGCGATTGCTAACCACTGGCCCAGCTAGTTACAAAATACCTGCTATTGGTGACACGCCGACAGAATTTAATGTGGAGTTATTTCCAGATAGCCCAAACACCGAAGCTACAATCTTTCATTCAAAAGCAGTGGGCGAGCCACCACTAATGCTTGGAATTTCGGTGTGGAGCGCGCTCAATGACGCGGTGGCAAGTCTGAGAAATCACAAATTGAGTCCCCTGCTAGACGCTCCCGCTACGCCAGAACGAATACTAAAAGCATGCAATGAATTGCGTGCAAGGGCTTTATAGGTTGTTCGATGAGGTGGTATGAGGCTGTTCGTGAGTTAGAAGCTAAAAATCAAGATTATGTTTTGGTGACTGTTTTAGGTACCCGAGGTTCGACACCCCGCGACTGTGGCACCAAAATGGTAGTGAGCACCTCAAAAAACTACCAAACTATTGGTGGTGGACACCTAGAGTTCAAGGCTATAGATACTGCCAAGCAGCTTCTTTTACAGCCCCAATCTCAACAAAAGATTGAACACTTTCCTTTAGGCGCAAAGCTAGGACAGTGTTGTGGTGGCCATGCCACTTTGATGTTTGAAAGTTATATCAAGTCCAATATAGATATTATGTTGTTTGGTGCAGGCCATGTAGGTAAAGCACTGGTATCAGTACTTTCTCAACTACCCTGCCGTATTCACTGGGTCGATAGTCGCGAGGAAGAATTTCCAGGCAGTCTGGCTCATAACGTAACCAAAATTGTCAGTGATACGCCAGCTGATGAAGTGGCATCTATGCCAGCCAATGCTTACTTTGTGATTATGACGCATAACCATCCCCTAGATTTTAAAATTTCTGAGGCAATTTTATTGAGAAATGATGCGCGCTATGTGGGCTTAATCGGTTCACAGACAAAATGGATGCGCTTTCAAATGCGTTTTGAGCACAAAGGCTACAAACCTGACTTTTCTTTACCTATTCGCTGCCCTGTTGGGTTGAGTGATATTCCGGGTAAATTACCTGCTGAGGTTGCTGTTTCTATAGCAGGAGAGATTATTTCTGAATATCACATTGAATATCCAGATCACCCGCGTCAACAGGGCGTAGGTTGGCAACAATTAAAAAATACTCATCTATCTGAAACCATACACCCAATGACTGAAATACAGGACCTAGAAAAATGAATTCAGAAAATTCACCATTATTTGCGCTTAAAAGTACTCAGGTTATTTTAGATGGCGAACTTCGTCCGTCTCAAATTTTAGTTGAGAATGGAAAAATTACTCAGATTGCGGATTTTGAAACAAAATTACCGGTGGTTGCTGAAGATCTTGGCGATCAAATTATTATGCCGGGTATGGTGGATACTCATGTTCATATTAACGAACCTGGGCGTACCGAGTGGGAAGGCTTTAATACGGGAACTCAATCTGCTGCTGCGGGAGGTATCACCTGCGTAGTTGATATGCCGCTAAATTGTACCCCTGTGACCACCAACGTGGACGCTCTTCAACAAAAGCTTACGTCATTAGCCGGAAAATTATGGATTGATTGTGGATTTTGGGGTGGTGTGATCCCTGAAAGCCTGGATGATCTTGATCAGCTTATTCAAGCTGGGGTTCTGGGAGTAAAGTCGTTTACCATTCATTCTGGAATCGATGATTTTCCAAAAGTTGAACAACAACATCTCGCTCAAGCTATAGATATATTGGCTAAATATAATGTGCCCTATTTAATTCATGCTGAACTAGATAGCGAAGAGAAAGATCCGCCTGTCATTGGTGATAAATACCACAGTTTTCTCGAGTCACGACCAAAAAGTTGGGAAAATGATGCCATCCATATGATGATTGATTTAGCCGAAAAGGCCCAACAAAAAGGCGTATCAGGAAAAATTCATATTGTGCACTTGTCCTCTGCGGAGGCTATACCCGCAATTAGATCCGCCCAACAGCGCGGGCTTCAATTAACCGCCGAATCCTGCCCTCACTACCTCACTTTATTTGCGGAGGATATTCCCGATGGCAAAACATTATTTAAATGCTGTCCACCTATTCGCGAACAGGATAACCGAGAATTGCTATGGCAGGGTTTAGCTGATGGCACTATCTCTTTTATTGTCTCTGATCATTCACCCTGTACCCCGACGCTAAAACACATAGATAGTGGTGATATCGAAAATGCATGGGGTGGTATTTCCTCGCTGCAATTTGGACTATCGATTATCTGGAGTGAAGCCCAAAAACGCGGCTTTAGCCTACCTGAAGTGGTGAATTGGATGGCAACTGAGCCAGCAAATTTTGCCGGATTAGGCAACAGGAAAGGAAAAATAGCCTATGGTTATGATGCGGATTTAGTGGTTTTTGATGCACAAGAAAGCTACCGAATTGACCCTGAAATGATCAAATATCGCCATAAAATAACCCCTTACGAAGGGCGTGAAGTAAAAGGCGTCGTAAAGCGAACCTATGTTCGAGGGAAGTTAGTTTACAAAGACAATAAATTACTAGGCAAACCAATTGGTATACCTATTTTAGCTAATAATTAATGATAAAAATCAAGGGAAGGAACCCATGAACAATAATCAAGATCACAATGATAAGTATTCGAGTAAATATATCGACCTTGCTAGCGAACGAGTTGGCGGGCGGGCTATTGGTTGCAGTGACGAATGGTTTGCCAATTGTTCAAATTTAGTTAAACCAGGTCGCGGCGTATTTAAAGAAGGGTATTTTGTCGATACCGGTCAATGGATGGATGGATGGGAGTCGCGACGAAGCTTTGGACGAAGCTGGCGACTCAACTCAGATGAAAACTGTGATTGGTGTGAAATACGTCTTGGTATAGCGGGTGTTATTAAGGGTTTTGATATAGATACTCATTTTTTTCGCGGCAATGCTCCCGACACTGTCTTAGTTGAGGCTGCAAATATTGATAACGAGGAAGATGGTAATATCCAATGGACTGAAATATTAGCTAAATCTACAGTCCAGCCTCATAACCAAAATTTATTTGATTGCCAAAGCACTAAAGTTTGGACCCATGTGCGACTAAAAATATTCCCAGATGGTGGAGTTGCAAGATTTAGAGTTTACGGTGAGGCACAGCTTCAGCGAGAAAACTTTATTGATGGTGAATTAATCGACCTAGCCTCAGTTATACATGGCGGTCGAGGTATTAGTGCCAGTGATATGTTTTTTAGCTCACCTAGTAACCTGATTATGCCTAATCGAGGCTGCAATATGGGCGATGGATGGGAAACCAAACGTCGCCGGGACAATTCCAATGATTGGGCTGTTATTAAGTTGGCACTTTCAGGGACAATTCGCAAAGTTATTCTGGATACGGCCCATTTTAAAGGTAATTACCCCGATCAGTTTTCATTGCAAGGGGCTCGCAGTAATAACGGCGATAGTTCCAGTCTTACGTGGCAAACCATTATTGAAAAAACACCCCTTCGAGCAGATTATGAGCATTTATTTATCCAGCAACTTCTGTGTGCAAAGGATGATGAATTTACTCATGTGAAAGTCAATATTTACCCGGATGGCGGGATTAGTCGACTGCGTATTTTTGGCTTTCCAAACTGGGGTTCTATGTAAAAAATGCATATTCAAACTATAAATTCTCTAGATAAGGGAAAAGCCACCCATCTCTTTATGCAATGTTGCACTAGTGAACGCTGGGTTAAAAAAATGGTTACAGGACGCCCCTTTGCGAACTTTGATGTTTTGCGTAAAACCGCAGATCAATATTGGGATCAAATGAACGAGCAGGATTACCTGCAGGCATTTGAGGGCCACCCCAAGATTGGGGATGTTAGCTCATTAAAAGCCAAGTACGCTAATACCAAAGAATTAGCTTGTGGTGAACAATCAGGTGCCAATCAAGCAACCGATCAATTAATTTCGGATCTCGCTGATGCCAATAAAACCTATGAACATAAATATGGGTTTATTTTTATTGTCTGTGCCACCGGAAAAAGTGCTGAGGAAATGCTCAATTTACTTCACAGCCGCCTAAAAAATAATCGTCACCGGGAACTTGAAATTGCCAGTGAGGAACAGCGAAAAATATTCCACCTTCGACTGGAGAAACTTCTATGAGTTCGATTACCACCCACATACTAGATACCGCTCGTGGCACCCCCGCGGCTGGTGTTGAGATTAGTTTAACAAAGCAAGATAGCGATCAATGGAAAACTATCGGTAGCGGAAAAACCAATGCTGATGGTCGAATTCCTGACCTATGTAAAGACCACCCAAGTTTATCAGCGGGTACCTATAAAATGCGCTTTGATACCAATCAGTATTTTTCAAATACGGGAGATACTGTGTTCTACCCCTTTGCGGAGGTGGTATTTATTATTGATCATAATAAACAGCACTATCACATCCCGCTTTTACTCTCACCATTTGGTTATTCAACCTATAGGGGTAGCTAATGAGTCATCAAAAAATCCAACTTAAACCTCTTACCCGCGAAAATTTTTCAGCCTTCGGTGATGTTATTGATGTTTGTGATAGTAACCATAAGATTGCTATTAATGATGGATTAGCCGATAGGCACCATAATCTAGCTACGGTTGATGTCAATGATCAAAATGGTCATGCCATTATCAGTATTATTGATACCCAAGAAACACAATTACCTCTTAAGGTATCTGTTATGGAGCGACACCCCATAGGCAGTCAGGCCTTTATGCCTATTGGTGACAGCCCCTATATAGTGTTGGTGTCGCCCGCTGGAGAGTTTAATCCTTCGAAATTATGCGGTTTTTTGGCACAGCCCAATCAGGGGATAAATTATGCTAAGGGTACTTGGCATCATGCCTGTATAAGTCTTTATCAATCTAATCAGTTTTTAGTGGTAGATCGAGGTGGAGATGGCGCGAATTGTGATTTTATTACAGTGCCTGAGAGTATCAATATCACAATAGAAAGTGCAGAGGTTAATGAAGAGGTTAATGTAGATTTTAATGTAGAGAGTGCAGCAACTGTATGAAGCAAGCTCACCACGGATCAATACTGCATTTTTTATCTGATCCAGATAAAACTACCGATGGTTTAGGCTATGAATATTTTTCAGATGGCTTGTTAATCATTGAAGATGGGATCGTTCAAAAGCTGGGTGATGCAGCGAATATTTTGCCAAATTTAAGTTCAGATATTGAAGTCATTAAACATACTAATAGCCTTATTATGCCAGGCTTTGTAGATACTCATATTCATTATCCGCAAATGGAGGTAATAGGTGCCTATGGTGAGCAACTTTTAGAATGGTTGAATAAGTATACTTTTCCTACTGAGCGAAAATTTGAAGATAAAGCCTATGCTCGCAACATAGCTGAGAAATTTCTCAATGAGTTACTAGGGGCTGGCACAACTACGGCATTGGTATTTGGTACTGTTCATAAACAGTCGGTGGAGGCTTTTTTTGAGGCCTGTGAAGCACGCAATCTGCGAATGATCTGCGGTAAGGTCATGATGGACCGCAATGCGCCAGATTATCTTACCGACTGTCCACAATCGTCCTATGATGACAGTAAATCTCTAATAGAAACATGGCATAACCACGGTCGTCTTAGATATGCAATTACACCGAGATTTTCGCCTACTTCCACGCCTGAGCAACTGGATAAGGCAGGACAGCTTTTGCAGGAATACCCCGATGTTTATATGCACACTCATCTTTCAGAAAACCTCAATGAAATTGAATGGGTTAAACAGCTGTTCCCCGACTGCGATCATTATTTAGATACCTATGATCGCGCTGGACTCCTTGGAAGACGGAGTATTTTTGCCCATTGCATTCATCTCAATGATGCCGAGTGGCATCGTATGGCGGAGACAAAATCTGGTATTGCTTTTTGTCCAACCTCTAACTTGTTTTTGGGCAGTGGTTTATTCAACTTAAAAAGAGCCGCTGAAGCAAATATTAATGTGGGTTTGGGCACTGATGTGGGCGGCGGCACTAGCTTTTCTATTCTACAAACACTGAATGAGGCTTATAAAGTACTGCAATTGCGGGGTCAGACAGTTTCAGTTTTAAAAATGTTTTATATGGCCACATTAGGTGGCGCTGAAACACTCGATTTAGCCGACAAAATTGGCAATTTTAAGGTCGGTAAAGAAGCCGATTTTGTGGTTTTGGATAAACAATGTTCACCCCTAATGGCGTTAAGGCTTAATGAACACAATGACCTTTTAGAACAGTTATTTGTGTTGAGCATGTTAGGCGATGATCGCACAGTTAAACAGACATGGTCTGCAGGGGTTCTCAGACATGAACGGGATCAGTCAAACAATCATTGATGCCTATACTTCAAATTCATAGTTACAAATTAATAGTTACAAGGAATGTTAGATGGAAACTTATATTATTGAATGGCTTAGCTTAATTTTTCGTTGGCTGCATGTCATTACTGGCGTTGCTTGGATAGGCGCATCATTTTATTTTGTATGGCTGGATAATAGCCTGCAAAACCCACCTCAATGGAAAAAAGATAAGGGTATTAAAGGTGATTTGTGGGCTATTCATGGCGGTGGCATCTATGAGGTTGCCAAATATAAACTACAGCCAGAAAAAATGCCTGAAACCCTGCATTGGTTTAAATGGGAAGCTTATACCACTTGGATAACCGGTATGATATTACTTACCATTATTTATTATTTAGGGGCAGATTCTTATTTAATTGATAAGCGTGTAGCCAATCTAAGTCAAATACAGGCAATTGGTCTAGGTATTGGCATTATTGCCGGCAGCTGGATAATTTACGAGTTACTTTGCTCGAGCCCACTGGCAAAAAATGGCTTGGTTATTTCGGCATTATTAATTTTATTTGCAACCGCCGTTGCCTATTTATTAGCCCAGCTATTTAGTGGTCGTGGTGCCTACATTCATTTTGGCGCGGTTATTGGCACTTTAATGGCAGGCAATGTTTTTCGTGTGATTATCCCCGGGCAAAAGGCCTTGGTAGCGGCTATTATTGCCGGTAAAGAACCCGAGGCTAAATGGGCTGAGAAAGCTAAATTACACTCTACGCATAATACTTATCTAACCCTACCTCTGTTATTTATTATGATTAGTAATCATTATCCAATGACCTATGATCATCAATTTAATTGGCTAATACTGCTTGCTATTACTGCCATTACCGCCCTTGCTAGACAGTTTTTTATTCTTAAACACAAAGGAATACACAAACACTCCATTTTGATTGTTGCAGCTATGGCAACACTGGCGCTAGCGATCTTAATGGCTCCAAAACCAGCTCCCTCGGTGGCAAATACAGATAATATTGATCCCGACCTACTATCCGCTCAAGTTTTGTCTATTATTAAAGAACGCTGTGCAACCTGTCATGCTAGGAATCCAACCGATGAGGTGTTTTCTGTTGCCCCTGGCGGTGTGGCTATTGAGACTATGGAAGATATCCATCAATGGGCACCGCAGATAAATGCAAGGAGTGTGCAATCACATAATATGCCGTTTATGAATAAAACCGGTATGACTCAGGAAGAAAGAAATACGATAGCGATATGGCTTGAAATGAAAGATTAAGCTTACCCGTAGATATTTTTACTGAGCTAATTTAATGCGCAGATATCAATAAATAATTATTGGTATCTGTGTTGCTTTAACTAATCCCCACACGTTGGGTATAAAACAAAAGGACTTGTACTGTGAGTAAAATGAGAGCTGTTGATGCTGCTATTGCAGTGTTAAAAAAAGAAGGTATCAAAGCGACGTTTGGCGTGCCAGGAGCCGCTATCAATCCGTTCTATTCAGCGATGAAAAAATCTAATGATGATGCCGATCAATCTAATGACGGATCTGAACGAATTGATCATTACCTTGCGCGACATGTGGAAGGTGCGTCCCATATGGCTGAGGGCTATACCAGAGCTAACCCGGGTAATATTGGTGTCTGTGTCGGCACCTCGGGTCCGGCTGGAACTGATATGATCACTGGATTGTACTCTGCTATCGCAGATTCAATTCCTATTTTATGTATTACCGGTCAGGCACCCCGTAATAAGCTTCATAAAGAGGACTTTCAAGCGGTTGATATTGAAACCATTGCTGAGGGTGTTACCAAATGGTCGGTCACTGTGCGTGAGCCAGCCTTAGTGCCACGGGTTTTTCAAAAGGCGTTTCATTTAATGCGCTCGTCGCGACCGGGGCCTGTTTTAATCGATCTACCGATTGATGTTCAGTTAGCTGAAATTGAATTTGATATCGATAGTTATGAACCCATGCCGGCCTTTAAACCAAAGGCTAGTAGAGCGCAGATTGAAAAAGCACTTACTATGCTAAACGAGTCAGAGCGCCCTCTTCTTGTAGCTGGTGGTGGCGTTATAAATGCCAATGCCAGTGACAAATTACAAGAATTTGCAGAAATCACGGGTATACCCGTGATACCCACATTAATGGGTTGGGGCAGTATTCCAGACGATCATCCGCTGATGGCGGGCATGGTGGGTTTACAAACTTCTCACCGCTACGGAAATGCCAGCATGCTGGCTTCTGATTTTGTATTTGGTATCGGCAACCGTTGGGCTAACCGTCATACGGGATCTGTAGATATTTATACTAAGGATCGAAAATTTGTCCATATTGATATAGAGCCCACGCAGATTGGTCGTGTTTTTGAACCTGATTATGGCGTAGTGTCGGATGCCAGCGCGGCTTTAGAATTGCTAGTAGACATCGCAAAAGATTGGAAAAATAAAGGTATTTTGAAGGATCGCACTAGTTGGGTAGCTGATTGCCAGGCTAGAAAAACCCAATTATTACGTAAAACTAGCTTTGAAGAAGCGCCAATTAAGCCGCAAAAGGTTTATGCAGAAATGAACCAAGCCTTTGGTAAAGATGCCTGCTATATCAGTACCATTGGTCTTTCACAAATTGCTGGCGCACAGTTTTTGCACGTGTATAAACCGCGCCACTGGATTAATTGCGGACAGGCTGGGCCATTGGGTTGGACTGTACCCGCAGCCTTAGGGGTTTGTGTCGCCGATCCTGAGCGGCAGGTAGTAGCTCTTTCGGGTGACTATGATTTCCAATTTATGATTGAAGAATTAGCGGTGGGTGCTCAATTCAAACTGCCTTACATCCATATTCTGGTAAACAATTCTTATCTTGGTCTTATTAGACAGGCCCAACGAGGGTTTGATATGGACTATGGCGTGCAGTTGGCTTTTGACAATATCAACGCGCCAGAACTTGAGGGTTACGGTGTTGATCATATTGCCGTTGTCGAGGGTCTTGGCTGTAAAGCAATTAGAGTAAGGGAACCTGGCGATATCGCCAATGCGCTTGTGGAAGCTCAGGCGCTAATGGAACAGCATCATGTTCCTGTGGTTGTAGAAATTATTTTAGAGCGTGTCACTAATATTTCTATGGGAACTGAAATAGATAGTATTAATGAGTTTGAGGACTTAGCTGAATCAATCGCTGATGCACCTACTGCTATTGCTTTCGACAAACATTACTTAGAACAAACAAAGGACTGATTTATGCCAAAGTTATGTGCCAACTTATCCATGCTGTTTAATGAATATGATTTTCTCGATAAATTTGAGCGAGCTGCTACTGCAGGTTTTAAGGGTGTAGAGTATTTATTCCCTTACCAATATGCCTCTAATGCTATTAAACAGCGTTTAGATGACAATCAACTAACGCAGGTTTTATTTAATTTGCCGGCTGGCGACTGGGCTGCAGGTGAGCGGGGTATTACCTGTCATCCCGATCGCGTAAGCGAATTCCGAGAGGGTGTTGAAAAGGCTATAGAGTACGCCAAAGATCTAAATTGTGGTCAGTGTAATGCTCTAGCAGGTATTGTTCCCACCGATGTCAGCTTTGAACAGGCAGAAGAGACTTTTGTCGATAATTTACGCTTTGCATCTGATAAGTTAAAGCAACAGGGCATTAAATTGCTCATTGAAGCTATCAATACCTTTGATATTCCGCGATTCTTTCTGAGTAATACGCAACAATCATTGGACATTATTGGAAAAGTGGGCAGCGATAACCTGTCTTTTCAATATGATATCTATCATATGCAACGTATGGAGGGTGAGCTGTCGTCAACGATTCAAAAACAGCTGCCTAGTATTGGCCATCTTCAGTTAGCTGATAACCCTGGTCGTCATGAACCTGGTAGCGGTGAAATTAACTATGATTTTTTGCTCAAATTTATTGATGATTTAGGCTACAAGGGTTGGATTGGGGCGGAATATATACCCGCAGAAAATACCGAACAGGGATTGGGTTGGGTTAAACAATATATCTAACTGGTAAAATTTAAAAACACCAAAATATAAGGAGATTGACTATGGCCAATATTGGCTTTATTGGAACTGGCATTATGGGATTGCCAATGGTGCAAAATTTACAAAAGGCAGGCCACCATCTGTATTTTTCAAAACAGTACAAAGAAGTACCTGAGGAGCTTTTAGGTAATCATGGTGCGGTACTTGATAACCCTCGGGAGGTCGCAAAGGCTTCAGACTTTATCATTACTATGGTCCCAGACACTCATCATGTTGCTGATGTTCTGTTTAGTGAAACAGGTGTAGCTACTGGGTTGTCTAAAGGTAAAACCGTTATTGATATGAGTTCTATATCTCCCACAGCAACTAAAGAGATGGCTAAGCGTATCAATATAATGGAATGTGACTACTTAGATGCACCGGTATCAGGTGGTGAGGTGGGCGCAAAAGCTGCCGCCTTAACTATTATGGTCGGTGGTCCAAAAAAAGCTTTTGACCGCGCCATGCCACTGTTTGAAGCTATGGGCAAAAATATTACTCATGTTGGCGGAAATGGTGATGGTCAGACCTGTAAGGTTGCTAATCAAATTATTGTGGCACTAAATATCGAAGCTGTATCTGAAGCACTTTTATTTGCCTCTAAAGCTGGCGCTGACCCCAGTAAGGTGCGTGAAGCCTTGATGGGTGGTTTTGCCGCCTCAAAAATTCTTGAGGTTCATGGGCAAAGAATGCTGGATCGCACCTTTGATCCGGGTTTTAGGATTTGCTTGCATCAGAAAGATTTAAATTTAGCCTTGACTACAGGTCGCGAAATCAACGTTTCATTACCTAATACCGCAACAGCACAGGAATTATTTAATAGTTGCGCGGCTAATGGTGATTCGGATTTAGATCACTCAGCCATGGTAACGGCGTTGGAGAAAATGGCTAATCATCAACTTAACAATTAACCCCCCTTTTTTATTTGCAAAACCATCTTTTTTAAACCCCCTAAAACTTTAGGGGGTTTTTTTATAGTTAATATTTTGCTTATCTGTAGTGCCGTAGTTTATGCTTTAGAGTGTACTTTAGAATGTACTTTGGAGGTTTTGATGGAACTACTTTTTTCTTATGGCACCTTGCAACAAGAAAGTGTTCAGCTGGCAAATTTTGGACGAAAATTATCTGGTTCAATGGATAGTTTACCCGGTTATACAGTGGGTCAACTTCGTATTACTGATAAAAGGGTTTTAAAACAAAGCGGCAAGGAGTTCCACCCTATTCTTCAATACAGCGGCAACCCTAATGATGAGGTGACTGGAACTGTCTTGTCGTTAAGCGCGGAAGAAATTATTATTGCTGATGACTATGAGGTTGAAGATTACCAAAGGGTTAAAGCAAAATTAAAATCGGGTAAAAGTTGCTGGATCTATGCTGCTGCGATTTAGTAAAGCCTGGAAAAGGATTAACTGGATTTGGTTTCTTGGACTAGAACAAAAGGCGGAATAACTAAGGCCCAAACAACGGTATTGTCTTGATACCAATCTTTAGCTTGAGTATCTGTTACTTGTTTTATTAGCTCTTTTGCGAGCCATTGTTTAATTTGCGCGGTATCATCTTGATGAAGGGCAATTGCGACTTTAATGAGATCAAACCCTACGGCGACCGAAAGCAGATTACCAGAAGCATAATGCTTTTGTAGTTGATGCCATTCTATCTTTGCCGTTTCACCATTTAGGCGCGTAATTAATTCACTGGTATTATCTAAACTGGGCATATTGGACTTTGGCATATTGGATTTTGGCATATTGGGCTTAGGCATCGCCCGTCCATTGGCAAAAATTCTTCAATAACTGCAAGCCAGCATCTGCACTTTTTTCTGGGTGAAATTGCACTGCAAATAGATTGCCCTGCTGGACGGATGCGGCAAACTTTAAACCATAATCACAGGTAGCAAACACATTAGGATTTTTAAGCGTTTGCACATAGTAGCTATGAACAAAATAGAAGCGGCTATCTTGTTGGATATTGTGCCAAAGGGGGTGATCTTGAGATTGATTGACGTTGTTCCAGCCCATATGAGGGACTTTTAGCTTATTGCCACGAGTATCTTTAAGGCGGTCACCAAAGTATTTAACCTGACCAGGCAGTATTTTTAAGCAGTCAATGCCGCCATTTTCTTCACTGGTCTGCATTAGTGCCTGCATCCCTACGCAGATAGCTAAAACTGGTTTTGTCTGTATGGCTTTTGCAACAACTTGACCGATATTTAGTCGTTGTATCTCATGCATGCAATCTCGAATAGCACCTACACCAGGGAATACCACTCGATCAGCATTTTCTACCTCCAGTGGGTCTGAGGTGACTGTAACCGTTGCACTGGGCGCTACATGCTCCAGTGCTTTAGCTACAGAATGCAGGTTGCCCATTCCATAATCGATAACGGCGATATGATCGCGAAAATCACTCATAGTTTTTTCTATCGCTGTTGGCTTACAGCGTGCCTTTAGTAGACGGCATTACACCTGACATACGCGGATCTTCGCTTACTGCGACACGCAATGCACGACCGAATGCTTTGAATATAGTTTCTACTTGGTGGTGGGCATTTGCTCCACGTAAATTATCAATATGCAGTGAGACAAGACCATGATTGACAAAGCCGTGAAAGAATTCCGAGGTAAGATCAACATCAAAGGTACCCACATGACTGCGAACGAAATCAACATTCATAATCAACCCGGGACGTCCGGAGAAGTCCATTACCACACGCGAAAGTGCTTCATCCAATGGGACATAGGCATGGCCATAGCGAGTTAAACCTTTTTTATCACCCACTGCTTTGGCAATCGCCATACCGAGGGTAATACCTATATCTTCAACGGTGTGATGATCATCAATTTCAGTGTCGCCAGTGGCTTTGATGTCAAGATCTACTAGACCATGGCGTGCGATTTGATCAAGCATGTGGTTCAAGAAAGGAACCGGTGTCTCTAGGTTAGCTTTTCCGGTGCCATCAAGATTTACAGTAATAGTAATCTGTGATTCTAACGTGTTGCGCGTAACGGTTGCTGTGCGCTCGGTCATGGGATTCTCCAAGTCAGAATATAAAAGCCGCTATTATACGCGCAAACCGATGTGTTTTTACAGCTAGCTGAATGATAATTATTTACGTTAATATTATCGCTAAAAGCGCATTTCGTATACAATGTCATGATGAGCATACCAAACGTGACAATAGCACTATTACTTAGCCTTTTATTAGGGCTGAGCACTACTGTATCTCTGGCTCACAACTATTCTTACCATGATGATCATTTAGAGCACGGTGAGCACGGTGAGCACGGTGAGCATGATGAAAGCGGTTGTGCCTATACCGTTGTCCAGTTCACTGAATCATTAGTAACACAATTAACTCCCATTGTTTCTTTATCAATCGGTATTATCAATAAATCAGTTGTTTATATTGGCGCGCAGGTTGTTCAGCCAAATAACGGATTTTTTGCCAGAGCTCCCCCGCTTTAATCGTTTCAACCCAAATGTATTTTTAATCTTTATGTCCATTTTTTATTAAATGGGCTTACTCCTTTATTTTAGAGACACTAATTATGAAAAACCTTATTTATATTGGGCTATCTGTTATAGCCTTTTCTGCTATTGCTAATATCAGCGTGGCGGATGAACTTGAAGAAGTAGTGGTTACTTCTTCAATTATTAATGCTACGGCGAGTGAAATTTCCAATCCAATTCACGTATTAGATGGTGGTTCCGTTACCAATGATGCTTCTCAAAGCATCGGCAGTCTTATTGATGGTCTAGTGGGTGTATCATCCAGTGATTTTGGCGCGGCGGTTGGACAACCCGTTATTAGAGGGTTAAGCGGAACCCGAGTAAAATTACTTAACAATGGCAAGGTCGTCAGAGATATATCTTCATTGGGACCAGATCATTCTAATGAAATAGATTTAGGTCATCTTCAGCAAATTGAAATTATTCGCGGACCATCTTCATTACTTTATGCCAATGGTGCTATCGGCGGTATTGTTAACATCGTTGATAATACAATCGCAAAACAAGACATTGAATCTGCAAAATTTAACCTAGGTGGCGGCTACGAAGATGGCAATAGCGGTAATACTGGTAATGCAAGCTTCGTTGGAAATGTTGGCGGTTTTAACCTTACTTCAAGTTTTCAATACTCTAATTTAGACAGTTATGCTATTCCTGAGCATGCAGTTATTCATCATGATGACCATGGTGATGAAGGAGAAGAAGAGCATGAAGAACATGGTGCAAAAACTCTGGAAAATTCTGATTTCAAGAAAACTGGCTTTAAATTAGGTTTATCAAAAGTCGAAGATTGGGGTTATATAGGTGTTTCTTATGCTGATTCTAGTTCAACTTATGGTATTCCTTTTCATGGTGAACATGAGGATCACTGTGCAGAAACTCCAACACCAGCAGATTGCTCAGAGCTTGAAGGAAATCTTGTTGAGTATATAGATGATGGTCATTGCGATGCAGTTCCAATGCCTGCTGAGTGTATAAAATTCGCAAACGGAGAATTTTATGAACTTAAAGTTGAAGCAGAGGAAAGAATTTTTGCTGACACCAATTCTGAAACCATTAATTTAGAGGGCTCATACAACTTCGGTAGCGGTCTTGTTAAGCGTGCCGATTACTATTTGCGAAGCACTAGCTATGATCACACAGAGCAGCATGCTGAGGTCCATGACGGCCATGGCCATGAGGATGAAGAAGGCGATGATGGCGATGATGGCGAGCATCATGATGAGCATGAGCCAACTGTATTTAAAAATGACTCTGATGAATTTGGTCTAGTGTTAGATGTTAGTTCAAGTGCAGCCGTGCAGAAAGTTTCTTTAAATATTGCTCAAGAAGATGTTTCTATAGCCGGTGAAGAGAAATTCTTAGAGCCAACTAAGTCTGATGAAATTACTTTGGGTTACTTCACAAGCAAAGAACTTGATATAGCTCATATTGACTTTGGTATTAGATATGATCAAATTGAACGAAAATCTATTTCTGGTAACTATGACAAGAATCTCTTGAGCTTTTCAACAGCATTGAGTCGAAAATTATCTGATAACTTGAATGTTAGTCTTGGTATTTCATCTGTGCAAAAAGCGCCTTCAGCGAGCGAGCTATTTATTGCTGGGGACCATATGGTAATTCAACGATATGAGTTGGGTAATCCTAATCTAAAAACAGAAAAATCTTCTAATATTGATTTAGGTTTTGAAACGACTTTGGCTGGCTTTGATGCCAAACTTAATCTGTTTAGAAATAATATAGCTAATTATATTTATTCTGCGGATGTTGAAGCCGATGAAGATGCTGCTTTAATAACGGCTCGTCTAGACGCTTTAGGTAAGAGCTATGTTAATGATCAGGGTGTAACAGACTTAGCGGGCTTAACTGAGCTTGAAATGTCAGCGTTCAAACAACAGGATGCTATTTTTAAAGGTTATGAATTAGCGCTTTCTAAATCCATAGCACTAAAAAATGGTAGCTTAGGCATATCCCTAGGTCGTGATTATGTTGACGCACAGTTCAAGGCCGGTGGTTATATTCCTCGATCAGTGCCAACACGAAATATGTTAAATCTAAGCTACATCACTAACAACGGTTTGGATATTTTACTTTCTGTTAAAGATGTTCGAAAGCAGTCTAAAGTCTCCGTTGAAGAAGAACATGATGATACTGATACTGATACTGATACTGATACTGACGATCATGGGCATGGTGAAACTGAAACTGATGGTTTCAAATGGGTTAATTTATCATTAACTAAATCTGTTAAAACCAGTGAAAATGAAGTTTTGACCGTTTCATTCTTTGCGAAAAATCTTCTTAATGAAGTCGCTAGAAATCATAGCTCGTTTGTTAAAGATGAAGTGCCACTTCCAGGCAGAAATATTGGCATTAAAGCTAACTACAGCTTTTAATGTAGATAGGTAATAAAGCTAGGACTTAAAACGATGAGATATGGATTATCCATCGTTTTAAGTAATAGCTGTTTAATGTAGACTATTATTTGTAAGTAAAGGCATACTACAGGTAATGATTTGAATATATTCTTAAAACGGCTGTCAATCGGCCTAGTTTCTTTCGCTCTATTAATCGCTTTGGGTATTTTTCTCGCTACCCTGCTTATAGATCCTAATCAATTTAAGCCTAACATTGAGTCTGCCGCTTCTAATGCTGGGGTTGAGCTTGGTATTGATGGCGATTTAGCCTGGCAATTTTTTCCACTGGGTATAAGTGTTGAAAAGGTTAATTTTGTTCTCGGCGACAAATCAATGGCCGCAAGTGCAGATCAACTTAGTTTTGGGGTTAATTTTTCAACCCTTATTTCTTTAGCTAGTCAGCACAAACAATTGCCCATTAGTCGTTTATTAATTAGTAATGGTCGAGTGCTTTATGCCTTACCAAATAGCTTACCTTTGCAATTTAGCCAGATTAACCTATCTATTGATAATGTAAATTCTAATGGTCAAAAGTTCCCGATTTCATTGAGCCTAGTTGCTCCAAAAGGCCTAAAAATATCATTAAATTCTGAGGTTGGCATTAAGATGTCCGGTGGCGCCATTACAGATTTATCTATTGATGACCTAGAGTTAAAAGTTAATAAAATATCAATTTATGGTCGTCTTGATGCATCGAATAATTTATCCAGAATACAAGGTCAATTAACCGCTGAACCCTTTGACCTTATAAAGCAATTTAAGCTCGCTAAGCGTTTTGTGCCTGATTTGTTAGTTCCAAAAATGGCTGATGCTAATGCATTAACTAATATCTCTTTTGATAGTCTTTTTGATATCGAAACTGATGGTTACTCTAAAATTCAAACCACTCTATCAATCGACGGCCAGCCAATAGATATTGATGTCGATATTGACCATCAAGTCTATAAACTTAATACTTTGGTTTCTGGTAAAAACCTTGATTTAAGCCCTTATAAGACTAAATCTTCTGCGAACACAAATAACTCTATGCTGTTTGCGCCCCTAGCAATTCCAATGGCTGTATGGCATGGACAAAGTCAATTTGAATTAAACTTTATGAGTATTGAGCTGGGTAAAATTAAGCTATCAAATCTTTATGCCAATCTTTTTGGCAATCAAAATATTTTTAATTTGACCTCACTTAATGGCGATATTTTTAATGGTCACTTAAATGCAACGGCTTCGCTAAATTTACAGAATTCAAAACCAAGTTTTTCGATTAACTCATCGGTTAAAGATATCGATTTAAGTGCATTTAGCGCTTCGTTTGATGATGTAAGTATAGGTGGAATACTGAATTTTGAGGGCAATATCCAAGGCTCTGGAGCTACCACAGAATCAGTTCTGCAATCTCTAGACGGTATTGGTAGTATTAATATTGATGCGCCAACTTATAAAGGCGTCAATCTAGAACAGTCCCTTTGTAATACTGCCGCAATATTTGGTGGCAAACCGATCCCTAAAAGAAGCTGGTCAGAAAATACAACACTAGGTGATTTAACTGGTAATTTTCGCTTCAAAAAAGATCGCTTAGTGCTGACTGACTATGAAACCAAGCTGGCTAACATTGATATCTATGGTAATGCCGACCTAAACTTATCTTCTTTGCGTTATGCGTTAAATACAACAGCGCTTGCAACCCAGCCCACTAGTAGTGCCAACGGTTGCAAAATTAATCCAATGATTGTCAAACGCGAGATTCCATTTAAGTGCAAGGGCGCATTGGGTGATAAATTTAGATGTAAACCTGATAATAATCTGATTCAAACACTACTTTTGTCTCCTAAGCTGTAACGGCTATATGAAACCTCGTGTATTTCAGCAAGCGGTACTCAATTGGTATGAACATCAGGGTCGTACTAATTTACCATGGCAAAACCCTATAACGCCCTATCGGGTTTGGATTTCTGAAATAATGCTTCAACAAACGCAAGTGTCCACTGTTATACCCTATTTTGAACGTTTTATGGAAAGTTTTCCTAATATTGAGCTTTTAGCAAAAGCTAGTGTTGATGATGTGCTTCATCACTGGACTGGTCTTGGCTATTATGCTCGTGCACGAAACTTACATAAAACCGCTCAATTAATTGCATTTGATATGGACCAACAATTTCCTGACACAGTTGAAGAGTTAAGTGCACTTCCTGGTATTGGTCGCTCCACCGCCGGTGCTATTCGCTCTATAGGATTTAAAAAACCTGCGGCTATTTTAGATGGTAATGTTAAGCGTGTATTAGCACGATATGGTGCAATTAAGGGTTGGCCGGGCAAAACTGTGGTACATAATCAGTTGTGGGATATTGCAGAGAAATATAGTCCAAATCAAAAGACTCAAGAATATACACAGGCTATGATGGACTTGGGTGCTTTAGTCTGTACTAAAAATTCTCCTGATTGTGTTTTATGCCCTATTGCCTCTGGCTGTAAAGCGCTCTCAGAGGACAGCCAAACCCTATATCCCGGCAAAAAACCAAAGAAGGTTATGCCAGTAAAGGAATCTATATTTTTGATGCTACGCAATTCTGAGGGCCATATATTGCTACAAAAGAATCCACCTGCCGGACTTTGGGGTGGGCTTTGGGTTTTACCGCAAATTAAACTGCATACCGAGCTGGGTACTATATGCAAAACACTGGGCTTAAGCGTTCGCTCTAAGTCAGTTTTAGATAAGCAACGACATACCTTTAGTCACTTCCATTTAGATTACCAACCACTTCGAGTAGAGGTTGAAGAATCTAGTAATAATATTAACGAAAATAGTCACTTGGTTTGGTATAACATAAAAAAACCTCTATCATTGGGTATGCCTGCGCCGATTAAGGCACTTTTAAATTTGAACATAATGTAATACTTAAAAAAGAGGTCCATATGGCTCGCACAGTGCACTGCAAAAAACTTAAAAAAGATTTACCTGGGTTAGATATACCCCCGTTTCCTGGTCCTAAGGGTGAGGAAATTTATAATAATGTATCAAAAGAAGCATGGCAGGAGTGGATGACTCATCAAACCACTTTGATCAATGAAATGCGTCTAAATATGATGGATTTAACTGCCAGACACTATCTTGCAGAACAGCGAGAAAAGTTCTTTGATGGTGAAGATGTGGACCAAGCAGAAGGATATGTTCCACCTAGCCAATAATCCTTGACGAATGCCGCTTCAAACGGTTTAATACGCGACCTCGCAGTAACGCCCAAGTAGCTCAGTTGGTAGAGCAGTGGATTGAAAATCCTCGTGTCGGTGGTTCGATTCCGCCCTTGGGCACCATCTGTTTAAAAAGCCTCGATTATTCGGGGCTTTTTTGTATCTGAAAAATTTTAGGCAAAAAAAATGGCCCCAAAGGGCCATTTTTCTTGGTATGGATCTATTGAGGTATAAATTTAGTGATGTAATCCTCAATTTCTTGTGCTGAGGACCTTTCTGCACCGTATGAGATTACACCAGCAACAAGCGGATCACCGGTTAGGCCAAATAGGTATCTCAAAAGTATTAGGCCATCGGTTAGTGCATCTACCTGACCATCTTTATCGATATCGGCAATAATTAACGCTTTGATAACCTCATCTTCCACCTGACTTGATGAGAATGGTGAGTCTGGCGCTACTGCACCTGTGGTCATGGTCTCGCCTGTTAAACCAAAGGTATATCTTAGAAGGATTAAACCATCAGTTAGGGCATCAACTTGACCATTGCCATCAAAATCCCAGGTTGCGGCGAGTACATCCATATCATAATTAATGGCTTCAAAGTCATAGCCCGATGAAACACTGATTGGCGAGAAGCTAATTCTAGTACTTCCTAGGGTATCGGTTTCGGCAATCTCTATAACATTAAATTTAACCGTTAATAATGTAGCTGGAAGATCAACTTCAGGCCAGTTGCCATTCACCGATGCCCAGGCAAGGGTTAAATATTTGTCGGTTGCTGAATTATTATCGTAGTCTTGATCATCTTCAAATGGACCCTCATTGACCACAATATCATTATCAATATTAATTATATTCTGGTTAAAGCTTAGGAACGCACTGTTATAGTGAATACGAAAACCTAAACCCGGCAACATATTATTATTGTCACTGGTGCTGTAGGCAATATCCACCATTGTTGTGGAACCTATAACGGCTATTGGCTCATCAACCACTGAAATAGTTTGTGTGTGACGACCAATGGTTGGATCTGTTGGATCTCTATCTTCCGCATCGGGAACACCGTCATTATCGTCATCATCATCGGCGTTGTTACCAATACCGTCTAAATCTGTATCTTCCCATTCTGTTGGGTCAAATGGGAACGCATCTTCATCATCATTACGCGGGTCATTATCATCATTGGGGTCGGCGTTATCACCTATGCCATCACCGTCGTTGTCATAGCATTCAGACGCATCGTAAGGGAATAAATCTTCTGAGTCTGGGCAACCGTCACCATCAGAGTCGTTGGTAATATCAAGCACATAATTTTGTGCAATAAACTGATAACCTGCGGCATTACTGGTGGTGGTAAAGTTTATCGGTGTTTGGTCATTTTCAAGTACAGCAGTGTTAGGTGTTTGCACTGTGTATTTTATTGAAACCAATGTGGCTGGAAGCACCCCTGGCCAGCCGGCAAATAATGATGCCCAGTTGGCTATAAAGTAAACATCGGTCTCATCATTGTTGTCCTCGTCGTTGATATCACTGATGGGATCCAGATCTGGCGAACTAATGCTATCTTGATTAAAGAAATCAAAAAACTCGGTGATGGTTATCTTCGAGCTATCATAGTGAACACGTAAGCCCAAACCTACCGTATTGGGGTTAGTGGCATCATAGGCAATCGTTAATTGATTACCATCACCATAGGCAGCTACTGGCTCT
>JAQWIR010000033.1 GCA_029248755.1 Porticoccaceae bacterium
GAGACTTATTATGAAGCAAGCTAAAGCCGCAGCTAAATCTGCGACAGACACAAAGTCAAATCCAAAACAAAATTTGGAAGTTGATACAACTCAGGCTACGGTAGGTAATCGTTTTTGTGAAAATCCAAAAATGAGTATGCGCAGTGTTAACGTTTATTATGGTGATAAGCAGGCTATTCAAGATGTCAGTGTGGATATCGCTAAGAATGAAGTCATCGCTATGATCGGCCCCTCAGGCTGTGGTAAGTCAACCTTTTTGCGATCTTTAAACCGCATGAACGATACTGTTGATGGCTGTCGCGTGGAGGGAGAGGTATTGCTTGATGGCGATAATATTTACCAGCAGAATTTGGATGTGGTTGAATTGCGCGCTAGAGTAGGTATGGTGTTTCAAAAACCTAACCCCTTCCCCAAGTCAATATTTGAAAATATTGCCTACGGCCCAAAGATTCATGGTCTTGCTGATTCACGCGTTGATCTGGATGAGATTGTTGAGAACAGCCTAAAGAAAGCTGGACTTTGGGAAGAGGTAAAAGAGCGGCTTCATCAGCCAGGTACTGGTCTTTCTGGTGGGCAGCAACAGCGACTTTGTATTGCACGCGCTATCGCAGTAAGTCCAGAGGTCATACTGATGGATGAGCCATGCTCGGCTCTGGACCCAATTGCAACAGCACGTATTGAAGAGCTGATTGAGGAATTAAGTCAGAATTTTACTATTGCCATTGTAACGCACAGCATGCAACAGGCAGCGCGTGTTTCAAGTCGTACGGCTTACTTCCATCTTGGGAAGCTGATTGAGGTAAATCCTACAGAACAAGTATTCACCATGCCTGAGCATCAGCTAACAGAGGCCTATATTACAGGTCGATTTGGCTAGTAGATGCCAAAGAATTTGAAGTAACGCAGTTTAAAGGAAGCTAAATATGCCAAAAATGTCATTTGAAAACCATATTACCAAGCAGTTCGATGAGGACTTGGAAGAGATCCGCACCCAGCTGATGGAAATGGGCGGCAAGGTAGAGCAACAGTTGCAAAATGCTGTGCAAGCAGTGATTAAGGCAGATAGTAGCTTGGCAGAAGAGGTTATTCGAGAAGAGCGTCTGGTGGATGAAATGGAGGTGGATATTGATGAAGCCTGTATTCTGATTATTGCCCGCCGTCAGCCAGCGGCCAGTGATTTACGATTTGTGATGATGGTAACCAAGGCGATCAATGACCTAGAGCGCATTGGTGATGAAGCGAAAAAGATTGCCAATCATGCAGTTATTCTATCGGAGCAGGATAGCCTGTCTCAGGGGTATAAAGAAGTTCGCCACTTGGGGCAGTCGGTTACCAGTATGCTGGCCAATGCCTTGGATGCCTTTGCACGGTTCGATGTGGATGCTGCCTTAAAAACCTTAGAGGAAGATGTGCAGATCGATCTTGACTATAAGACTGCCCTACGTGAGTTGGTAACCTATATGATGGAAGACCCCAGAAGCATTAGCCGTGCAATTAATATTCTATGGGTGGTTAGATCGTTAGAGCGTATTGGCGATCATGCCAAAAATCTGTGTGAACAAATTGTTTATGTTGTTAAAGGTAAAGATATAAGGCATCAATAATTTATGCAGAATGGGCAATTCCTGGTTCAGTACAGTAAGTTAAAGCGATAATAAAAAAGCCCCCAGTTGGGGGCTTTTTTATGCCTAGAAATTTCTAAAAAATATTTAATTGCCCATTCGCCTCAAAATACATGGGGTTAGGCGTAATCGCTGTACGCAAAAAAATTTTCACTGTTAGTCTCACCGGGCTCGACTAACTCCATAAAATAATCGTAATATAAAAGCATGATTACACTGATTAGGCGTAAATAACGGATGGAAACCCTTAAGTTTGAATTACATGATATGGCCACTATGATGACGGCAATATTATGCTTTCTGTTTGCCACTATGATTGTGGTGAGTGGCAAGTTTCGCCCCGTCAGCGCCTGTCTTTTAGCTGGCTTCTTTTTATCCCAGTCATTTATTTCTGTTCATGAGCTAGTTTTATATGGTGATCAATTTAGGTACACAGTGCTTAATAACTCACCTAATTGGTTTTTTATTGGCAGTCTAGGTTACGCCATAAATGGACCCTTACTGTACCTTTATGTTGTTTCTATTATTCGACCTGATTTTAGTTTGAGTGTTAGGCATCGATGGTATTTATTGCCATTAGCTATTTATTTTATATTTTTTATTGGCGCATTTTACAGTCAAGAATATTGGGCCAAACACCAAATAATTGAGCTATATCTTTTTGATTTAGATTGGCAGTTTGTCACCATGGACACTCTGATCAAATCATCTCGATTTATTTATCTGGTTATGTCGATTTATCTGATTAATAAATATCGAGAGCAGCTAAAAGACTTGCGATCAAATATTGAAAATATAGACTTAACCTGGTTAAAAATATTGGTTACAGGCTTTGCATTGGTAGCCCTAGTAGGTGTTGTTTTAGCCCTTTCCAAAGTAATCAATTTATTCTATCCAGTTGAAATTTCTCTACAGATTTTCTTAGGTTTAACTACCTATTATTTAGATCTTATATTGGTTTGTTTTTTGTTATTTTTTAGTGCGGTTAATATTTCATCGGTCGAGAAGGTGAAGGACCAGCCGAATAATTCATACCATGATTACGAGGCCGATGCAGAATATGTAGACCGCATAAAGAAATTTATGGCGGATGAAAAACCCTATCTTAAATCAACTATTACCTTGGATGCTTTATCTGAGCTTATGGACGTGCCGGCCAGAGAGTTGACTGCTATTTTGAACGGCCACTTTAAGATGAACTTTTATGAATTTATTAACAACTATCGTGTTGAAGATGCGAAGGAAATTCTGTCTGCCGACGAAAATCAAGAAAAGTCGATTGCAGACGTATTGTTAATGGTTGGGTTTAATAGCAAGTCAGTTTTTAATACTTTTTTCAAAAAAAATGTTGGCTTAACGCCAACGGATTTTCGAAACCAACGCTTTAAAAAAAATAACTAGCCTATAGTTCGAGTTGATCTACTCGAACCTCAAATTATGGTTTCATTTCTACGTTCAATTATTATAGGCGTTTGAGGGTGTCAATTGATGTTTTGAAAGCCTGACCTTAACTTGCTTTATTGAAGTCGATTTTCAGCGCAATTGAATTATAAAAAACTAAGAAAGGCTTACCAATGAATAAAATCAAACTATATCTACTATCACTGGCTGTATTGGCATCTTTTTCAAGTTATTCCCAAGCAACATCTTGGGATCTTGATGGCAATGATAATGTCGATGCATTAACTGATGGACTGTTATTGCTAAGGCACGCCTTTGAATTAACTGGAGAGTCTTTGACAGTCGGTGCGGTAGCATCTGATTCGCCTCTAAATCTTGCTGAAGTTGAGAGCAGAATTGTTGCCGTTAATACGATTGCTGATATAGATGGTAATGGTCAGATTGACGCACTTACAGATGCGCTTATTTTATTGAGATACTTATTTGGTCTAAGAGAAGAAAGTTTAATAGCAGGTGCAGTTGCCAATAATGCCTCTAGATTCACATCTAATACTATTGAACAATATATTGTTGACCATATGACCTCGAGCGATGATGGTTCAGATAATTCAGGCGATACAGGTTCAGGTGATACCGATGGCATCGATAAAGGCCCAGCGGAATTTACTGAAGCATTTGGTGGTACGATTCATGATGCAGGTATATATACCTTCCCATCAGGTGCAGAGGCCTGGGCTGGGTTTGCCAATTTGAAAATGGATATGTATCCATTTACTTTTGCTAACGGTGGATTAATTAGCTTCACCGGTTCTGTGCCAAACGGTGGTTCAGCCAATGTAAAATTTAGATTTGAATATAACGCCTATCCAGATGTTGATCCAGCCTATGATACTCAGACAGTGACCATAACGGGTGCCGCAGACACCAGCTACAGTGTTTCTATTCCAACGCAGGGTTCTAATACATTTAGCAATCTTATTATGTATGTGGTTGAGCAGGATGTGCCTGTTAAGGTAACTAATGTAATTATCACTGAGTATTTTGGTAGTGCAGGTGATAATACAGGCGATACAGGTTCAGGCGATACAGGTTCAGGTGATACAGGTTCAGGTGATACAGGTTCAGGCGATACTGGTACGGACTTTACTCCTGCGGATGGTTTTGTGATTACTGAGTCATTTGGTGGTACTACCATTGATGCTGATACACAGTTTACTTTCCCAGCAGGTGCTGAGGGATGGGCTGGGTTCGCTAACATGAACACATCAATGTACCCAATCAGTTTATCTCAAGCGAGTCTTATTACCTTTACTGCTGCAATTCCGGCAGGTGGTTCGGCAGATGTTCGCTTCCGCTTTGAGAAAAATCCACACCCAGATGTTGATCCAGCCTTTGATACCGCGGCGGTTACTGTTGTAGGAAATCAAGCTGCTAGCTATTCTATTTCGGTTCCATCTCAAGGAAGCAATGTCTTTAGATCTTTCATTATGTACCTTGATACAAGGGATGTAGCGGTAGAGATTTCAGATATTGTTATTTCGGTTGATCCAGATGGTGGTGATTCAGATTCAGGTGACACAGGTTCAGGTGATACAGGTTCAGGTGATACAGGTTCAGGTGATACAGGTTCAGGTGATACAGGTTCAGGTGACACAGGTTCAGGTGACACAGGTTCAGGTGACACAGGTTCAGGCGATACAGGTTCAGGTGATAACACTGCAGTCACCGATGCGGCTGTAATTGATGAAGCATTTGGCGGCGCTACTATTAATGGAGAGACTTTTACCTTCCCATCAAGCGCTGATGCATGGGCTGGTTTTGCCAATATGAACAATAGCCTCTATCCGCTTATATTTGAGGATGGTGGGTCACTATCCTTCACTGGCTCGGTGCCTTCAGGCGGCTCAGTGGATGTACGTTTCCGTTTTGAATACAACCCATATCCAGATGTTGATCCAGCTTATAACACGCCAACTGTGACAGTGTCGGGTGCTACAGAAGCCAGTTATAGTGTTTCTATTCCATCGCAGGGTTCTAATACCTTTAGCTCATTAATTATGTATCTGGTCGATCGCAATGCGCCGGTAACAGTGTCTAATTTAGTGGTGACTACAACGGGTGAGGCTGGCGGTTCTGGCGGTTCTGGCGGTTCTGGTACAGGCATAGAGCCTCCAACAGATTACAATGTGATTCCTTATGGCGCTGGCAGTATTGGTGATACCATTTATACCTCAAATCATCGATGTAAGTTTGATTTCGGACAATGGGTTGAAAACGCCGGTGTAATTTCTACAGAGTCAGCCGTTCAGGCGCGAGGCTGTAATCAGTCGACGGGAATTCCTACAGGTAATATTACTAAGCTATACCCACAATTAGCGGGTCCTGCGGCTAATAAGCCAACCCAAACCCATAAATGGTGGGGTTCCCTGTCTTTCCTAGGTGAAATGACGGTTGGCGATGCCAATGACTCGGCCTACATTACGCCAGATCCAATATCTGCACGCATTACCAATAAAGGTGTGCGCGTGGGTGGAATCCCTGCTGGGTTGCGACTCACTGGTAGTGGACAGTATTACTATCCAATACCAGATCATGCCGGTGAGGTGTTTGATGGTATTGCTGTAGGTAATAGTTCTTACTCTAATCTGGAAGCCTATACTAAAGACTTTAGTGAGGGCTCAGTTACAGTTATCTGGAAAAGCGGTAACACAGATGTGATGGAAGCTACTTTTGTCCATGGTTCACCCTACGTCTACTTTAAGGCATACGCGGGCAACTTAGTCGTGCGAACACTTCGTAGCAATGGCGGTGAAAAAGGTACATTTTATAATCAGGGAAATACCCTTGGCGTATGGACCAATGTTGCCGGTGTCGTCAATAATTTCCTTGTTGTTGGTGAGGGCACCACAAGTTTCTCTGGTACCACAGGTAGTGAAATTGGTGTCAATAACAGTGCCAAAGAATTGACACTTGTCTATCTTCCTGACTCGGGTGTAGGCTCAGCGTCAAGTTCGATGATCAATAAATTTGCTAGCAAGGCGCGAAATAAAGTGGCTGCTTTGAATATAGATTATCAGGTGAATCGCGCAACCAACGAGATAACGGTTAGCCATAATTATGTGGATGATCAGGGTTCTCTAGTTGATACCTTTGTCGGGTTACATCCATTGCATTGGAAAAATACCTCACAAGCTACCTCCAACTACAAAATCAGAAGTGCTCGAGGGATATTAAAGTTTGCCGATGTCGACCAATTTAACTATCAAATTCCCTATGTTGGTGTATTGCCGACCATGCCGACTATTGACGGTAGTTTTGATCAGCAAACTCTCGAAGGACTGGTTACTGAATTTGTTAATCAGGGTTCAAATACATGGAATACTTCCGCAGATGGAAGTCTCTACGAGGGTACTTACTGGTCTGGTAAAAACTACGGCAAGGTTGCTGAGTTATCAGCTATTGCTCGATCAATTGGTATGACCACTGAAGCTAATGAAATGCTTGTATGGCTAAAAGCCGAGCTTTCTGAATGGTTTACCGCTGAATCAAATGGCCAGCTTAAAGCTAAGAAGTATTTTGTTTACGATAGCGACTGGAATACCTTGTTTGGCTTTGATGAGGAATATGGCTCTCATCAACGAATCGCTGATCACCATTTCCACTATGGTTATTTCGTGCGCGCAGCAGCTGAAATTTGTCGAGTCGATGTGGCATGGTGTGGCCAAGATCAGTATGGTTCAATGATCGAGTTGTTAATTCGCGATTACGCAGCCGACAAAGATGATCAGCTATTCCCACACATGCGAAATTTCGATCCCGCCAATGGCTTCTCATGGGCCGATGGTAAAATGAACTTTATTCGCGGCAATAATAACGAGTCTACCTCAGAGGCGGCTACGGCTTATGGTGCCATTATCCTCTATGGGTTGGCGACAGGTAACGACGCATTAACTGAAAAGGGTATGTACCTTCATGCCTCAACCGGTGCGACCTATTGGGAATATTGGAATAATCTCGATGGCTATAACAATGTAAGTGCTGACGCCGATAACTTCTATCCAGGTTATGCTCATCTGACCACCTCAATTATTTGGGGTGACGGTGTAGATTTTGCTACCTGGTTTAGTGGAGCCTATGCCCATATTTTGGGTATACAAGGTTTGCCATCTAGTCCGTTAATCTTCCATGTGGGTATTCATGCAGAGTATATGGAAGACTATGTAAGCTTGGGTCTAAACGAATCCTCTAATGGCAAGCCGTCTGGTTTAGCGGATGATCAGTGGCGTGATCTATGGTGGAATTTATGGGCCATGACCGATGCTGATGCTGCAATTGCAGATTACAACTCAGTGTCTAGCTATCAGCCCGAACAAGGCGAGAGCAAGGCCCACACCTATCACTGGATCAATACTTTCAAAGCGTTGGGCCATCTTGCGATGGGAACAGGAGCGCTCACATCAGACGATCCCTCAGCCGTTGCCTTTGATAAAAATGGCACTAGAACTTATGTGGTTTATAACTTTACCGATCAAGCCAAAACCGTTACTTACAGTGATGGTAAAACAGTGAATGCCTCACCTCTCGGATTCACTATCGATTAATTCAGAAGGGCAATTTTGATCGGAAATAGCATAAGTGAACATCTTGTTCGCTTATGCTATTTTTTTTAACCAAATAATAGGGGTTAAGAATTACGCTTTTGAGCTTGGGCGACTCGAAACTTGATCGAACCAGCGCTGAAGATGAATGCACTCACTAGGAATAGCTTTCTTAACCCAGCGAGTCAGGCCTAAGGTACAGAACGCAGTAATATCTGCTACCGAAAAATAGTCGCCAACTAAGAATTGTTGACGAGCAAAATGTTTATCCAAATCTGCAAATAAATTATCAATTCTTAGCAAGCCGCGCTCGGCTAATTCAGGGATCTGTGCATAGTCATGGGAGCCAGACAGAGCGCGATTTTTGAAATTTGGATTAGAGTTTCTAAACGCCTCGCCGCCTGCGACTATACCGTTTATTTGAATAAGGTGATTTTGCGATTCCACCTGCGCGCGCTCCTGTGGCGTGCGCCCATAAAGCGGATTATCAGGATATATTTCCTCCAGATAGCGACAAATAGCATTTGTTTGGTTGATGCAAAAGCCGTCATCGAGTTGCAAAGTGGGGACTTCGCCTAGGGGATTTATTTTTTTAAACGCATCAGAATGTTGTTCGAGTTTCGTTAAATCGACTTGAACAGTCTCAATCTCTATGCCTTTTTCGGCCATAAAAATGCGAACACGTCGCGGGTTGGGTGCTTGTTTATAATCGTATAATTTCATTTAGTCATCTCCTTATGATTGTAATTACGTCATACTCTTTAAAGTCGATCCAAGCGCTGTTGAATACGGCTAATAATTTGTTCGCTATCCAACCCAGCAAGGCTCAACTGCTCATTATGGTTAGCATGATCAATTAGTTTATCCGCTAAGCCCAACTGCAGTACTGGTATTACCACAGCCTCTTCAGCTAATAATTCACTCACCCCAGAACCTGCACCGCCAGCGATGGCATTTTCTTCAAGGGTTACCAATAGCTTATGGCTAGCCGCTAATTTAAGGACCATCTCTTTATCGAGAGGCTTAACAAAGCGCATATCGACCACTGTGGCATCCAATTGTTCCGCTACTTGTAATGCAGAACCAAGCAAGGTGCCAAAGTTTAGAATAGCTACCTTTGAGCCCTCACGCTTAGTGACTGCCTTACCGATAGGCAGTGCAGTCATGGTCTTATCAATAATCGCTCCAGGGCCAGTTCCACGGGGATACCTTACTGCCGCAGGGCCTTGATGAATATAACCGGTATACAGCAATTGGCGGGTTTCGTTTTCATCCGAAGGCGCCATAATCAACATATTAGGAATACAACGCAGGTAGCTAAGATCGTAAGCACCCGCATGAGTAGCACCATCTTCACCCACCAGACCAGCACGATCCATAGCAAACAAAACATCTAAATTCTGTATCGCCACATCATGGATTAATTGATCATAACCGCGCTGTAAGAATGTCGAATAAATTGCCACCACAGGCTTTAACCCTTCGCAAGCCATACCCGCAGCCAATGTAACCGCATGTTGCTCAGCAATTGCCACATCTGCATAGCGATCAGGGAATCGCTCGGCAAATTCCACCATACCCGAACCCTCACACATAGCAGGGGTAATGCCTACAAGTTTTGTATCCTGCTCCGCCATATCGCACAGCCAATCGCCAAACACTATTTGATACTTAGGTAATTTAGGTTTAGGCGTTTCAGCTGAATCAATTTTTGGCTCAATTTTTGTCAGCGCATGATAGCCAACCGGGTCAGTTTCCGCAGGCCCAAAACCCTTGCCCTTATGGGTAATGGTATGCAATAACACTGGGCCTTTGATTTCCTTAAGCTTGTTTAAAGTTTGAATAAGCAATGGCAAGTCATGGCCATCAATAGGGCCAATATAATTAAAACCAAGTTCCTCAAAAATCGTTGCAGGCGATACCATGCCTTTCATATATTCTTCAGTATGTTTTACAAAACTGGCCGCCTGAGGAATTACCTTCAGTGCTTTTTTACCGCTCTCGCGAAGCTGATTATAAAATTTACTCGCCCATAATTTAGAGAAATAAGTCGAAAGGCCGCCCACATTATGAGAAATCGACATCTGGTTATCATTCAGCACTACCAGTAAGTCATTATCCACATGGGCCGCATGGTTAATCGCCTCAAACGCCATACCCGCGGTCATAGCGCCATCGCCAATCACCGCCACAGTTTTACGTTCAATACCCAACTGATTGGATGCCATCGCCATGCCTAAAGCCGCACTAATAGATGTGCTAGAGTGGCCCACACCAAAACTGTCATACTCACTTTCAGAGCGCTTAGGAAAGCCAGAAGGGCCATCTTTTTGACGCATTTGAGTCATTTGCTCACGACGACCGGTAAGAATTTTATGGGGATAGGTTTGGTGACCCACATCCCATACCAAGCGATCATGGGGCGTGTTAAACACAGTATGTAGGGCAATAGTCAGCTCAACAACACCCAGCCCAGCGCCAAAGTGACCACCGCTTTTACCCACCGAATACAAAATAAAGGCACGCAACTCATCCGCCAGCGTGAGAAGCTGATCATGACTAAATTCTTTAAGCTGTGCAGGGCTATCCACTTGATCCAGCAAAGGCGTTGCAGGTCTTGTTTCAGGGATATCAGTAAAAGTGGTTGGCATGTCAATTCGCAGTTAATTAATACAGGGTGTTAATGGCAAGAAGTATACCACAGAGACAAAAATACCCATGCCCATTAAAAGGAACGATGGACAATAAATTTAGCCAGTGCTCGCAGGGGTTCAGCTTTATCATCAAAGGGTGAAAGTGCTTCAAGGCTCTCTTGATAAAGACGCTCCGCTTCTGATTTCGCCTTTTCTATCCCCAAAATAGAGGTGTAAGTCGCCTTATTATTATCACTATCAGAACCTTGGCTTTTGCCCAGTTGCTCGGTCGAACTTTCAACATCCAAAATATCGTCCTGAATTTGAAAGGCAAGGCCGATAGCTCGAGCATAGCTTCTAAGCGCATTAACCTGAGCCGCATCAGCTTGATCAGTTGCCATTGCACCCATAACTACACTAGCCTCAATTAATGCGCCGGTTTTATGGGTATGCATATAGTTCAACTCTTCCACGCTCAGTTGGGTTCCAGTCGATTCTAGATCAACTGCTTGGCCCGTTACCATACCGTTACAGCCTGCTAAATCAGACAAAATAGCAATAATCTCAAGATTAATAGATGCGGTTATACCGGTTAAATTAGTTAGCTGTTTAAATGCCAATGAGTGTAATCCGTCTCCCGCCAAAATGGCGGTAGCCTCATCAAATTGAATATGGCATGTAGGCACTCCCCGGCGCAGATCATCGTCATCCATGGCGGGCAAATCATCATGAATTAAAGAATAAGCGTGAATCATTTCCACTGCAGCAGCAATTTTTACAGTGTTATCATCACTTGCAGAAATAGCCTCAGCCGCGGCAAAACACAATGCAGGACGCACGCGCTTACCGCCATTAAATACCGAATAGCGCATAGCTTGATACAGCTTAGAAGCAGGGCCAGTATCAGGTGGGATAATAAGCTCAAGTTGAGCATCCACCTGTTGGGTATAGGATTGTATTCGTTGATCGAATTCAGCCGCCATGGGAAAGACTATTCTTGGTCTTCAAAAGGTTGGCTAACTAACTCATCACCCTGACGCATTAATACCTCAACTTTCTGTTCCGCAGACTTAAGTGCTGCCTGACAGTCGCGAGCCACTTTAATACCCTGTTCAAAGGATTTTAGTGATTCCTCAAGACTTAATTCACCGCTTTCAAGGGACTCAACCAAGCCCTCAAGAGAAGCCAGTTGCTGTTCAAAATCTACCGCTTTCTTTTCTTTCGACACAATTCACCACCAAGATCATTAAAATGTCACAACAGGGTGCCACACTAGCCCACAATGCCACATCGGTCAATTGTAACAGCGTATAATTGACAGCGGACAGTAGGCTGTTCACAATGGACAAAGATTAAAAAGGGAGGTGATGGGTTCAACTACCTAAAACCACTAGTTAAAAACCCCAGTCATCGATCAGATTTGCATCGACAGGGCAGATTACCCCTTAAAATAATCCCATACTATTCTCAAAGCCCTGTTGCTCGCGCAATGGGGCTTTTTCGTTATAGTCAATTATCTTCAGTAGGAATAACCCGATATGCAAACTAGGATTCTAAGACTTAACCTTGCAGGACAGCCCATCGACTGGCTTCATTGGGAAGAGGCTGTCTGCCTCTATGCTCGGGATCTTGTCAGTTGGACCTTAGGAGATATAGTGCGCACAGTGCAGGGTGGCGTATCAAGATTGACCGGTGAAAGATCAAAGGTAGATCTACCCAGTATTATTGCCTGCGGTGGCGAGCAGATGGCGCGGCCACGCACCAATAGCCCCCTAAGTAACCCCACATTATTTGCTCGCGATGCTTTTCTATGCCTTTATTGCGCGCGGGAATTTCCCGCCGGAAAATTAACCAGAGATCATATTCATCCCACCTCAAGAGGCGGAAAGGACCGATGGGAAAATGTGGTGTCCTCCTGCCGTCGATGCAATCAACACAAAGCTGATAGAACACCAGAGGAAGCCAATATGCAGTTAATTGCACTGCCGTTTAAACCCAATAATGCAGAATATCTAGCACTGTTAAATAGCCGCCGTATTCGCGGTGACCAAATGGAATTTTTGCGCGGACAGTTCTCAAAAAATAGCCGATTACTCAAGCTTAATTAAAATAAAAGGCCCTGGAAAATAATAACCCCAATCAAGGCAGGGCAAACAAACTTCACATACACAGGCCATAGCTTCCAAAATAGCGAATGTTCAATATCAGGGTTGCCCTGCTTAAGTTCATTCAATATAGAATTTCGGTAAAACACCCAGCCGGCAAATAAGCATATCAGCATACTAATTAAGGGCTGTGCCCATTCCGTAGTCAGGCTAATAACCGCATCAAATAGCGCGTCAAAATTCAAGCAGATAGCGACACTTAAAGCAAATATAGCCGAAGATAACCACAAAGTTGCTCTTTTTCGCGACATATTATGATTTTCTACTGCATAGGAAACCGGTACCTCAAGCAGAGAGATAGAAGATGTCACCGCCGCAATAGACATCAACACAAAAAAAGCAAAGCCAACCAAAAAACCAACACCGCCCATAGACTCAAATAAAGTAGGCAATACCTGAAAAATTAGATTTGGGCCACCGATTAAACTGCCATCATCCCCATAAATAGCAACGCCTAAGTTCTGCGCCACAAACATCGCCGGCAAAACCAGCAAGCCCGCCAAAAAGGCAATGCCTGTATCCGCTAAAGTCACCAGAGAACCCACCATCGGCAAGTTAGCGTCCGAGCGGATATAAGAGCCATAGATCAGCATAGTGCCAACCCCCAGCGACATAGAAAAGAACGCCTGCCCCAGTGCGCTAACGATTAAATCAGGGTTAGTCATCTGGGAAAAATCAGGCACCAAATAATGCCTTAAACCATCTGTAGCACCTTCACGCGTCAGCACATAAGCAATCAGTGCAATCAACAAGATAAGTAACGAAGGCATTAAGCGCCGTGACCACTTCTCAATACCCTGCTCCACGCCCGCATTAATAATTAAACCGGTTAACAGCATAAATAGGCTGGTTAGGATAATATTTCGAGCAGTACCAAACGCCGTTAGCCAAGCGCCCAAAGCCTCAAAGCCAAAAAAAGAAGCGACGGGTTCCGCCATAGAACCCAACATCCAACCGGCAACAATGGCATAAAACGACAAAATCAAACTCGCGGTAACCATGCCCGCATAACCGGTTAAGCGCCCCAGCTTTTTAGCTGACTGACGGGTGGCAATACTATCCAGTGCCATTACCATATTGGCGCGGGTATGACGGCCAATAATCAATTCCGCCATCAATGCAGGGTAGGCCAACAAAAAAGCCAGTATTAAATACATCAACAAAAACCCAGCACCGCCATTTTCAGCAGCATTGGTTGGAAAGCCCCAAATATTACCCAGACCCACCGCCGACCCAGCGGCCGCAAGGACAAAAGTAAAGGTTGATGAAAACTGACCCCGTTGCATCGCAAACTCCCAGTCAAAAACTCGATTTACGTTTAGTTTAGTGCAAACTTAATTCAAACTCGACTATAAAACCACCCATCTAATTATCCAAGAGTATGGTAAAATGAAAATTACACGGGGGCGTTTTGGATTCGACGACGGTTACAAAACCTCCGGTGCATGCCGAGATGGTGACCAATCTCGTTAATCCAAAGTCGCAAATTTATAGTTGCCAACGACGACAACTACGCACTAGCTGCTTAAACCCCAGTGTAGTGCCGTTTGACTGGAGCCGTGCTTATGCGTCCAGAGTTATGAACCCCTCGGGGTGACCAACGCTCAAATGTCATATTTCATAAGATCGTGTTGAAGCTTGTTCGGGGCCGATGCACTAAACACTTACCGAAATCGTGCCTTATGCGCCCTGCCAGTCGGGTTGTAAGGTACTAAAATTAAAGACTGAACTAAGCATGT
>JAQWIR010000005.1 GCA_029248755.1 Porticoccaceae bacterium
CTATTGCCATAATGGTGTAAGCTCATTACTTAGAGATTTAAGTGATGGGCTTTAAATGTAGATAAAAAGAATGGCCGCTTATGCGGCCATTTTTTTTGCTAAAAATTTATTGTTATTAGATCTATTTAAGAGGTTAGTAGTCATTGCGTTATATGCTAGTCGATCTTATTGCGTTTATTAATTATATTTCTCGTCTAAATTTGATTTACCCAAGTTATAAATAGGCTGGTATTTTTTGGTTTGGTAACAATTAGTATAAATTTACAAACTCTTTTGCTTTTAAGCCCTTATCACATTGACTTTAACGCGCAGAATCTCTAGGATCAGAAGGCTTTTTTCGTTTTTGCTATTTAACTTATAATCCTTTTTTACGTAATTATTTTCGTAAAATCTTCGTTTTAGCTGTTATAAAAAAGCAAAGTAAAACAACAAATAATTTTAATAAGTATTCTGAGGGTGTTGTGAACTTAAAAGCCAAATTTAAATGTCTTATTTTATTTCAGCTTTCTCTATGCAGTACATTTCATGCGTCTGCTGAAGAATTTAATATTGATAACCCGCTGTCACTTAATCAAGCTTTGGTTTTAGCCGTCCAATCGCATCCTTTGGTTGCAAGTGCTAAAAGTCAGTATAGGGCAGCAAAAAGTGATTTGAGTTCTTCTCGCTGGGGTCGGTTTCCAACGGTAGCGGCTGGCAGCCAAGAATCCACTGATAATGTTATTCAGGATACATCTACTGTAACCATGCCATTATGGATGGGTGGTAAAATTAATGCTGATATAGAACTTGCCAAGTCACGTCGTGACGGAGCTTTGTCCGGTGTATCTGAGGCTCAGCAAACGGTATTACTCGAGTCTATAGGATCGTTTTTTGATTACTTTAAGGCAGAAAAAAAACTAACTATAGCCAATCAAAATGTTGATGAACATCAGCGTTTATATGAAATAATTCAACGGCGTGTTGCTGCGGCTACTAGCCCTGATGTTGATACCATGTTGGCCCTTGCAAGATTACAGTATGCCAGATCGGCACAGATTCAATCCGTGAGTACTCGTTCCATTACCAAGTCAGCACTTGAATTGCTGATAGGCATGCCGGTAAATGCAGTTCTAGTAGCAAGTGATACTGCACCATTGGATATTAGTATTAATGCAGCGGTCTCCAAAGGTATTTCAACCTCGCCCAAAATCGCAAGAGTAAAATTTGAAGCTGATGGATTTGATGCTAATGTCAAGTTGGCTCGGTCTGCATTATTTCCTCAGGTTTCTCTTGGCTATGAGTATGGAAAGACCGAAGGTGGCGCACTGGATGGACAGCTTACTGAGGAGTCCTTTGTTTCGATTCAATTTCAGCCTGGCGCTGGACTTTCAGTGGCTTCTTCTGTCTCTGCTGCTAAGCAGCGTAAGCAGTCTGCTCTTGATACTCTGGAAGCTGAAAAGCGAGAGCTTAAAGGTCAGATTAAGGCTGCTTGGAATGAATATTCTTCTGTAACTTTTCAGTTGGAGCCTTCAAAAAAACTAGTTGAGGCAACAAATTCTGTTGTTGAGTCCTATCTTCGACAATATGCTGTGGGAAAAAAATCATGGCTCGATGTGCTTAATGCGCAGCGAGAAGCTACTCAGGCCAGAAACACATTAGTCGATTATGAGGTCTTGTACCTTACTTCTCTTTATCGTCTGAGAGTGTTACTAAATGAAATTAATCCAAATTTATTAGGTGTTTAAGCTTTGGAACAAAATATTGATGATTCTCAATTAGAATCGACTACTCCTTATCAGGCAGAGCCAGTCAGGGAAGATTTGGCGGCATTATTATCTCGTCTTGCATCATTGCAAGGTGTAGCTGTGCCAGCGCACAGATTTGTGTACCAGCAAGAAGCTGAGTTTGGTGTTGCGTTGGAGGACATGTCAGTTGCGGATCAAACTGTTGCTATCTGGAGTGGGCGGTTTCCTGAGGGGCCGGTAACAAAACTAAAAGTTGACAGTTTGGTTAAATCAGATTTTCCTGCACTATGGGTCTCTGCCGACGGTGAACAGCTTAAATTACTTCGCGGCATGCAAAATGGTGAATATATTTGTGAGTCAGCGGACTGGTCTGTGGATAATATGTCTGCCCAGGCTGTTGATGATGGTCAAGTGGTTCATTTATTGGTTCATCAAGATCAAAGTATGCAAGCGGAGATGGCATCTTTTTCTGCAAAAGATTGGTTTATCTATGCAGCAAGAAAACGTCGCGGTGTTTTTCTTGAGGCCGTTTTTGCCACATTTGTATTGAGTATATTTGGCATTATGTCTGCTTTATATACTATGCAAGTTTATGATCGTGTTGTTCCTACTAAGGGGTTTAGTACGTTATGGGTTCTTACCATTGGCGTATTGATTGCGATATCCTTTGAACTAATTATGAAATTAGTCAGATCTCATATGGTAGATAAGGCCAGTAAGGCAATTGACTTGGAATTGTCGGGCGTATTTTTCTCAAAAGCACTTGCTATTAGATCGGATTGTAGGCCTCAAACTGTGGGCACCTTTGCCTCACAAATTAGGCACTTTGAATCAGTTCGAAATTTCATGACATCTTCAACTTTGTTTATTTTAGCAGATGCGCCTTTCGCATTATTATTTATCGTGGTTATCTATTTTATAGCAGGCCCGGTAGCTTTTGTCCCTCTAATGATGATTCCTATAGGTCTTATAATTGGCTTGGCGATGAAGGGACCTATTGAGCGCTATACTGCAGAAAGTATGGAGGAATCCAATAAAAAGAATGGCCTTTTAATTGAGGCTATTGATGGTGTTGAGTCGGTTAAAGCAGCTTCTGCCGAGTGGAAGCTTGAAAATCGGTGGCGTGAATTAACAGAAACTATCACAACCACTGACTTAAAGTCTAAGTTGTTAACTGCCTTTTCAACCAGTTCAACTCAGTCTATTCAGCAGTTAAGTTATGTTGGCATTATTGCTACAGGTGCTTATTCTATTGTTAATGGTGATTTGACCATGGGCGGCCTGATTGCCTGTTCAATTATTTCAGGGCGTGCTTTAACACCTTTGGCACAGATGCCTAGTATGATTGTTCAGTGGAAGCATGCAAAAATTGCACTGGATGTTCTTGATGGAATCATGGAATTGCCCAGTGAACGAGGTCATCAACGTCTTGTGGTGCCGGATTCTTGTGAGGGCAATATTAAGCTCACTCAGGTGGGTTTTGCCTATGAAGAAAATGCGCCACAAATTGGAATTGAAAAGCTTTCCTTCAAACCTGGGGATAGAGTGGCTGTTCTTGGTGCCGTTGGGTCGGGTAAGTCTACGCTGATTAAAATCTTGTCGGGGCTATATCAGCCTCAGCAAGGTGGTGTATTTTTGGATGATATGGATATGACATTGGTAGCCAATGAGTTTGTTCGTGAGCAAATTGGTTATTTGCCCCAAGAAGTTCGTCTTTTCAATGGCACATTAAGGGATAACTTAGTGTTGGGCCTGCCGACACTTAGTGATAGCCAAATTCTTAAAGCTGCTGCACTTACTGGTTTGGACCAAGCAATTCAAAACCATCCCAGTGGTCTCGAGATTAATATATCTGAGGGCGGAAAAGGTTTATCGGGAGGGCAGCGTCAACTGGTTGGTTTAACTCGTCTTTTGCTGGCTCGCCCAAAAATATTATTACTTGATGAACCCACTGCATCTATGGATACACGCTTGGAAGAATTCGTTATGCAGCACCTCTTTGAGCAGTTGCCAGATGATTCAGTAATTGTATTGGCCACTCACAAGGCAGGTGTTTTAAAGCACGTTAATCGAATTGTAGTCATGGATTCAGGACGGGTTACGCTGGATGGTCCGAAGCAAGAAGTACTTGATTATTTAGCTGACCAAGCGAAAAAGAGGGCTTCAAAATGAATCCATTATGGTTTTTTAGATCTGCTCAAGCGTCTGATAGGGAGAAAAGTCGATTGGATGAAGAGTTGCGCGGCTCACGAAGAGTATTGTGGGCGGTTTTTGCGGCTATGATTTCATTCTTTTTGTGGGCTAACTTTTCTGAAATAGATCAAATTACGCGAGCGCCGGGCTCTGTCATTCCTAGTTCAAATATTCAGCTTATTCAGTCTAAAGATGGTGGTGTCCTTGAGCGACTTCCAATTTCTGTAGGTGAGATTGTTGAGCAAGGGCAAATTATCGCCCAATTTGAAACTACCAATGCGGAAGCAGATCATCAGGAGGCCAAGGCTCAAGTGGCAGCGCTGTCCGCTACAATGTCTAGGTTGACCGCAGAGTTATTTGGGACATTCCCAGAGTTTTCTAGCGCTGCAAATGAATTCCCTCACTTTGTGAGTAGTCAAAAATTATTGTTTGAGCGTCGACAGTCGGCTAAACGTGAGGAAATAACTAATCTAAATGCTATTTTGGCTTTGGTTCAAGAAGAGATTAAGATGAATGAGCCGCTGTTAGCAAGGGGAGATGTCAGCAAAACAGAAATTCTTCGCTTGCAGCGAGAGGAAGCTGAGCTTGTGGCTCAAAGAGGAAAGATTAATAATGATTACTTCCAGAATGCTCAAGCTGAATATAATGAAACAGAAGAAGAGTTTGAGCGGGTTTCTCAGCTTTTAATTCAGCGCAAAAAGCAACTTGATGGAACCACTCTAAGTGCCCCAGTGAAAGGAATTGTGAAAAGTATTAGATTAACCACGGTAGGTGGTGTTATCAGGGCAGGTGAAGATGTTTTAGAAATTGTGCCTCTTGAGGATGATTTGTTGATTGAGGCTAAAGTTGCACCTCAGGATATTGGGTTTCTAAAAGTGGGTTTGGATGCCTCAGTTAAAATTGAGGCTTATGATTATACTATTTACGGCGATTTAGACGGAGTTCTATCGTATATTAGTGCTGATACATTAGAAGAAAACACTCAAAGGGGAGATGTTCCCTTTTATCGAGTACATATAAGAACTCAAGGACGAAAATTTAGTGGTAGACCAGATACAGATTTGCAAATACTGCCTGGTATGACCGCCACTGTGGAAGTTAAAACAGGAAAAAACACAGTGCTCAGTTACTTACTTAAGCCGATTGTGAAAACACTTAGAGAGTCAATGGGCGAAAGGTAAACTATAAAAATTTACGTTTAACGGTGGGATAAATGAAAACAACTAAGCAAGATTCTAAGCTAGATCAAGAAAATGAAGCTACTGTGTCTAATAATATAGCAAAGACAGTAGAATCTAAGCATTCACCTCATCAAGTGTCTGTAGAAAAGTCTACAGACACAATTATGCCTTTAGATTCTGTAGATTCAGAGCAGCTAACCCTTGAGCTTCCAATTGCTGAAACTTTAGCAATGGCGACAGAGCCAGAAGAAGAGAATAAAAAGCGTAAAGATAAGCAAGACCAAGATGCTGAAAAAAAGCAGTCCGACATTGTTAATGATGAGAGTGCTGGCGATGGGCAGTCTAGTGTTGATGCTGATAGCGGGGTTGAAGATGCTGACAACGAATCATTGGTTACTGATGCGCTTGCAGAGCAAGCTCATTCCGCTACTAGTGACAGCGCCGTTGGTTCAGGTTTGTCGATAACCACCGTAGTGCTTAGCGCCTTAGGCTTGATAGGTGCATCGTCCTATTACAAAAACTCCAATAAAGATTTAGCGCCAGAATTCTCTTCTGGTGTTAATGCAGATGATATAGATGAAAATTCAGGTGCTGGTCAGATAGTTTATACCGCTGTTGCAATTGATGATGCGGCTGAGAATGCAGTTGTTTCCTATAGTTTAGCGGCAGGGAGTGATTCTGCATTATCCATAAACTCAAACACTGGCGCGGTTACTTTAGCTGACAACCCAGATTATGAGGTTAAAAGTCAGTACAGCTTTACAGTTATTGCTGAAGATGAGGCTGGAAACCAATCTCAACAGTTGGTGAGTCTTATTGTTACTGATTTAGATGAGGCGGCACCCAATATTACGTCGAGTACCAGCGCATTAGTTGATGAAAATGTCGGCGCTAATCAGGTTGTTTACACGGCTACAGCCAATGATAATGGTGATATCACTGATGGTATTATTAACTTTTCATTATCATCAGGCAGCGATTCATCACTTACCATTGATTCTGCTTCAGGTGAGGTTGTTTTAACAGAAAATCCAGATCAAGAAGCCAAGCCATCATATAACTTCACGGTTATAGCCACAGATAGCGCAAGCAATGCGTCACAACAATCAGTAACTTTAATAGTGGGTGACTTAGATGAGATAGCGCCTTTAGTAACGTCAGGTGATACTTCGAATCCTATTGACGAAAATAGTGGCTCTAATCAAATTATATATACCGCAAGTGCAGATGATTCCTTAGATATCAGTGAAGGTGTTAGCTTTAGCTTGTCAGACGGTAGTGATTCGGCATTAACTATTAATCCCGAAACCGGTGTGGTTACTTTAGTTGAAAGCCCAGATTATGAGTCTCAAATTCAATATACTTTTGGTGTGATCGCTACTGATGCGGCGGGCAACACTAGTGAGGCTAAGTCGGTAACTTTAGATATTAATAATCTAGATGATACCGCGCCGACGATTTTATCTGGAAATCTTGCCGCGGCAATCAACGAGAATAGTGGTGCTAGTCAGGTTATATATACGGCTTTAGCAGACGATTCTGCGGATATATCGGAGGGCGTTAGTTTTGATTTAGCGGCGGGCAGTGATAATGCGCTAAGTATCAATTCACAAACTGGTGCGGTTACTCTTGCGACTAATCCCGATCAGGAAGTACAGGATCAATTCAGCTTTACGGTCGTCGCTACTGATGTTGCAGGCAATGTATCTGAAAAACAAGTGACTCTTAGTATTAATGATTTAGATGAAGTTGCTCCAACAATTAACTCGTTAAGTACAGCGGTTGTTATTGAGAATAGCGGCGCTGATCAAGTTATATATACCGCAACTGCAGATGACTCTGCAGATATTAGTAATGGTGTAACCTTTGCATTGGCTGATGGCAGTGATGACGCTCTGAGTATTGATCTAAATACTGGCGCAGTCACACTTCAAGATAACCCCGATGAAGAAGCTAAAGCTGAATATAGTTTTACTGTAATTGCTGAGGATGCTGCAGGCAATGATTCGGAAAAAGCGATTGTTCTATCGGTTGGTGACGTCGATGAGATAGCGCCGCAGATAACATCAGGCAACACTTCAGAAACTATTGATGAAAATAGTGGTTCTAACCAAATTATATACACTGCAACTGCTGACGATTCGCTAGATATCAGTGAGGGTGTAAGCTTTAGCTTGTCTAATGATAGTGATTCTGCTCTTAGTATCGATGAAACTTCGGGTGAAGTTTCTCTTAATCAAGATCCAGATCACGAAGTACAAGAGCAATATAGCTTTGCTGTGATTGCCACAGATAAGGCCGGAAATGTCAGTGAGACTCAGTCAGTAACCCTTGCTATCCAAGATCTTGATGATGCGGCTCCTACAATTACTTCTAGTGGAATAGCATTAGCTGTTGATGAAAATAGTAATGACTCACTTGATTTAGAAATTTATACAGCTGAAGCTACTGACCTTTTAGATGATGTAAGGGATGAGCCTATTACTTTTAGTTTGGCTGAGGGTAGCGATCAGAAATTAACTATCAATTCACAAACGGGTGTAGTTTCTTTAAACGAAAACCCAGACCATGAAACTCAGACTCAATATACTTTCACAGTTGTTGCAACCGATGCGGCAGGTAATGCTAGTGATGGTAAATTAGTAACATTAGATATTACTGATCTTGATGATGTTGCCCCTCTCATTATTTCAGATTCATCAATAAGCGTTGTAGAGAACTCAGGTGCGCAGGTAATTTATACCGTTGAGTCCATTGATGAAGGAGATGACGTTAGAAGTGATGTGCATTATGCATTGGTCGATACGGGTGGCCTTGACCTAACGATAAATCAAGAGACTGGTGAGGTGACTCTTGCTACTGACTTGGATGCTGATCTGAATGCTGAGGGCATTATCAATAGTCAGTATTCCTTCACTGTTTTGGCAACCAATGATCCAAACCTGTCTGTTGATGCTAATGGTGTTGTAAGCGAATCACCAGATCCCAGATTGGGTTCTGTTGTTAAGGTTAAGCTAGATGTTGTTGATATTGATGATACAGCGCCCATTATCACTTCAGATACCACCTCTACTCCGGTTGACGAAAATAGTAACATTGGGCTAGATAAAGTTATTTATACCGCTACTGCAAGTGACACTGATTATCCTTTTACTGGCCCAGTAATAAATTACAGTCTTGCCCTTGGTAGTGATAGTAATCTTACTATTGATGAAAACACGGGTGAAGTTGTTCTTACCGAAAATCCTGATTTTGAGGTTAAATCTCAATATAGCTTTACTGTTGTTGCCACTGATGGAGCCGGCAATCAGAGTGAAGGACAGTCGGTCACAATTGATGTAGCTAATCTTGATGATGCCGCTCCCGTCTTTACTTCGAGTGAAGTTGCGAATGCTATAGATGAAAATAGTGGTGAAAATCAGACTATTTATACCGCTGCGATCGATGATTCTTCTGATGTTAGTGCCCAGCCAATAGCCTTCAGCTTATCACCCGCTAGCGATTCTTCGCTAAATATTGATTCTGAAACAGGTGTTGTCACACTATCAGACAATCCTAATTATGAAGCCATTAATGAGTATAACTTTACAGTTGTTGCAACTGATGCAGCTGGAAATAGCTCTGAGCAATTAGTAACTTTGAGTATTAATGATCTTGATGACACAGCCCCTGAAATAACCTCACTAACAGTAGCTAATGTGGATGAAAATTTGGCTTCTGGTGAATTGGTGTATACAGCAACTTCAGATGATTCAAATGCTTCATACAGCTTGACTGATGATAGTGATAGTGCATTAACTATTGATATTAATACTGGTGCGGTGACTCTAAATGAAGACCCAGTATATGCAGTCAAAGATCAATATAACTTTACAGTTATTGCGACAGATGTTGTCGGTAATGTATCGGAACAGTCAGTAGTCCTTTCTGTTAATAATATTGATGAAGCGGATCCTGTTTTTGTCTCCTTAGAGGAAGCCTCTGTAATTGAAAATATTGGCTCAGGAAAAGCTGTGTACCAAGCGAAAGTTGATGATAGCAATGATATTAGTAGTGGAATTACCTTTTCTCTATCGACTTCTGATCCGCTAACTATTGACTCCAATACCGGGATTGTGACCCTTCTGACTAATCCTGATGCTGATAGGGTTGCATCTTATAGTTTTACAGTAATTGCAACAGATGGTGCAAATAACTCTGCTGAGCAGATTGTGACGCTTACGGTGGGTGATATTGATGATGAAGCTCCAGTCTTTAATAGTGAAATTTTAGTAGCAATTAATGAAAACATTGGATTAGAGCAAGTAATATATACCGCATTGGCGACAGATCAGTCCGTCATAAATTTTGAACTAATAGGCGATATAGACCCAGCATTAAGTATTAATGCTCTAACAGGCGAAGTTACGCTGGAAAACAATCCTGATTTTGAATCAAAGTCTAGTTACACATTTACGGTAAAAGCAACAGATACTGCGGAAATACCATTATCTGCTCAGCAAGAAGTGACGGTAATGATCAATAATTTAGATGAAATTGCGCCTACAATTACTTCTGATGCATCGGTAAGTGCTATTGATGAAAACAGTGGTGCAAGCCAAGTGATTTATACCGCTAGTGCTAATGATTCTGGTGATACATCGGAGGGCTTCAACTTTAGCTTGTCCAGCGACAGTGATGTGTCTCTAAGTATTGATTCAATTACGGGTGTCGTGACACTGGCATCAAATCCTAATCAAGAAACTCAGGATCAATACACTTTTACTGTGATTGCTACAGATGATGCAGGTAATGCTTCTGAGCAGGAATTAACCATAGCCATTAATGATCTTGATGAAATAGCTCCAACAGTGATCTCAAGTGCAATAGCTGATGCAATTGAAGAAAGTAGCGGTGCAGATCAGGTTATCTATACAACAATTGCAGATGATAGTGGCGATATTAGCTCTGGGCCAATTACCTATAGTCTGGGTGCGGGTAGTGACACAGCTCTAACTATTGATGAAAATACTGGTTTGGTTACATTAACTGAGAACCCAGTTTATACTATTAAAAATGAGTATAGTTTCACTGTTATAGCCTCTGATAATGCTGGTAATGTCAGCGATGAAAAAAGTGTCACTCTTGGTATTAATGAAACTGCACCTGATGCAGCTTCAATATCTCTAGTAACCGATTCCGGTGTGAGTTCACAAGACAAAATTTCTGATACAGGTTTGATTCAAGTTGATGGTATTAAAGCAGGCTCAACCTGGGAGTATAGCCTTGACTATGTTGATGAAAATAATGCAACTTGGATTGTGGGGACAGGCGCATCATTTACAATTGCACCAGTAGAGGGTGAGGGAAGCTTTAATGTAAACATTAGAGTTACCAATGATTCAAATGGCCGCTTTACTGATATGCCGGCCGCAATACCCATTACCATTGACACTCTGGCGCCAAATGTTGAGCTTATATCAGCAGATTCTAGCACTAATAAAGTTGTAATAACTTACAGCGAGCAACTCGGTCTTACTTTACCTGAAACAACAGATTACGTGGTAACAAGGAACGGGGTTGCACTAACAGTTTCTGAGGTCAATATTAATGGCAATTCAATAGAACTAACGGTTGTTGGCCTTGAGCCTGGCCCTCTTCAGGTAACCTATACTCCTTCAGAAAATACTATCGAAGATATCGCTGGAAATACAGTAACCGAGGGCTTTACTCAGATGATTGTATCTGATGGTTATATCCGTGGTGCTGAAGTTTATCTTGATCGAAATAATGATGGTATTGCAGATCAGGATGAATTACTTGAAACGGTAACTTCCGATGAGTTTGGTCAAATTATTTTATCCAGTGAATTATTAGAACTCCCAGAAAATATTGGCGCCTCCATTATTGTAAAAGGCGGTATCAATATGGATTCTGGTGCGCCCAATGAGCTAGAACTAACAGCGCCAGCTGGTTATGCGGTAATCAATCCGCTGTCTACACTAGTTCAGGAAATCTTCGCTGCGGATGTCGGTGATGAGGTGCTTTCTTCGGAGGAGTTAGACGCTAAATTAGCAGAAGCTGAGCAAAACTTGAGTGCGGCGCTTGGTATTGATGAGGGAGAAGATTTATCCACCTATGATCCATTATCAGATACAGGTGCATTCGCAACACAGAAAGCGGTCGCTCAAATTGCCTCGGTTCTTGCAGTGGCGTCCTCTTCAGATTCTGATGATGAAAATTCAAACAATGAAGCGGAGGCCCTTCAAAATCTAGCCGCTGAGGTCAATAAATTGGAAGCTGGAGCTTCTCTTGATTTGAGTAAGGATGCAGTGATTAATTTGCTACCCGATGGCGTAAACCTAACGATTGAGGAGCAGGAAGCCTATGTGGATCTTGAGAATGCGAGTAACATTGATGAGCTAATTGAAGCCCAAGCTAAGGTGATTGATGCTATTGCCCCAGAGGCTCCGTCTCTGTCGTTAAATGCAGATTCTGACTCGGGTATTTCAAGTGAAGATGCTCTAACTAATGATGACAGTCCAACCTTAAAAATTGAATTTGATACCCTAGCTAATAACGGCTTAGCTGTAGTAGCTGGAGATATCCTGCAAATTTATAAGAGTGGTATTTTAGCTGAAGAATATACTCTCTCTGAAGAGGATATTGAGTCTCGCTTTGTGGAGAGAGACCTTATAGATCTGGAAGAGGGTGATTTCTTTGTATCAGCAGGTATTACAGACAGGGCAGGTAATTCAAGTTTTGTATCTTCCCTTAAGATAACAATAGATACTGAAGCCCCAGAATTTACATCGCCAAATATAGCTGCTGAAGTACCTGAAAATAGCAATCTTTCTTTAGATATGGTTATTTACAGCGTTGCTGCTTCAGATTCTTCCGCTTTAAGCTTTGAGTTGGCAGAAAGTAGCGATGAAGCTTTGAGCTTTAATGCGGCAACAGGTGAAGTAATACTCACTGAAAATCCTGACTTTGAAGTCAAGAGTGACTTCAGCTTTACCATAATTGCTACTGATGCAGCGGGTAATTCATCTGAGCAATTAGTCACCATGAACGTGGGTAATATTGACGATACACCTCCAACTATCATCTCTGGCTCAATCGCAGTTTCAATTGATGAAAATAGTGGCTCTAATCAGATTATCTATACAGCAACAGCCGATGATTCTGCTGATATCAGTGATACGCCTATCACCTATAGCTTATCAGTAGAAAGTGACGGAGCGCTAAGTATTGACTCGGCTTCGGGCCAAGTAACCTTGACCACTAATCCAGATCATGAAACTCAATCCCAATACAGCTTTGCTGTAATCGCAACTGATTCAGCTGGCAATGTTAGTGAGGCGCAGTCGGTTAGTTTAGCCATTAATGATATAGATGATGCCGCCCCTACGATTAACTCAGCTGAGACAGCGGTCGCTATTGATGAAAATAGCGGGGCTAATCAGGTTATCTATACTGCTACAGCCGATGACTCTGCTGATGTATCTGAGGGTGTAACCTTCAGCTTATCAGAGGGGAGTGACGCTAGCTTAGATATTGATTCAGTGACAGGTGAAGTGACCCTAACAACTGATCCAGATCATGAGACACAGGCTCAATACAGCTTTGCTGTAATCGCAACGGATGCAGCGGGTAATGCAAGTGAAGGTCAATCAGTTAGCCTTGATATCAATGATGTTGATGACACGGCCCCAATTATTACCTCAGCTGAGGCTATTGAAAAAGGGGAAGGAAGTCCTATAGGCACAGTAATTTACACTGCAACCGCAGATGATACTGCCGATATTAGTGATGGAGTAAGCTTTAGCTTGGCCGCTGGAAGTGATTCTAATGTTTCAATTGATGCTATTTCGGGTGACGTTAGTTTAAATGTGGTTCCGATATTTGAAGTGCAAGAGATCTATAACTTCACTGTGGTTGCCACAGATAATGCTGGAAATGTCAGTGATGGTAAGCAAGTTACGCTTACTATTTCCACTTCAGATGATATAGCACCCATATTTACATCACCTGATACAGTGTCTGTTGCTGAGAATAAAACGGCTGGCGATTCAATTTATACGGCTATTGCAGATGATGCTAATACTGTTACCTACAGCTTGGCTGACGGAGCAGATATTGCTTTGAACATTGATGCTCAATCTGGTGTGGTTAGCCTTAATGAAAATATTGATTTTGAAAGTACTGACCAATATGCCTTTACCGTTGTAGCTACAGATACAAAAGGTAATGAGTCTTTGCAGGCTGTTACCTTAAATGTAGTCAATATAGATGAACAACCACCAACTATAACTTCTAGTGATGCCGCCATAGCTATAGGCGAGAATAGTGGTGCAGATCAGGTCATCTACACAGCCACAGCAGATGATAGCGCTGATGTGTCTGACGGTGTTAGCTATAGCTTAGCTGAAGGAAGTGATGC
>JAQWIR010000008.1 GCA_029248755.1 Porticoccaceae bacterium
AGTGCTCTACCTACTGAGCTATATGAGCACTAACCTCAAGCAACTCTGGAGCGGGCAGCGGGAATCGAACCCGCATCATCAGCTTGGAAGGCTGAGGTTCTACCATTAAACTATGCCCGCAAAACCCACTCTAAAATTACTCTTGCGCCATTCTAATGGTTACGACGCCATACCTTATACAACAATACAAACTGGTGGCGGGAGGTGGATTCGAACCACCGAAGCTTTCGCGTCAGATTTACAGTCTGATCCCTTTGGCCGCTCGGGAATCCCGCCTAAATTTTCCTGTGTATGCAAGCAATAATCATCAACTGAATACCACTTTTTCTACATCAGCATAAATCTAGGCGACGTTTTCACATCTCCCAGATTTGCTTTTGCTCTGATTCTGCGCCTAAAAATGTAAAATCAAAACGGCCGCGTATTTTGTTGCGCAACACGGCTAATGTCAACAATTGCTAATAAAATCAGCAATTTGGCCAGAGAAATGGAGCTGGCGAGAGGAGTCGAACCCCCGACCGGCTGATTACAAGTCAGCTGCTCTACCAACTGAGCTACGCCAGCATCTCTAAGGCGGAGCGCGATTTTAGAGAAAGTGAGGATTATTAGCAACCTTAAATGTAGGTTCTTTTTATTTTTTTTATAAAACAGGCTAAAACAGACTATTTTGTTAGTTTAATGCCCACTTAATAGCCGCAAATTTTAAACATTAGAAATAGATGCTAATAAGCACCAAACTCAACAAGCTTTAGGCCATCTAGAAGCAGTCCGTCAAGAACCAGATTGGAATGATGCTCAGCATTAAGACTAATAGCCTGCATTAAAATTTTAGCATCACCGCCTGTCATTACAATCCGAACCGGAAACTGAGCCGCAAGACTTTCAATAGTAGACACTGCGGATATTAAGCAGCCTCTATTAACCGCCTGTTGCGTATTTTTTCCCGGCACCCAAAGCTCTTCCGAGCCGCTACCAACAACGCGAACATCGCTTGTGTTTTGCCATAGCGCATCATGCATTAAAGTCAATCCAGGGGCTATATACCCACCGACATGCTGACCGCCCGGACCAATAATATCCATAGTAATTGCACTACCGGCATCTACCACCATCAGAGGCTCCTGATAAAGATGGTAGGCAGCTGCAATGGCAAGCCAGCGGTCAATACCAAGTGACTGAGGATCTTCATAAGCGCAGCTTAATTCTCCAATGGTTGCAGAAACTCTGGCCAATCGAATGGGAATAGAAAATTGTTTTAATAATTGCTGATGCAGTGTACTAACAATCTGATCGCCTGCTACGCTGGCTATACGAATCTCGCTTGGGGACTGTATATCAGATAAATCGAGCGCCTCACCCTTGAGGATATTCGATGTCTGATGCACTCCCTTTGCTATTTGCTGCCCATTATTAGTTAACCGCCACTTAACTCGACTGTTACCTGCATCTATATTTAGAATCATGAAAATCTATGCTCTCAAACAAGGTTATATTATATGACGTTTAGTATTTTCGATCTTAGTTATCTTTTCTTGATGTTAGGGAGTCTTTTAGTGGCCATTAATTATTTTTTGAAGGGCCGCAAACTTAACTCACCACCAATAAAACTTTTTATTTCTCCGCTGGCTAACTTCATCTTAAGCGCACCATACTCATCTACTCCAACTGGAGTGCCAATAGTTGACTGGTTCACAGTGCTTACAACCGCCTGAATTCCCTTGAATGCATCAATTTCCTGCCATTCATCTTTATAGTCAGAAAAACCCTTCTTTTGATAATCGCCCAAGACATCAAAGCAGTGATTAATAATATAGGCTGCTAATCTATTTCTCGAGACGGGCTGTGTAGTAATAGATGCTAAATCTGTCCATTCTTGATCTATATCTTGCCCGTTTTTTTCAGGCATACAGTGATTGATCCCAATGCCAATAATCACGCTACATTGGCCCGCAGGGTCACCAATCATTTCAAGCAGAATTCCACCTAATTTTTTATGATTAATATATATATCATTTGGCCATTTAAGCTTAACGCCTTCAATTTTCAACTGCTTTAAGGCGCGACTAACAGCAACACCTATAGCAAGACTTAAGCCCTGGAGCGCGCTGGCACCTTGATCAAAATCCCATACCATGGATAAATAGAGATTTGCCGCAAACGGACTAACCCAATTTTTTCCTCGACGGCCACGACCCATAGTTTGATATTCGGATAAAATTACTGTGCCACTGACGGTATCAGACTGCTCCTGCACTAATTGATTTGCTACTTTATTTGTAGAATCAAGGGTTTGATATATATCTAAGCGATTTAACTGACTTCGCGCCTGTTTATTTATATTGAGATTTATTTGGTCATGACTTAATAATTCAAAATTATTAGGTATTTTATAACCCTTACCTTTAACCGATTCTAACTGCAATCCCATTGCCTCAAGGGCCTGTAATTGCTTCCAGACCGCCGTACGAGAAACACCTAATACTTGGCCTAGGTCCTCGCCAGAATGGAATTCACCGTCATTAAGAATGTTTAACAGCTCGGATTTGATAGACATGACCTCGGTTAACTATACTGAAGAAGTGTAATTAATAAATTGTAATTTGTCTCCCAGATTACCAGCTAAAAATTTAAATTTATCCATATAAAGCGCATACCAAGACCCATTGTTATCCAAGCAAAGGCTTTACGTAATTTATTCGGATTAACTTTATGCGCCAATAATGCGCCCAATCGAGCACAAGGTAAGCTAGCAACAATTATTCCCAACAAAGCCGGTAAAAATACAAAACCTAAACTACCCTCAGGCATGACGCTGGTATCTGTTTTAGCCGTGGAATATGCTAGTGTTGCTGCTAATGCAATAGGAAGCCCGCAAGCCGCTGCGGTACCTACAGCCTGATGAATTTTAACCCCAAAATATGATAAAAAAGGAACGCTAAGGGTTCCGCCACCAATTCCAAAGAGTGCTGATATTCCACCGATACAACTTCCAGAGAAGCCCATACCGACAAAGCCTGGTAATTTTTTACTGCCAATAAGCGGCTGATAAAGGAGCAATTGCAACGCCGCTATAATCAAGAAAGAGCCAAATAAAAGTTGCAGCAATAAGCCACTGAGAGAAACTGCAAATAGACCTCCTAACACACCACCAAATAGAATGCCTGGGACCCATATTTTCACTATATCCCATCGTATAGCTTGTTTTTGATGATGAGTATAAATAGAACTCAGAGCAGTAAAAACAATGGTAGCTAGTGAGGTGCCAATAGCAAGATGAGTGGTAATCTCTGAGGGAATTCCACGGGCCAAAAAAGCAAAAATCAATAAAGGGACTATCACAGCACCGCCACCAAGGCCAAAAAGCCCGCTAATTAATCCCGCAATAGCGCCAACCATTAAATAAAATACGTATTCCATAGCCTTAATTTCAATTTTCCATAGTCCTAGTTTTCATATTATGCCCTCTCCACTAACTCATCTCTAATAATAGATAGAAATTTCTTGTTATTAGTACAATATATTCAATGCTCGCGAGCATAAAAAAATCCCAGCCGCTTTCGCAACTGGGATTTTTAATTTAAAGCCTGACAATGACCTACTCTCACATGGGGAGACCCCACACTACCATCGGCGATGAACCATTTCACTACTGAGTTCGGTATGGGATCAGGTGGTTCTAGTTCTCTATGGTTATCAGGCAAACTGGTATGGTGACTATAGTATTGATACCACTACAATCATCAAATTAGGTCGG
>JAQWIR010000009.1 GCA_029248755.1 Porticoccaceae bacterium
GTTGGTCAGTATTATGCGCCCTCTCATTAGAGACCGCTTGGTGAGACATTCGGGGATTAGCGCAGTCTGGTAGCGCGCCTGCTTTGGGAGCAGGATGTCGGGGGTTCAAATCCCTCATCCCCGACCACTTTCCGGCTGTAGAATGAGGCTGAATTGGTTTACTCTGAATGCGCCCGTAGCTCAGCTGGATAGAGCAACGGCCTTCTAAGCCGTGGGTCGCAGGTTCGAATCCTGCCGGGCGCGCCATTTAAGTCATATTAGCATTCTAGCAGTTGGTTATTTTGGTGCAGTAGCGGTCTTACACAGTGTGATGGTGGACGTAGCTCAGTTGGTAGAGCCCCGGATTGTGATTCCGGTGGTCGCGGGTTCAATCCCCGTCGTCCACCCCATTTCCCCTTTTGTTATTTTTTCTATTAATTTTTCTATTAATTTATCTAATCATTGTTTTTATCTGGTTTAACTATCAGGTAAAATAAAATTGTGTAATCAAGCTGATCTAAACCCAATTTAAATAGGTTAATACTCTATGTCTGCACTTGTTCTCGATGGCAAATCATTAGCACAGAAAACCGAAGCTGAGCTCAGCCAGCGCGTCACCGTTCTTAAACAAGCTAATAATGGCCAAGCACCCATTCTTGCCACCATCCTAGTTGGCTCCGATCCAGCCTCTGGTACCTATGTAAAAATGAAGCAAAATGCTTGTAAACGGATTGGGATGGAGAGTATTGCCGTTGAGTTACCTGAAGAAACTACAACAGAACAGTTATTAGAAAAAATAAGTGAATTAAATGCCAATCCAGACTGCCATGGCATTTTATTGCAGCACCGTGTGCCTTCTCAAATAGACGAACGTGCCTGTTTTGATGCCATAGCAGCTGAAAAAGATGTGGATGGCGTTACCTGCTTAGGCTTTGGCCGAATGGCCATGCAAGAACCTGCCTATGGTTCAGCTACACCTCAGGGCATTATGCGAATCCTTGAAGCCTATAATATCGAATTATCGGGTAAGCATGCAGTAGTGGTAGGCAGAAGCCCTATTCTTGGTAAGCCAATGGCATTAATGCTATTAAATGCCAATGCCACGGTGACTATCTGTCATTCAAGAACTCAGGATCTTCCATCATTAATTAAACAGGCTGATATCTTGGTGGGCGCTGTTGGTCGACCAGAGTTTATTAAAGCTAACTGGATCAAAAAGGGTGCTGTAGTTGTAGATGCAGGCTATCATCCCGGTGGTTTGGGCGATATTGAACTTGAACCGATTATTGAATCCGCATCGGCCTATACACCCGTTCCCGGTGGTGTTGGCCCCATGACTATTAATACACTGATTTTGCAGTGTGTAATGGCAGCTGAAAATAATTTAGGCTAGTTTAGGCTCTTTCTTATTGCTGAGGCTTATGATGTCAGATGTTCGGTTTAGCACAGATAAACTGGTTGCACATAGGGGACTTCAACGTAATTACCCGGAAAATACATCGCTTTCCCTTGCCAAGGCGGTTGAATTTGGCGCCCTTTTTATTGAGCTTGATATCCAATTTAGCAACGATTGCTTACCGATTATTTATCATGATGCCGATTTACAGCGAGTAAGTGGGCAGTCAGGGAATATTGGCCAGTTCAGTCGACAAGAATTATTGAAAATATCGGCATTTGAGCCCAAACGACTGGGACAGCGCTTTAAATCTGAGAGAATTGCGCCTTTAGAGGCCCTTGTCAGTATTTTAAAGGACAACCCACAGGTGACAGCCTTTGTAGAGCTAAAAGAAGAATCTATAGCCCACTGTGGCAGAGAAGCAATGCTTACAGAAGTCGAAGCGATACTTGAACCGATTAAGCACCAAACCGTGATAATTAGTTATGATTATTTACTGGTTCTTAAGGCAAGAGAGCAACAGTGGCCTAGAGTTGGTGTGGTTTTAAAGCAGTGGCAAGATCTTGAATCAGAAATAGTTAAAAATACAGATTCTGATTTTATCTTTGTTGATCATGAAATTATCCCAGAAACTATCGATCTGCAAGCATTAACCATGCCGCCATTGGTAGCTTATGAGGTTGATAATATCGAGCTTGGACAACAGCTTATAGCCAAGGGTGTCGCTATGCTGGAAACCTATAAGCTTGAGCGTTTTGTCGCTGAAAACACCGCTCAAGAGAAGGGTTAAGATCGTCTCCACTGAGTGCCTTCACGACTATCCTCTAGAATTACACCACCATCGAGAAGTTGCTGTCTGACTTGGTCGGCTTTGGCGTAGTCTTTATCTTGCTTCGCTTGTTGTCTGGCTTCAATTAGTTGTTCAACTTGCTCTGCAGATAACTGATCGTCCGATCTAGCTTGAGTAAACCATTGCTCTGGGTCTTGCTGTAAAAGGCCTAATACATCAGCAACCCCTTTAAGTTCTTTCATCAAAGCAGTTTGCTTATCACCTGAGGCCTGATTAACCGCTTTTGCTAAGCGATAGAGCTCACTTATGGCCACTGGTGTATTAATATCGTCAAGTAATGCCTTAAAAGCGTCTCCAGAGCGATTTAATTGGGCTTCTACAGATTTAACGCCACGAATAAAGCCATAGAGACTATCTAGGGTGCGCCATGCGCTATCAAGTAAATCCTTGCTGAAGTTTTGCTCAGAACGGTAATGGGCTGAAAGTATGACGTAACGCAGTACCTCACCGGGGTATTGCTGTAATAAATCGTTAACTAAGCGGAAATTACCCAATGATTTGGACATCTTTTCGCCATCAATATTAATAAAGCCATTGTGCATCCAGAAATTAGCCAAAGTCTTGCCATCATTGGCACAGGAGCTTTGTGCAATTTCATTTTCATGATGAGGAAATACCAAGTCATGCCCACCAGCATGAATATCTATGGTATCGCCCAAGTGCTTTTTAATCATGGCCGAACATTCAAGGTGCCAACCCGGTCTTCCTCGGCCCCACGGGCTATTCCAGCCAGGTTCACTGTCAGTGGATGGTTTCCATAGAACAAAATCGCCGGCATATTGCTTGTACCCTGCTACTTCAACTCTAGCGCCCGCCTCTTGCTCATCGAGATTTCGTTTTGACAGTTCGCCATAATTAGGCATTGAAGGCACTGAAAATAAGACATGGCCCTTTTCTGCTTCAACTTGACTATCAGCGGCATAAGCATGCCCCTTATCAACTAAAGTCTGAACCATATCAATCATTTCAGGGATATGATCAGTGGCATAGGGAATATGATCAGGAGTCAGTGTATTCAGAGCTTGCATATCATCGAAATAAGCCTCTGAATACTTCTCTGTAATTACATTAATATCCTGCGATAACTCTATGGATTTATTGATTATTTTATCATCAATATCAGTAATATTACGGGCATAAATAACATTGGGATACAGGCTTTTTAGCACACGATAAACCGTATCAAACACCACCGCTGGACGGGCATTACCTATATGCACATAGTTGTAAACCGTAGGGCCACAGGCATACATAGTGACACGCTTAGGATCAATGGGCTCGAACAGCTGTTTTTGACGAGTAAGGCTATTGTAGAGTTTTAGTTCCATTTAAGCTTTCCAGTTATCTCGCAACCCAATAGTGCAGTTAAATACCAGGCTTTCTGATTGACTATCGCGACAAAAGTATCCTTCTCTTTCGAATTGATAGGGTTTAGATGCCACAGCGTCCACAAGACTTGCCTCAGCCTTACAGCCCTTTATCACTTTAAGAGAGTCTGGATTAATATGATCGGTAAAGCTACCCTCGCCTGAATCGGGCAATGGCTGATCAAATAGTCGATCATAAAGATTAACCGTACAATCAAGTGAATTTGGCACAGAAACCCAGTGTATAACACCTCTAGGCCTAATACCCTCGGGCGCATCCGCACCCACGGTATTTTCTACTACAGAGGCTTTTATCTCTTGTATTTCGCCATCTGAATTGCGAATAACTTCATCGGCACGAATAATATAGGCTCCGCGCAATCTGACATACTCACCCAGCACAAGACGTTTAAACTTTTTGCGAGACAGGCTTGTATCCTCAGAAAAATCACTTTGATCTATATAAATTTGATCATCAAATGCAAGTTCTCTCGAGCCAAGATCATCTCGCTGAGGGTGTGCTGAAGCGGTAAATACCTCAGATTTATCATAGTTACTTAATGTCACTAAAAGCGGCTTAAGAACACACATAGCTCGGGGTGCGTTATTGTTTAAGTCATCACGTATAAAGTAATCAAACTGGGCCATATCAACCACACCGTCGGTTTTTGCAACCGCCAAACTCTCACAGAAGTTACGAATAGCTGTTGGGCTGACGCCACGACGGCGTAAGCCAGATATGGTGGGCATTCTAGGGTCGTCCCAAGCATCCACATGGCCCTCATCCACAAGCTGTTTTAGCTTGCGCTTGCTGGTGATACTGTAATTGAGATTTAAACGACCAAACTCATACTGTTGTGGCTTAGAAGGCACATCTAAGTTTTCGATAAACCAGTTATACAGCGGTCTATTAGCTGCGAACTCAAGGGTACATATTGAGTGGGTCACACCTTCAATTGCATCCTCTTGACCATGAGCAAAGTCATAGGCTGGATAGATATTCCACTTATCGCCTGTTCTGTGATGAGCGATGCGCTTTATTCTGTATAGCACTGGGTCGCGCATATTAATATTCGGCGATGCCATATCTATTTTAGCCCGCAGTGTCATTGTTCCTTCTGCAATATCACCCGCCTTCATCTGTTCAAGTAGCGCCCTACTCTCATCTGCTGACCTGGTGCGATAGGGACTATCTTGACCCGCCTCGGTCAAAGAGCCACGGTATTCGCGCATCTGTTCTGCATTAAGCTCACACACATAAGCTTTATCCTGATCGATTAAATCACAGGCCCATTGATAAAACTGATCAAAATAATCGGAAGCATAGCGAATATCGCCATTCCAGCTAAAACCAAGCCATTTAACATCTTCAATTATTGATTGAACATACTCATCACTTTCTTTTTCCGGATTAGTATCATCAAAGCGAAGATTACAATGACCGGTAAAGGTTTCAGCCAATCCAAAGTTGACGCAAATCGACTTCGCATGGCCAATATGTAGATAGCCATTGGGCTCTGGAGGGAACCTAGTAACCACTTTGGATGTTTTACCCGATGCTAAATCATTACTAATGATTTGCTGAATAAAATTGATTGGTTTATCACTGTCAGTCATATTGTATCGCTTGAGCGCTTATTAAGGTGCGAAGTATAGCTCTCACTGGGCTTTCAATAAACCTTAACCCTTGCTGAAAGTGAAATAAATTTAAAAAAAAACGATCCATTTACGAGTTATTTGCAGTAATCGCAAAGTTCTCTTTGATTTACTGGCATTACAAATTAAAATGGGGGTGAGCAACCTAATAATTTACTGGACCTTAATATGATTACTTTGCGCACTACTATGGGCGACATTTCTATAGAATTAGATTTTGACAAAGCACCAATTTCTTCGGCCAACTTTTTAAGTTATGCCAAAGATGAGTTTTATAACGATACAGTTTTTCACCGTGTAATAAATGGTTTTATGGTTCAGGGTGGTGGCATGACCTCTGATATGCAACAAAAAAAGACTCAAGACACGATTGAAAATGAAGCAGATAACGGCCTTAAAAATGATATAGGCACATTGGCTATGGCAAGAACCGCTGATCCACATTCAGCCTCTTCTCAATTTTTTATCAATGTCTCTAATAATGACTTTCTCAACCACAGCGGCAAAAACATGCAGGGCTGGGGCTATGCCGTTTTTGGTAAGGTTGTTAAGGGCATGGAAGTAATTGAGAAGATTAAAACAGTACCCACTGGTAGTGCTTTTGGCCATCAAGACGTTCCTGTTGACCCAATTGAGATTACTGAAACTATTATCAGCGACGAATACGCTGCTAAATAAACGCTAAAGCTATGGCTATCCTGTTTATTTCAGATCTCCATTTATCCCCAGAACGCCCGGAGGTAACCCGGGCGTTTTTGCGTTTTCTTGAAGATCAGACTAGCTCAACTGAGGCGTTATTTGTTCTTGGCGATCTATTTGAAGCATGGATTGGCGATGACGACAACTGTCCTACTGGTGCTGATGTTCAGCAAGCATTTAAACAGCTTACCGACAAGGGCGTTGCCCTATTTATTCAGCATGGCAATCGTGATTTTTTCTTGGGTAAGCGCTTTATGCAAGCCACTGGCGCAACGCTTTTAGCCGATGAACATCTAGTCGAATACGATCATCAAACTGTGTTGGTCATGCATGGTGACACCCTTTGCACAGATGATGTTGACTATATTCGCTTTAGACAAAAAATCCGCCACCCCGTCAGTCAGTTTTTCCTGCAACTACTGCCCCTGAAATACCGACAAAAATTAGCTAACAGCATGCGTGCAAAGAGTAAGGCTGCCAATGCTAATAAACCCAGCGCTATAATGGATGTTAATTCAGAGGCAGTTGATCAGGTTATGTCCAAACATCAAGTTAAGACTTTAATTCATGGCCATACCCATAGACCCAACCGCCATCAACATAAACAGGGTGAGCGAATTGTCCTAGGTGATTGGCATGATAAGGGTTGGTATGTGAAATGGGATACTTCAGATCTTCAGCTTAAACACTTTGATATTGAAGTTTCTGGATAATTGATATCTGGATAGTGCTTTATAATCTCTTGTCGTTGTTGCTCGGCAGTAAAATATTCCCATTCAATACCATCGGCATCCCGATCTGAAAACATTTCAGATAGATTGAAGCTTTCAAACCCCAAATGCCGCAATTGTCCCGCTTTTTCTGGTATTTGCGAAATAGAAAAATTTAAACTCTCAGTGCGCCACAGCGCATAGCGACTTTCAGCCACAGTGACTGGCTCACAACCAAGCCTACGGCTATATTCCGCTATTGATCTGTCTAAATATTTTACAGCAAGTGCCAAGTGAAGTTTTTGCATTAAATTTACCTGGATTATTATTAAAGTTAAACCAATCAATCATGCTTTTTGATTCAAATTTATACCGACTAATACATTAAAAAACAATATTATAATCTGCCTTCTTATGATTGCATGGGTTGTCCAAATTACTTATTGGATAGCTAAAATCTGAAAGAGGTGGTTCTACAGCAATTAGTCCTTTGTTTACCCAGGTAAGTTCAACAGTATCAGGGAAATCAAGTTCGGCGGAATAAGCACCATGGTTGTTTCCGTGGATATGTGCCAAGTAGAAATGTTCACTCAGCCTATTAATCGTCTCATTAAAACGTTCAGGATTTTCTATAATATGATGATATTCAGCTGCAATATAACCTATACGATTTGCGTTATTAATAATGTCTTCTGTTACTTTATACTCAGCACCCTCAATATCCATTTTCAGAAAAACATCATGAGATGAGCAACTATTACATTTATTAATAAGCTCTGAAATAGTAATTTTACCGCTTGACGAATCATCAGACACTTCAAGTGGAAGAAACGTATTGTTACCAGTAAAAAATTCATTAAATTTTTTGATGTTCGTTGCTTTTGCTCTGTAAATTTTATGCTTCTTCTGGTCTAAAAGAGAATTAATAAACGATTTAACAACTGCCTGAATCCTTCTTTTTCGCAAAAAAGCGGGCGTTACTGTGTAATCAACGCCTATGCAGCGGATATGTTTATTGGCTTGGCCGAATTGCAAATCAAATGAAATGTCATCATTAATACCGAGCGAGAGTAAAAAATTACAGCTATTTAAAGCCATCTCTGGCAACACATAACCACCATCAAATCGATTTCCAACACGAACCAGTTTTGAAAATAAAAACGGTCGAACCTTGTTCTTTTCAATCATTTATGAATTCCTTATCATTTAGGTTTCTATTTATATCTAGTGATTATCCTTTCACCTTTTTTATAGTAGCTAGCTAATATAGCTTTTTGTATATAATTAACTATATGAACCCTATTCTGTCTTTAAATAATAGCCTACAAAATACTGAAAAACTATGATCTATGAGGTATTATTAACGTATATTTCAATTAATTAATCAGGATAAAACCATGAACCAGAATCCAGATAAATATACTTCAGCCACAGCTAATGCTGGTATTTCTACCGATGGCTTAGATCCAGCCGTTGCCAAGGTACTGCGAAGTACTTATACCTTATTGGGTGTTACCCTTGCCTTTAGTGCCCTTATGGCGGGTATTTCTATGGCTGTTAACGCACCGTTCTTTGGTCTTTGGACTCTTTTGCCCTACTTTATTTGCTTATGGATGGTTGAGAAAAACAAAAATAATGGGTCTGGTATTGCATGGGTTTTTGCCCTGACTGGATGGATGGGTTTCACGTTAGGCCCCATTATTAGCATGTATCTTGCTGCTTATGGATCTGGACCCATTATGATGGCGCTGGGCTCTACTGCACTGGTATTTTTTGGTGCTTCCGCCTATGTTTTAACTACCCGAAAGAATCTAAACTTTATGACTGGGTTTTTAATGACCGGTATTTTGGTAGCTTTTGTTGCCGGAATTGCTAATGTGTTCCTACAAATACCTGCACTAGCCATTACTGTTAGCTCGGTATTTGCGTTCCTTTCTGCCGGCATCATTATGTGGCAAACCAGTGCCATTATTCATGGCGGAGAAAGAAACTATATTTCTGCAACCGTGACGCTATTTGTAATGATCTACAATCTTTTTGTTAGTCTTCTACAAATTTTTGGCGTTATGAGTGACGATTAATAAATCTTAACCATTAATTTATAGCCCTGCATAATGTGGGGCTTTTTAATGTTTACGCAATCATTGGCTCAAACCAAATGACTGATCAAAACAATTATCTCAGTGAATTACCACAGTGGTCAGAGGATCTAGCTCTCAAGTTAGGTCTCAAAGAAGACTTGGCTCTTTCGAAAGATCACTTGGACATATTATTGATTGCGCGTAATTTTTATGCAGACTATGGTTTTTCGCCTTCTATGCGACCGTTATGTAAACTTGTTACCGCAGACCTTGGTATAGATAAGGGCCGGAGTTTGTATTTAAATAAATTATTTCCTGGTAGCCCTGCTAAAATAGCAGCAAAGTTAGCTGGTCTGCCAAAACCAAAGAACTGTATTTAAAAGAACTATATTTAAAAGAACTGTATTTAAATGAACTTACTTGATTACAACTTAAATGATTTATCCAATGATCAAACCTTGGTTTCTAAAAGCCAATATGCTGATTTATTAACGCAAATTGATCAATGGAATGTTGTTCAAAAAGATGGCGTGGATCAGCTTTTCTGTGTGTATAAATGTGATGATTTTGTTGCGGCTATGGATCTAGCTCAGGCGATATCAGAACTAGCAGAACAGGTTGATCACCACCCTGCTGTCTTAGTTGAATGGGGTAAGCTTTCGGTTAGCTGGTGGTCACATAGCCTTAAAGGGCTTCATATCAATGACTTTATTATGGCGGCTAACACCCATCAAATTTACACTGCTCAATGAGTGATCCCAATCTACAAAACTCAGAAAGCTACCAGCAACAGCTAAATGATAAGGTAAGCCAGTATAAAACCCTCATGGCTGATGCTGGCATTCGATTACCAGAATTAGATATATTCCCATCAGAGCCCTATGGCTTTCGTATGCGCGCTGAATTTCGCGTATGGCACGAAGAGGGTCAGGCTCATTATGCAATGAATAAACCCGGTGAAAAACGTCCCTATATTATTCAGGACTTTCCTATTGGGTCAGCACTAATCAATCAGTTAATGCCAAAAATAATGTCGGCGGTTAATGCTAGTGAAATTTTAAGCCGCAAGCTTTTTTGTATGGAGTATTTAACAACCACAACGGATGAAGCTTTAATCACCCTTATTTATCACAAACCATTAGACCAACAGTGGCAACAAGTTGCTGAGCAATTACAGTCAGAATTTAATATTAAAGTGATAGGCCGAAGCCGCAAGCAAAAAGTCGTTTTATCTGATGATTTTGTCACAGAAAAACTGATGATTAATAATAGGCAATATAGCTACCAGCAGGTTGAGGCAAGCTTTACCCAACCCAATGCTCAGGTAAATCAGAAAATGTTGACTTGGGCCAGTGATTGCTTATCTAAGAGCAGTGATGATCTGGTTGAGCTGTATTGTGGCAATGGCAACTTTACCGCTGTTTTAGCTCAGTTTTTTGATAAGGTGTTGGCCACAGAAATTTCTAAGATTTCGGTGAATTCTGCAACTGCAAATTTTGCCGCTAATAATGTTGAAAATGTGACTATAGCGCGGCTTTCTAGTGAAGAATTTACTCAGGCTTTAAACAGAGAAAGAGCCTTTAGACGCTTAGCTGACGTTGATTTGGATAGCTTTAAATTTTCCACTATTTTTGTTGACCCACCCCGTGCCGGTCTGGACCAGGGTACTGAAAAACTAGTCACTAAAATGGATTATATTCTTTATATTTCCTGCAACCCAGAAACTCTCGCTGAGAATTTAAAACAAATTACCAAGACCCACAAAGTGATAAAAGCTGCTTTATTTGACCAATTTCCATGGACCCATCATATAGAATCTGGGGTTTATCTAGAGAAAATCTAAGCGCTTTTAGCCAGTGAATTAGCCGCTAAATCTATGTCATGCTCATGACTACGTTCTATTGCTAGACGTTGTTTTTCATAATCAGACTTTTCCTTGGCAGAAAGGGCTTTCCATGCGCCTAATATAGGCAAATGTGACGTATCCATCGCTAGAGATTGAAAAGCCTGTATAGGTTTTGCTTGAAGTTCTGAGGGCTTAAACTGCTGAGCCAAAAAACCGATTCTCATAGCTGCTTCTGTCGGGGTTAAATCTTTCTGAAGGAGTGCTTGGGCTATAACTCTTATAGATTGTTGAGCGTCTAATTGTGATTGAGACTGTGAATCGGGCTGAAATTCCACAGGCTGTGATCTACGCTTGGCCTTATCTTTTAATTTAAAGGCGAGAATACAGGCATAAATGAATAATAACCCAGTAACTATTGCACCTGATATAAGCATTAATTGAAAAGTAGACACAGCAGACCCTTAGTATTGAATATCTATTCTACGCATCACTTGGGGGTAATAGTTTATCAGCTAGTACTTTTTTGGTTTTAGCACCCAGCGTTTTTAACTCTTCACTGCGCTTGACCAAGTTGCCACGGCCTGTAGATAGACGTTTAAAGGCTGTTTCGTAGGCATCTTTACTTTTATCCAAGTGCTTGCCTATATCTTCCAAAGCCTCTACATGCAGTACAAAAAGATCATAAAGAGCCCCAGCTTTTTCTGCAATTTGTTGGGCATTGATATTTTGATCGGCATAGCGCCACAAATTCTTAATGGTTCTTAGTGTCACCATTAAAGTACTTGGGCTTACCAAAATAATACTCTTATCATAGGCTTCACGCATAATATCTGGATCGTTGTCTAGGGCCAACATAAAGGCCGATTCAACGGGGATAAAAATCAAAACAAAATCTAGACTATTAACATTCTCGAGTTGCTCATAATTTTTAACATTCAAACCCTTAATATGGGAGCGCAGTGAATTGAGATGCTGTTTCAAACAAAGCTGTTGTGATTGTTCATCTTCTGCATGAAAATAACGCTCGTAGTCGGTCAAACTAGCTTTGGCATCGATAATGATATCTTTACCCTCGGGTAGGCGAATAATGACATCGGGGTTGCGCCGATTGCCTTCTTCGTCCTTTAGGGCGACTTGAGTCTCATATTCTCTCCCCTTGGTTAAGCCAGAATCATCCAGCAATTTTTCCAGCACAAATTCACCCCAATTACCCTGCTGTTTGTTATCGCCCTTTAATGCATTAGCCAAGTTAGATGCATCTGATGATATTTTTAGCGTTTGCTTTTGCAGTTCACTGATTTGCCCCGCCAAACGGTTGCGGTCAGTATTTTCTTTGTCATAAGCGGTAGAAACCTGTTTACGGAAATCACCAAGATCACGCCTTAGTGGGCTTAAAGAGGTTTCAAGTGCCTGTTTACTCTGCTCAGAAAACTTGGTCTGTTTCTCATCGAATATTCGATTAGCGAGATTTTCAAATTCTTGACTAAGACTTTGTTTGGCATCCTGAACTAACTTTAGCTGTGATTCAAAATTGGACTTCTGGTTAGACAATTTTTCTTCAAGTACCAGTTTATCGGCTTTGAGCTGAGAAATATCCTCAGATAATTGATTTCGACCCAGAATACGACCCAGTAAAACACCCAGAGCAAAGGTTACTAGGCTGCACACAATGATTAAAAGAACATTAGTTGTAAAAATATTAAATTCCATTGGCTAATTTATCCAGTTAGCTGTAATTTACTTTAAGGTTTTGAGATTATAGCGTTAATAACTAAATATAAATAAGTCTACTATTAAGCAGATGTTACCTCCATTAATTAATATCGCCCCTTTTCGCGATGCGATCGAAAAAAATCAGCTGATTTTGACGGCTAATCAGCGTCTTGCCGCTCAAATTCAGCAGGCTTGGGGCAGATCTATTAGCGCTAAAAATCAGGTATGGAAGGCTCCCAGAGTAATGTCATTGGAACACTGGCTAAGCTTTTGCTGGAATGAGCTTGTGGATCAAAATCATGATTTGGTTAATGGCTATGCACAGATTGGTCGGCTTCAAAATATTTTTTATTGGGAACAGGCGATTGCAAAGCAGGATGATAGTTTAGATCAGAGTTTTGCCACCATGGCCAATGATTGCTACGAGTTATGTCAACGATGGAATATAGAAGCTGACCAGATAGACGATCAAAGTACAGCAGTTAATAAATTTAAGCGCTGGGCAAAGACCTACCAATCGATTTTAGATAAAAAACAACTACTGACCAGTCCCTCAACATGGGGCAAAGTGGCTGAGGGATTTGCACAGCATGGATTAAACACTGAAAATAGCATATATCTGTATGGCTTTCAGTCTATTCCTCCCATACAGCAACGCGTTCTAGAAGCTGCCACCAGCGATATAATTCCCATAGAAGTGATGGGTGAATCTGCATCAATCAGTAAATACGAATGTCCAGAGCCTAAAGTTGAACTTGAAATTGCTGCAAAATGGGCAGCACAACAACTTTTAAACGACCCTAATCAACGTATTGGCCTGATAATACCCGACCTTAATAATAGAGTGTTAGAAACCGCTAGACTTATAAATGAGGCACTGGCTGCTAATAACTGTTCTACGGCCGTCAATATTTCGGCTGGCGTTAAATTATCAGAAACACCGCTGTTACAGTCTACCCTGTCGCTATTGGAAATGACTGAATACAAATTGCCTATGGCCCACTGGCTAGGGATTGTGAACTCGCCTTATTGGCACTTTAATCATTTACCGATTCAATTTAAGGTCGATTGCGAACTACAACTTCGTGAAACCAAAAAATATGATCTGAGTCTGGATAAGTTTACCCAGATTATAAGAGCACAGCAGTCTAAACTGGATGACCCAGATAGCATTCAACTCCAGCTGCAACCTCTATACGATATTCAACAGCTTATTCGTCAAACCTCTACTGGCAAAAAAACCTTTTCACAATGGGCTGAATTTTTTAAGCAATTTACAGCTCAGCTTGGCTGGCCAGGTTTAAAGCAACCTAATAGTCTGCAATATCAACAAATTCAGTATTGGGAAAAGTTATTAGGCTTTTTTTCCGAACTGGATAATTTGGGAATAAATATAAGTCGCTCTAGAGCCCTTAGTTATTTGCAAAAGTTAGCCAATGAACATTTATTCCACCCTCAGACCGGAGATGCGCCTTTACAGGTTCTGGGTCTTCTCGAGGCTGTTGGCCTGCAGTTTGACCAACTTTGGATCACCGGCATGCACAGTGATAATTTCCCTGCTTCAGGGTCAATTAATCCGGTCCTTTCGGCCAGCTATCAGCGTCAACATAAGATGCCTTTTAGTGTTCCAGAAAAAGAGCTAAATATCGCCAAAAATCTACTGTCCAATTTCGCCATTAATAGCAATCAACTATATGTAAGCTACCCCATAACTGACGGCAAAACACCGTTAGAACAAAGCCCTCTAATTTGTCATTATGAACAGCAAAAATTACACACCATTGTCGGTGATATGGCCCTACATAATTGGCTAGATCAACCCTACTCTTGCGATATTAATATTGATGCAGGACACCCCTTTAGTGCTCCTACAGAGCCCATTCGAGGTGGCAGTTCTATTCTTAAAAATCAATCTACCTGTCCTTTTAATGCCTTTGCGATCCATCGTTTATGGGCTAAAGAGTTCGAGCAGCCATCTATAGGTCTAGAGGCTATAGATCGAGGGAGTATTGTGCATGAAATTCTTTATCGTTTATGGAGCCAGTGGCAAAACTCAAAGGTGTTTTTGGCATTAAATGAACAACAACTCAATGACCAACTTTCCAGTACTATCGATACTGTTTTGACCGAGCAAGCAACTAAAAACCCTATTCTCTTAGGTGATAATTTTAAGCAACTTGAAAAACAACGTCTTTGTAAACTAATTCATCAATGGTTGGATATTGAACGCCAGAGACCACCCTTTGAAATCAAAGAAACCGAGCAGAAAAAACAGCTATCATTGGGCGAGTTATCCATTTCACTGATTATAGATCGTTTGGATACTGTCGAGGGTGAAACCCTAGTTATAGATTATAAAACAGGATCGGTTAAAACCGACGTGTGGCTTGGCGATCGGCCTACAGATCCCCAGCTTCCGCTGTATATATTAGCCTCTAATCCACAACCTCAGGGTTGCGCCTTTGCTTCACTAAAAGGCAGTGAACAGACATTCATTGGCATCTCAAATAACCATATGATTAAGGGCATAAAGGTAGCCGATAATTGGGATTCACAGCTTCAGGACTGGCAACAATCTATCGATAATCTAGCCCAAGAATTTATACAGGGGAAAGCGCTTTTACACAGCTATAATACGGCGCAATTTAACTTCCAAGCAGAGTTATTACCTTTTAATCGCTGGCATGAACAACAGGATATAAAGCGACTTACTGAGGCTAAAAAGGTTTAACATGCAAGATAATCAAACCAATAGCCCAGAACTCAGCGATGCCAGGGCGCGACAACAGGCAATTGATCCAAATTATAGCTATATTGTTTCGGCGCCGGCAGGCTCGGGTAAAACCGGATTAATCACTCAACGCGTGTTAAAACTGTTAACCATCGTTGAAAACCCTGAAGAAATACTCTGTATTACCTTTACTCGTAAAGCTGCGGCAGAAATGCGCCATCGTATTCATAGTGCTTTAGTATTTGCCAGTAACAACCCAAAACCTGAAGATAGCTTTGAAGCTGGAATATGGGATCTAGCCACTCAGGCTTTATCTAGAAATGCCCAATTAGAATGGAATCTTTTAGATATACCCTACCGATTGCGTATAAAGACAATTGATAGTTTCTGTCACTATATCGCCAAGCAATTTATGTTTGATAATGGCACTGGGGCCCTTCCAGAGCAGTCTGAATATCCACAGGCACTTTATCAAGCAGCCGCCCGCGAACTACTCAATCAACTCGAAGCCAACAATGCGACAAGCGAAGCACTTGCAACTGTGATCGCCCATATGGGGAATGATTTATCCCGCTGTGAAAAACTATTTGCCGATATGCTAGGCAAGCGCGATCAGTGGTTACCTCATATATATAGTGCCGCAACCAACAGTGACTACTTTCAAGGGGTTATTGAACAACTAATTATTGATACCCTCGAGCGCATAGAACACCAACTCTTGCCTCTAGCCGCGGATCTAATAGCCCTAGCCGACTACGCTGGCAATAACGCTCCTGAGGGCAATGCAGACTTGCAGAGCTTAAAAGGGATTGTTGAATACCCAGACCTAAGTCAACAGGGATTAAAGCAGTGGAAAAACATACTGCGCATGTTGGTAACCAAAGACAAAGACTTCGGCCCGCGAAAAACCGTTGATAAACGTAATGGCTTTCCTGCTTCTGCTAAAGAAGAAAAACAAAAAATGCTTTCTCTTCTTTGTGATTACCGAGAAGACAAGCTTCTCCAAACATTAGTGGTTGATGTCATGCATCTGCCAGAATCAAAAATAAAGCTAGAGCAGCAACAGATGTTGTCAGCTTTAGGCTTATTATTGCCCCAATTAGTGGCTATTTTAAAAACGCTGTTTCAGCAAAAGGGACAATCGGACTACTCAGAAATCACAATGACAGCCCTAAATGCATTAGCAGCTGACGCCTACACTGACGCCGTCTCTGACATTACACTCAAATTAGATTATCAGCTAAAGCATATTTTAGTGGATGAATTTCAAGATACGTCAGGCTCACAAATGCGTCTCCTTGAGTCTTTGGTTGCTGGCTGGGAACCCGATGATGGTCGAAGCTTATTTCTCGTAGGTGATGCCATGCAATCACTCTATAGCTTTAGAGACGCGCGTGTTGGGTTATTTATTAACGCACAACGCTATCCTATTGGCCCTGTGCAATGTAAATCATTATCCCTTAGCAGTAATTTTCGCTCAAAAAAAGGTATTGTGGATTGGGTCAATGACAATTTCCAACACGCATTTCCCGTTTCGGCAAATATTAATCGTGGTGCTGTTCCTTACAACCCATCCACATCAGTAAAGACTGCCGACGAGTCTCAAGCAGTGTATTTTCATGGCTATAACAGCCAAGACAATAATGACTATAATCGAGTCGAAGCTGATCATATTGCTGAACTTTGCCAGCAAATCTGTAAACAAACACCCCGTGAATCCACTGCAATTTTGGTACGTAATCGCGGCCACCTAAAACAGATAGTTCCCGCCCTAATAGATGCCAAGTTAAACTGGGAGGCGATAGATATTGACCCGCTTGCTGATAGAATGCCGGTGATTGATTTAATGTCTATTACAAGAGCCCTACTATCGCCCGCCGATAGAATTGCTTGGTTATCTGTTCTGCGTGCGCCTTTTTGCGGGCTTTCACTTAAAGACCTAGTGATCCTAACCGACGGTAAAGAATCATCAGGTAAGCAGCCCAAATGTATTTTAGAAAAACTGCATGAGTGGCAACAAAAGCCAGAAAAATTTGATCCGTTAACAGTCCAAGGGAATAAAATATTAAATCGAGTAGCACCCTTACTGTGTAACGCTTGGCGTAATCGGGATAGAGACAATCTCCGCAATTTAGTCGAGCAATTATGGATTAGTCTTGGCGGTCCGTCGACGCTTCTCAATCAGCGTGATATACACGATATTCGTAGTTACTTAGATTTACTGGAGTCATGGCAGAACGCCGGTACACTGGAAGATTGGCATGAATTTAAAAATGCTGTTGATAATTTATTTGCTCAACCCCTAGCAAGCATCCACAACAAGCAGTCAAATCCCATTCAAATAATGACCATCCATAAAGCTAAGGGTCTTGAATTTGACCATGTGATATTGCCTGGGTTGCATAAAAGCCCAAAGTCTAATGACAATCCCCTTCTGCGTTGGCAAGAACAGGTCGATGATCAAAATCATTCATCTTTGTTATTGGCAGCATTAGGGGCTTATGATGAAGAAAACGACCCAATATACAGTTATTTAAAGCATGAACAATCCACACGCACCATTCTAGAAAATACACGCGTGCTTTATGTTGCGGCAACCAGAGCAGTTAGACAGTTACATCTTTTTGCAAAAATAAAAGATGATAAAGATAGCTGGAAAAAACCCTCTAAAACCAGTCTTATAAGCTGCATCTGGCCCTCATTAAACAACCTTATAGGCCAGTCGGGTTACCAGGTAAAAATGATTAGCGAAACAGAATCAGACAATAGTGAATACACTAATAGTCCATTAACAGATAATTACTACCGAAGATTACCTCTTGAGTTTAACCCAGTCACGATGCCATCTGACATGATGACATTAGGTGTGAACAATCAGTATGCAAACAATATAAAAGCTGAATCTTTGGATTTTAGAGCACGACACCTTGGGACTGCCTTGCATAGAACACTCAAACAAATTGCCTGCGATGGTCTTAATGCATGGCCCCTTAAAAGAAGAAACTCACTGGATAAAAGCTGGACCTCAAGCCTTAAACAGTTGGGTATTATAGCTACACCTAAAGAAATATCCGGACTGAAAGACGCCATAGAGACTATGCTTAAAGATAATCGAGGACAGTGGATACTTGGTACGCACAAAGAGGGGCAATGTGAGCAACCACTGTCTTATTTTGATAATGTCAGCCAATCCATCAAAACTTCAATCATCGACAGGACCTTTATCGATAATGATGAGCGATGGATTATTGATTACAAATATACAGCGCCTATGGATAATGAATCGGAACAAAGTTTTGGTCAGCGTCAAATTGAAGCTTATACGCCACAACTAAATCATTATTCACAACTTTATCAAAAGCTAGGGGCAAAAAAAGTACGATGTGCACTCTATTTTCCCCAAACAGCCGTATTCATTGAAGTTACAGGCAATTAATCTTTCCCTTCGTTAATTTTCAAGTACAATATAAATATTGGGGAACTAGTAAAAAAATTAGGAATAAAAAAATGGACAGGCAAGCAGTTGAGAATATTAATATCGAAGCACCAGAAATTCTGATCACACCCGCAGAATTGAAGCGCGAGATACCACTTACCGATAAAGCACGTAAAACTGTGACTGAAGGTCGTCAGGTTATTGAAAATATTCTATCCGGTAAAGATTCACGGGTTTTAGTGGTTGTGGGCCCCTGCTCTATTCATGATCTAAAAGCAGCTCATGAATATGCATTGCGACTCAAAAAGCTAGCCGACAAGGTCAGTGATAGTCTGTATATCGTTATGCGTGTTTATTTTGAAAAGCCACGCACAACTGTTGGCTGGAAAGGTTTGATCAACGATCCCTATATGAATGATTCATTTAAAATCACCGATGGTCTGCATATTGGTCGCAAACTTCTGCGGGATATCCTAGAAATTGGACTGCCAACAGCCACAGAAGCACTAGATCCTATTTCACCGCAATACATGCAAGACCTTATTGCATGGTCAGCGATTGGGGCAAGAACCACAGAATCGCAAACTCACCGTGAAATGGCTTCGGGACTCTCTTCATCTATTGGCTTTAAAAATGGCACTGATGGTGGACTTACTGTCGCTATTAATGCACTTCAGTCAGTTGCTAACCCCCATAGATTTTTAGGGATTAACTCCGATGGAAAGGTTTCAATAGTGACCACTCGCGGCAACCCTAATGCGCATGTTGTCCTTCGCGGTGGTAATGGTAAACCCAATTATGATTCTGTGAGTGTTTCAATTTGTGAACAAGAACTCAATGCGGCTAATATTAAACCCAATATTATGGTCGATTGCAGTCATGCCAACTCCAATAAAGATCATAATCTTCAGCCCTTGGTGTTAGATAACGTCAGTAATCAAATTTTAGAGGGTAATACATCCATTATAGGTGTGATGATAGAAAGCCATATTAATGGGGGTAATCAAAAGCTCTCTTCTAATCCAGATGACATGCAATATGGCGTGTCTGTTACCGATGCCTGTATTAATTGGGAAACAACCGAAAAATCACTGGTTGAGATGGCCGACAAACTGCGTGAGGTGTTAAAAAGCCGATAATAGGCTCAAACTGCCCATGGTCTTATTACTAATAGTAGTTATTGCTGGCCTTTGGTACTGGTGGTCCTACCAAAAGAATCTGGTGGACACCCAGCGAAAACCGTTTTTATGGCGGAGTGGCTTTTGGCTTATCTTAGCCCTCGCCATCTATCTGGTTGTAACCGGACGAATGCATTGGCTAGGAGCCGGAATAGCCGCTTTAGTACCGGTTTTACGCACCCTGTTAATCTGGGGTACAAGAGCCGGCCCATTACTAAGATTATTAGGTCGATTTAAATCCACACCCTCTCAATTTAGAACTCAATTCCTTGTTGTGACTTTAAATTTTGCCAGTGGAAAAATTGATGGTGAAATAATAGCCGGAGACTATTCTGGAAAATTTCTCAGTGAACTTAGCTCGGACGAGTTAAAAGAACTTTCACAGCATTACAAAACAACGGATAAAGAATCTTTTATCCTGCTTCAGGCGTATCTAATGCGCAGTGGATCATCAAGCAGTCAAGAGTACGATCAATACAACCCTAGTGGCAATAATGATCTATCTAAGGGTGATGCGTACCAAGTATTAGGACTTCCTTCCACTGCCACTAAAGATGAAGTGATTAAAGCCCATAAACGATTAATGCAAAGATTGCATCCTGATCGTGGCGGCAGTGACTATTTAGCCGCTAAAATCAATGCGGCAAAGGATCAGCTTTTAAAGTGAGTTTTATTAAAAAAGCACTCTAGTCTCAAACTTAGTTCAACTTTACAATAAGTTATAAAAATACAAAGGTTTCTAATATGTCTAATGACAGCCCAACAATTGCCCTTACTAAACAGCTTATATCACGCAGATCTGTAACCCCAGAAGATGCAGGTTGTCAGCAACTTATGATAGATAGACTGGCCGCCATTGGATTTGAGGTAGAACATCTACGCTTTGAAGATGTCGATAATTTTTGGGCCATAAGAGGCAATTCAGGACCTATTCTTTGTTTTGCAGGTCATACCGATGTTGTGCCCTCCGGTCCAGAATCTAGCTGGCAAACCCCACCTTTTGAGCCGACCATTATCGACGGCATGCTCTATGGCCGTGGTGCAGCTGATATGAAAGGCTCACTAGCGGCTATGGTAGTGGCAGTTGAACAATTTGTTGCCGAAAACCCTAACCATGAGGGTCGTATTGCCTTCCTTATTACCAGTGATGAAGAGGGTATAGCTGCAAATGGTACTGTTAAAGTTGTGGAATGGCTTAGCCAGCAGCAACTAATACCCGAATACTGCCTAGTTGGCGAACCCTCAAGTAGCAATCAATGTGGTGATACCATAAAAAATGGTCGCCGTGGGTCTCTGGGTTGTTCAATGCGTATTATTGGACAACAGGGACATGTGGCCTACCCTCATCTAGCCAGTAATCCAATACATAATGTAGCCCCTGCCCTTGCAGAACTCGCAGCCCATGAGTGGGACAAAGGAAACGATTTTTTTCCGGCCACTAGCTTTCAGGTTTCTAATATCAATGGAGGAACGGGCGCTACCAACGTTATCCCCGGTGAACTTGATGTAGTGTTTAACTTTCGATTCTCAACAGAGGTAACCGACCAACAGCTTCGAGATCGTACAACTCAAATACTCGATAAGCACCAGCTTAACTATGAACTCAATTGGCATTTAAGCGGTCAGCCATTCCTAACAGCTGAAGGTAAGCTTGTTGATGCAGCGGTAAAAGCGGTAAAAGAAGAAACTGGCTTAGACACAGTACTTTCAACCGCTGGAGGAACCTCAGATGGCCGCTTCATAGCGCCTATGGGCACTCAGGTAGTTGAGTTGGGACCAATTAATGCCACCATTCATCAAATTGATGAATGTGCCTCTGTAGATGATTTAAATCAGTTAACCAATATATATCAGTCAGTCCTAAAGCATCTGTTAGTTTAGTGGTCTTTACTGAACTATTTAGGTATTTTTTGTTTGGCAAAAATATCATAGCGGGTTGATTTGCCCTCAAGGGAATAACTAGGTTTTAAATCACCTAGATATTTTGAGTGTGCTGGTCTTTTAACAACCACTCTGTAAATAGCCTTATTCAGTGCCTTCTCAAGTAAAATAGAAGCATCCTCGTCTCCGCCGACAATACGGTGGAGTGCCTGCATTTCTTTCTTAACCTGTGCTGATTTCTTTCTCGGTGGGAACATCGGATCAATATAGATAACATCAGGATAATCATTAGTATCTATACTATCTAAAAAAACAGAACTGTTAATTTCTATTAAATTCATGCGCTGGATAATAGCGGCGAGTTCCTTATCAGCCGCAGCCTCATGTCTAGCGCGGTCTAAACCATCTTTTAATAACAAATGAACAATCGGGTTTCGCTCCAAGAGATTAACACTACAGCCCAAACTAGCCAATACAAAACCATCTGAACCTAATCCAGCAGTAAGATCGAGTATTCTGGGATAAAATTTTCCTGAGACTCCAACGGCTTTAGCAATCATTTGACCATTGCCTCCACCATGGCTTCTTCGATGACGATGACTACCTGATACAAAGTCACAACGAATAGCACCATGATTATTTGTAGGAGACAAAAAGCTCAAACCATTGGATGAAAGATTAATAATGTAGTCAAACTCTGAACAACACTTTAAATCACTTGCCGACAATTGCACTATAGGAATATCAATTTCTTCTGAAACTAGCTCTGCAGCCTGCTTGAAAGAATTATCTGAGTAAGAAACTATAATATTCGACATGACCATATTTAAACATAGATGATTTGGTGTGTTGATAATAAAACAATTTTTTTAAAATTTGACCTAAAAATAAGCAATTAAAGAGTATCGTTTAAAAATAAGAACCCGTTGTTTTTATTAAATATTTATCCAACTTTTTTAAATGTGATGTGATTGTAAATAAAGCTCACCAATTTAGTGCATCATTTTGTCCACAGAAGCTGTGGATAACTTTGTGGAATACTAGTTTATCAAGTGCAATTAACCCAGAAAAATCAGGGCATTTATACAGATTGGTTATTTTTTGTACAGTAAATAAATAGCTTAAAAATCAATGACTTAAGATTTACGAAGCAAAAAATCAATGACTTACACGTATTAATTAAAGTTAAGTTTTATAAAAAAGGCCTATCTGTGGAAAAAGGTCGACGGAATTAGAAATTAAGTAGTAATCCCCTACCGCTTTACAGAAGTGAAATTGACTATAACTTACTCAAATATAGCCAGTCAAATCCTTCTTCTTGATCCGCGTAAATAACATCACCCGAACCCTTAAAAACATTACCAATGACTCGCTTAACAATATCTTTATTATTGTTACTTTGACTGATATGACCAATCACTAATTTCTTAATACAGCTTTGATCAATAATTTCAATTAATGCCGCCGTTTGATTGTTATTAAGATGTCCCCATTGACTACTAACACGCTCTTTAAGAAATCTGGGATAGCTACCTGAGTCTAAGAGCTGTAAATCATGATTAGCTTCAACCAATAAACCATCACAACCACTGTATTGCTGCTCAATATAAGGCGTAATATAGCCAACATCGGTTAGTATGCCTAAACGATGATTTTTATCTGAAAATATATACTGAACAGGCTCTTTTGCATCATGGGGTACTGGAATGGGCTTTACTTTGACCTCTCCAATCTGAAATGACTTGTGGCTATCAATCAGTTTAATACCGCAATAGTCTTGGGCGTCTACACCGGTTGCTCTAAGGCAGCCTGCTGTAATGTATATATCAAGAGAAAAGCGACTAGCAAAAGGTAATACCCCCTTCCAGTGATCGCTGTGCTCATGAGTAACCAAAATAGCGGTTATATCATCTGGTTTTTTTTGCAAGCGCTCAAGTCTTCTAACACAGTCTTTTATTGAAAAACCGCAGTCAACCATAAGGCAGGTATTGTTTGTTTCGATGATAGTAGCATTACCCTTACTACCGCTACCAAGGGAGGCAAAACGCACCTAGTATTTCTCCCTTATGACATATTGCTTCTAAAAATATTTAGTAACTTCAAGGCTAGCTCTTTTTCTAAACTATCGCCATCAATGCTCACTACTCTTAACTCTACAGTAGACTCAACTTGTTCGACTAGAATACGAAAATTAGCCTGTAAAACATATTCTTTATCTTTAGATCTACTTAACCAACCCAAAATACCAGTTGATTCATCTTCAATTAATTCATCTTTATAATTGACTAACAACAAACCCTTGTCTGAATCCTCATCAATCAAGCTGAAACCACCTCGAGACGCAGAATAATTTATTGATGCCCATGTGCGATCATAAGACAATTTCACTAGAATATAAGGGTCAGCTACATCGGGATTAATAATTTCGACCTTTGATTCACCGCCGATGTCCTGCGCAAGTAATGACACCGAAGTATAATCAGGCTGTGCCGCGAGCTGATTAGCAAGAAAGGAAATCATATCCTTTTCTTTAGAATCTAAATTTGAAGATTCAGGCCAATTCTTATCAGAAGCCTCAGCCTTTGGCTTTACTTGATGTAACGCATATATTTCAGTGCTATTGATTTGCACCCCAGGAGAAATTGAAAACCTAAATCTATGTTCATTGTCTTGATCAGAGTTATAACCCAACCAACTAGTCTCAATAATACCCAAAGATCCATCAGCTTTTTCCGCTGGAATACCATTTTTATTTAATATATTGCGAACTCTAGGCCATAACTCACTGGGCGAGTTATTAATTAAAATCCATCTTTTCTCATCTATTCTTTGAATCTTCACTAACTGTTCAAATGTGTTTGCCGAAATAGGCTGAGGCCTAGGTAATTCTGAGGAGCTTATGGATGAAATGTCGCCTGAAATATCTGGTATTGGGTAAATTTGTCCCAGTCTCGAATTACTCAGCTTTTCGGGTACAACAATTACCTGAGCTTCAGAGGCCAAAAGGTAATCGCCACTATGATCCTCTATACCCAGCCAGCTACAGCCACTAACTAAAAAGAAAACTACTAGTAGTTGAAAAATATTATTCATACAATCTAAACCTAATGACCCTTGTAATTGTTATTTTTATACTATTTTTGCTAATTTTAATGCCTGCAAAACTTTGACCATATTGGCCTTGGAAAGTTGCGTTAGTGGCAACCTAATAGCATCTTTAATTAAACCTAATTGACTAACTGCCCATTTAACCGGAATTGGGTTGGATTCGATGAACATTGCATCATGCAACCCTAATAACTGCTTATCAATATCAAGCGCCTGTTCTGCGTCGCCGTTTATCGCCGCCTCGCACATCTGGGACATTTTCTTTGGTGCAACATTAGCTGTTACAGATATATCACCATGACCGCCTAACAGCATTAACTCTCGTGCTGTATGATCATCACCAGAATAAATAGCGAAATCTTTTGGCGCGTTATCAACTAACCAAGCCGCACGGTCTAGATCACCGGTTGCCTCTTTTATGCCAATGATGTTTGAAATCTCACTTAATCGCAGGGCTGTTTCGGGTAGCATATCGCAGGCTGTGCGACCTGGAACATTGTAAAGAATCTGATCAATGTCCACTGCTTTCGCAATAGCTTTGTAATGCTGATATAAGCCTTCTTGGGTTGGCTTATTATAATATGGAGTAACTAACAAGCAGGCATCAGCTCCGGCTTTTTTAGCGGCCTCTGTGAGCTCTATGGCTTCTCTGGTACAGTTTGCTCCAGTGCCGGCAATAACGGGAATACGGCCCTGAGAGATATCTACCATAAATTTGATAACCCGACTATGCTCTTCAACACTCAATGTCGCAGATTCGCCAGTAGTTCCAACGGCTACTAATGCATTGGTTCCCTGATCTATATGCCACTCTACAAGACGCTCCAAAGCTTCCCAGTCAACATCTAAAGTATCTGGAACCATCGGGGTCACTAGGGCGACAATACTGCCAGTAATCATTTTTTCTCCTTAGGATAACTGCCTAGATATATTCATAAAACCAATTTTCTAATGAGTGATCTCAATAGGCTAATCATAGCATCTTATACAAGAACTACACTTTGTTTGAGGGAATATTATAGTAATCTTTTTCGCCATCAGGACGATTTTTAAATCGTCTGTGAACCCAAAGATATTGGTCCGGTTGCAAACGAACACGATTTTCAATTAATTGATTAATTCTAGTACTGTCTATCAATAAGTCATTAGACGGAAAATCATCCAGCGCCGTCTCAATAATAATTTTATAACCTTTTGCATTAGCTAACCTTGTAAAAGTAACTGGTATTACAGAAGCATTGGTTTTATTTGCCATACGTGAAGTGGCATGAACCGTGGCCGCCTCAAGTCCAAAAAAAGGGGCGAATAAGCTCTGACTAAGACCATAATCTTGATCCGGTAAATACCACAGGACACGCCCACTTTTTAAACTCTTTAAAGTGCCACGCATATCATTGCGATCAAATAGGTTACAACCATCTATATTATGGCTTCGTCTGCCCTTTAGCTGAATATAATCATAGACACAATTTTTATGGGCCTTGTACATACCATCAATTTCAATGGCGCTAGTTAAAGCGGCAGCACCAACTTCTAATGTTGTGAAATGCATTCCTAAAAGAATAACGCCTTGGTTATCGGGTCGTTCAAGGTTCTCTATACCCTCCACTGTCACCAGCTTTTGTAGGCGCTGCAATGGCCACCACCAGGCCATACCGACTTCCATAAGGGCAATGCCTACACTATAAAAATTCGCCTTGAGTAGAGCCTTGTGCTGTTTGGCATTCATCTCTGGGAAGCATAATTTAATATTTGTATGGGCTATATGCTTTCTTCGCGTGGGAAAAATAAAGATAATATGACCAATAAACTTACCCAAAGAAAGAAGAATTGGATATGGCAATAAAGTAACAAGCCACCAAAGACCCAGCCAAAACCAAGTGACCCAATAGCGAGGATGCAAGAATTCTGATTTAAACGTGGTATTGCTTGATCTCATGTGCAGACAGCCCCAAAGGTTCCATCAAACCATCTGGGAAATAGGAACTTCCGGATTTACATCAGCTTCATAATCAACATCATCAATTTCAAAGCCAAATAAATTCAAGAATTCTTGCTTGTAACCCTCAAGATCGGTGAGATCAGCCAATGTTTCATTGCTTATCGCTCCCCAGTTTTGAGTTACTGCATCTTGAATCGCTGGATCTAACTCTAACTCGTCTACTCTCAAACGACCCTCGTCATCCAATCGTGGCGCGTCCGAATACAAGCATTCAGTAAATAATCGATATAACTGCTCAATACAGCCCTCGTGAGTGCCGTTTTTCTTCATTTCCTTAAATAGCATGGCTAAATAAAGCGGCATGATAGGAATCGCTGAACTAGCCTGAGTAACCACTGCTTTCAATACCGACACCCGAGCATCCCCATTAGAAGACTGAAGCTGATCTCTAATATTTAATACTCTTTTATCAAGATCTTTTTTGGCTAGACCAATAGTGCCATCCCAATACAGATCCCATGTAATTTTTTCACCAATATAAGTAAAGGCTGTCGTTTTTGCACCTTCAGCCAATACGCCGGCTTCTTGAAGAGCGTCAGTCCACATCTGCCAATCTTCACCACCCATAACAGCCACTGTATCGTCAATCTCCTGCTGATTAGCAGCTTCAAGACTAAATTCTTGTACCTCTTCTTTATCGGTATTGACACCCAGCATGGTGACATCTTTGCCCACCGGCTTAAGCGTAGAGTTAAACACTTCGCCTGTATCTGGATGTTGTCTTCTCGGTGCGGCAAGACTATATATAACCAAGTCCACCTGACCTAAATCTTGCTTAATGGTGTCTATGGTTTGCTGTTTGATTTCATTAGAAAAGGCATCACCGTTGATACTTTTGGCATAAAGGCCATGTTCTTCTGCTTTTTTATGAAAAGCAGCGCTGTTATACCAGCCCGCTGTTCCAGGCTTACGATCAGTGCCCGGCTTTTCAAAGAATATTCCCAAAGTTGAAGCGCCACCACCAAAGGCCGCTGAAATACGCGCCGCAAGGCCATAACCCGTTGATGAACCAATCACTAAAACTCGCTTAGGCATTTCAATCGCTGGCTGTGATTTAATATAATTAATCTGGTTAATTACGTTGGCTTCACAACCCGTTGGGTGAGTGGTTATACACATAAAGCCGCGAACGCGAGGTTTAATAATCATTAATAGCTCTCCAAATAAACTTATGACATGACATAAAAATATAGACTAAATCCAAGGTCAGTATCATACCTTAAAACTTAGTAAAACTATTAACTTCGACTAAAATTTTTGAAAGAATTTTAAGTAGTTTCAATATTGATCAACTTACTTGCTACCATGTCTATTTCTAATTTTTTAACACGTTTCGCTATCTGATCAAGCTGTTTAAAACGAGAGGCATTACGCCGCCATTTTTGATTTTTATCTAGAGGGGTACCCGATGAATATACCCCAGAGTTGGCAATAGAATTGGTTACTATTGACATTGCAGTAACATGCACAGCATCAACTAAGGTTATATGCCCAGCGATACCGCAAGCACCAGCTATGGTGCAATGTTTGCCCAATTTTGCACTTCCAGCAATAGCACTACAGGCTGCTATTGCCGTAAAGTCACCCAACTCTACGTTATGGCCAATTTGTATTTGATTATCTAATTTAACGCCATAACCGATAATCGTGTCACTAAGAGCCCCACGATCTATGGTGGTGCCTGCACCCACTTCGACATCATCACCTATAGTGACACCGCCCAATTGGGCTATCTTAATCCAATCATGACCATCTTTTGCAAATCCAAAGCCATCAGCACCAATAACTGCGGCACTATGAATAATACAGCGAGCACCTATATTAACCCTATGATAGAGAGTCACATTGGCCGCTATAGACGTTTGTTCACCAATATTAGTGTGAGCCCCGATGACAGTATTAGGACCTATGGAAACATCATTACCTAGTGTCACATTAGGGCCAATAATAGTACCCGCCGCTAAATTAACACCTGTACCTAGTAATGCCGTTGGGTCAATTTGAGCCGTTTTATCAATCCCACTAAAATCTGGTGAGCGAGCAAACACCTGTGATAACTTGGCATAGCCAACATACGGGTTATCTGATATCAGGCAGTGACCAGAATAAAGATGTGCTTGATCAGGATGTAAAATAACCGCACCCGCTCGGCAGGAATCTAACAAGTGCTTGTATTTAATATTGGCTAAAAAGCTTAAATGATGGGGTAATGCAGAGGTTAAGGTAGCTATGCCTGTAATTGGATAATGTGCGTCACCTTCTAGCTTTGCACCAATACGCTCGGCTATATTACTGAGAGTTAAATGCCACATTTACACTGACCCCAAATCAAACAACCTCATAAATTTGGGACTAGTTTGGAAATCGATAGAAATTATTTTATTGGTTAACACACCCACTATTGCCGCCACTTTTAGAGTTTCACTAACTTATATAACTAGATTTATATAATTTAAATATATAATTAATATAGTTTATAAATGTCTAAAAGTTGTAAAAATATACAATAGCGAATATTACAAAGTCATATGTCTTATATCACTAAGAATCTTAACTAAGTAAGTCATAAAACGACCTGCATCACCACCGTTAATTACTCGATGATCATAGGATAGTCCTAAGGGAAGCATTAATCTTGGCTGGAAATCGGAACCATCCCAGATGGGCTTCATCTGCGATTTTGATACCCCTAGAATACCTACTTCAGGGCTATTGACGATAGGCGTGAAGCCATTACCACCCATTGCACCTAAGCTTGAGATGGTAAAACAGCCGCCCTGCATATCGCTTGGCTTTAGTTTTCCTTCACGGGCTAGAGTTGCCATAGTGATAACATCAGCTGAAATTTCCCAGATACCCTTCTTATCAGCATCTTTGATTACAGGAACAACTAGACCACGGGGCGTGTCTACGGCCATACCAATATTGATATAGTGTTTTTGCACATAGTTTTCGCCATCACCTGCCAGTGAACGGTTGAATTCTGGATTAGCAGATAGTGCGGCAGCGGCAGCCTTTATTAGGAAAGCCACTGGGGTTACTTTGATACCACGCTTTTCACCCTCTGGTTTAAGAGATTTGCGGAATGTTTCTAAATCGGTGATATCTGCATCATCAAACTGAGTTACATGAGGAACGTTTAACCAGTTGCGCTGCATATTATCTGCGGTAATCTTTTGAATTTTGCTGAGTTTAACGGTTTCAATGTCGCCAAACTGGCTGAAATCAATAGCGGGCACCTGAGGAATACCTATGCCTGAGCCTGAGCCTGTATTTCCACCGGATTGTAGGGCAGATTTCACAAAATTATTAATATCGTCTTTTTGAATACGCCCTTTTGGACCTGTACCAGAGACTTGAGACAGATCGACACCAAGTTCTCTTGAAAGCATGCGCACTGCTGGACCGGCATAGATTTCTGCGCTGTCATTAGCCACTGGCGCTGAGTTTACAGCAGGGGCAGCAACGGGTTGTTTTGGCGGCACAGGCGTTTCTGCTTGAGCAGGTGCGGGCGTTGGAGCAGGCGCTGATTCTGATTCAGCTTTTGCTTCTGGCTCAGATGGAGTTAAAGCACTACCGCTTGTAACTTCAATGAGAGCTACCTGATCACCTGTACCTAATTTATCACCTTCTTTGGCGATAATTTGTTTAACTGTGCCTGATAATGTCGATGGGACATCCATTGTTGCTTTGTCTGATTCGAGTACCACGAGGGTTTCACCCTCTTCTACCTGATCACCAACTGCAACTGAAATCTCGATAAGTTCAACTTTGTCATCGCTACCAATATCTGGGACTAGGGCAATCTGCTCTGAAGTAGTGGCTTCTTGGCTAGCTACTGGCGCTTCAATTGGTGCTTCTTCAACGACAGGCTCCTCAATAGGGGCTGGTGTAACTTCAGGCTCCGCTTGTTGAGTAGCTGGTTCTTCTGCAAGCGCTTGTGCGTTAGCAATTTCAATCTCGGCAATGGCATCGCCAACTTTTACTGTATCGCCTTCTGCGACCAAATATTTAACAACTGATCCATCAATTGGACTTGGAACATCCATTGAGGCTTTATCAGACTCTAAAACCACTAGAGATTCTTCTTGCTCTACAGCGTCACCAACAGCTGCACAGAGTTCGATAACCTCTACCGACTCTGCACCACCTAAATCAGGAATTGTTACAATTTCTATTGCCACTTAAATCGTCCTTTATAAATAGTCTTTCTATTGGTTAAATACAGGTCAAATTATTACAAATACAATGGATTGGGTTTTTCTGGATCTATACCCAATGTTTTAATTGCTTTTTCTACCACAGCTGCTTTGATTGTACCCTGATCTGCCAACGCTTTTAACGCTGAAATTACCACAAAGTTACGATCAACTTCAAAGAAATGTCGCAATGCAGCTCGGCTATCACTACGACCAAAGCCGTCGGTACCAAGCACATAGAATGGTTGATCAATATAGGCACGCATTTGCTCTGAATAGGCTTTCATATAATCGGTTGATGCAATTACCGGTGCAGTGCAGTCGCCAAGCTGCTCGGTGATATAAGAAGTTTTAGCTTTCTTAGTGGGATGTAGCATATTCCAGCGGTCAACTGACTGACCCTCACGAACAAGCTCATTCACACTGGTTAAACTCCAGATATCAGATTGAACATCAAACTGATTCTTAAGGATTTCTGCAGCAGCAATCACTTCATTTAAGATAGTGCCTGCGCCCATAAGAGTGACTTTTTTATCGCCCTTGTCAGCTTCTGCAAACTTATACATACCTTTAACAATGCCCTCTTCAGCACCTTCAGGCAAGGCTGGCTGGACATAGGGTTCGTTCATAGTCGTTAGGTAGTAGAAGCACTTTTCTTGATCTTCAAACATACGCTTAACGCCATCTTGAACAATCACTGCTAATTCATAGCTAAAGGTTGCGTCATAACTTTTACAGTTAGGGATGGTGTTTGCCAATATAAGACTGTGGCCATCCTGATGCTGAAGACCTTCACCATTCAAAGTGGTACGTCCAGCAGTAGCACCAATAAGGAAACCACGTGCCTGACTATCGCCAGAGGCCCATGCAAGGTCACCAATTCGTTGGAAGCCAAACATTGAGTAGAAAATATAGAATGGGATCATTGCACAGGAATTTGTACTGTAGGAGGTAGCCAGCGCTAACCAAGCCGACATAGCACCTGCTTCATTAATCCCCTCTTCTAGTATCACACCCTTTTTATCTTCTTTATAGTACATGATCTGCTGGTGATCATGAGGCACATACTTTTGACCTATTGAGGTATAGATGCCCAACTGACGGAACATACCTTCCATACCAAAGGTTCGGGCTTCATCAGGGACAATTGGAACCACTCGGCTACCGATGTTCTTGTCTTTAACCAATGACGAAAGAACTCTGACAAACGCCATAGTAGTTGAAATTTCACGCTCACCCGAGCTCTCAAGTTGTTTCTTGAATGCACTTAATGGCGGCACTGTCATGGGCTCAAAGTCTGCCTTACGCGCCGGTAACGGCCCGCCAAGCTCTTTACGACGACTCTTCATGTAGGCAATTTCAGGACTATCTTCTGCCGGCTTGTAATAAGGTACTGTTTCAAGCTGATCGTCGGGTATTGGAATACCGAAACGGTCACGGAATTTACGTAGACTGTCCATATCGAGCTTTTTGACTGAGTGAGTATCATTGGCTGCTTCGCCCGCTCCGCCCAAACCGTAACCTTTAACCGTTTGCGCTAGGATAACGGTTGGCTTTCCTTTGCTCGCCGATGCTTCTGCATAGGCTGCATACACCTTATAGGGATCATGACCACCACGGTTTAACGCCATAATCTGATCATCAGTCATATCTTTAACTAATTCGAGCAACTCTGGGTATTTGCCAAAGAAATGCTCACGAGTATAGGCGCCACCGTTGTATTTGTAGTTTTGTAACTCACCATCACATACTTCGTTCATGCGCTTAATTAACAAGCCCGACTTATCTTTTTCGAGTAGCTGGTCCCAATGGCGACCCCAGACTACTTTTATTACATTCCAGCCAGCACCACGGAAGACACCTTCTAGTTCTTGCATAATTTTGCCGTTACCACGCACAGGACCGTCAAGGCGCTGGAGGTTACAGTTAATGACAAATACAAGATTTTCAAGTTCTTCACGTCCCGCAAGAGAAATAGCGCCTAAACTTTCCGGTTCGTCACATTCACCATCACCTAAGAAAGCCCAAACCTTACGATCACCTCGAGCAACAAGTTCTCTAGCAGATAGATAACGCATTACATGGGCTTGGTATATGGCTTGAATAGGCCCTAGACCCATAGATACCGTTGGGAATTGCCAATAATCAGGCATTAACCATGGGTGAGGATAAGATGAAAGGCCTTTTCCATCGACTTCACGACGGAAACTATCAAGTTGATCTTCTGAAAGCCTGCCCTCAAGGAAAGACCTAGCATACATCCCGGGTGCGCTGTGACCTTGGAAGAAAACTAAATCACCTAGATTTTCACCTTCAGAACCCCTAAAGAAGTAATTAAAGCCAATATCATAAAGCGTTGCGGCCGACGAGAAGCTGGCAATATGCCCTCCAATCCCTTCGCTTTGTTTATTGGCGCGCATAACCATTGCAAGGGCATTCCAGCGAATCAAAGATCTAACACGACGCTCCATAAAGAGATCACCGGGCATTACTTTTTCTTTGTTAGCCGGAATGGTATTGCAATAGGGTGTAGTAATCGATTGAGGTAAGCCAACACCAGTATTAGTGGCACGAGCTTGTAACTGACTTAATATAAAGGAAGCTCTGTCACTTCCTTGCGCACGACAAATTGAGTCAAACGCTTCTAACCATTCTTGGGTTTCTGTTGGATCTAAATCCTGAGACATGCGGCACCAATAATTGTAATGGATTCAATTTTAAAGGGGTTACCTAATAAAAGGTATCACGTCCTTTAAAAGAGACGCTTTGACCCCCGTATGAAGGCGCACATAATAATGTAGTGAGGCTACAAAATCAATGAAATTGAATAGATTTGAATGCTATATTTAAATAACAATATACTTTAGATAAAATATTTAAATATATGATAAATATATACTTTTAATTATTTATATTTAAGTTAGTTTAACTACATAAATGGATTTTAGTAGTTAATGGGGGTACAGATAGTACTGATCTATGGCTCTATTAACGAGCGGATTGGTGTTTGGCTTGTCGTTATTATGAGTTTGAACCCATAATCTACGCGGCTTATCGAGCACCAACCGATAGTAGGCCTGTTGCACATCAGCAACAGATAATGAATCGATAGAGTCAGCCAATTGAGTATGAAAATCGAAGTTGTCTAAGCCTAAACTAAGCGACTTTAAATGATGAGCACTAAGCTCGTGAAGATTATCTGGAGCCTTTTTTAGATCAACTAGAAGAGCATTCTTGTGGGTTTGCAGTACATTGGGCGATAGATTATCTAACTGCGTAGTAAAACGCTGATTAAACTCAGAAAACGCTGCCTTAAGCTCTTGCTCATTAGCAACTGGTGATTGCACAATCATGCAGAGTCCAGGCACCCTATTTATAGGCAAAGAAAATGCTGACACTACATAACCCAACTGCTTTTGAGTGCGCAATTCAGTATAGAAAGGGGCTGAAATCATTTGCCCCAGTAAAGCAGTAAGCGCCGCCTCGGCGATAGTATCGTAATCAGCCTGAATATACTGAATAAGCACCCTGTCGCTATGATCAACAGCCAGACTTCGGGAAATATCATATTCATCTAGCTTGGCTATTTGGCGATGATTCGATATAGCTTTGTACCCAATTAAATCTAACTGTTTGATCATTCTATCTAATGAATCCCGATACTGATTACCAGTGGCTAACATTTCAACTTCAACATTCTGTAAAAGTTCTGATGAAAATCGCTGTAAACCGGCTATATCTATATCAACCATAGTATTAGCCTGATCAGCCGACATCCACCTTCCCTCTAATGTTGAATATAAATAATTAATAACCTGCCGAAATGGATAGTCACGCTTAGAATTATTTTTATTTCTTATTTGCTGCTGCTTTACTAATTCAAAACGCTGTTGATCCCAATGAGGATTTGTTAATACGTAAAGAATTTTTTCTAGCAGGACTTCCTGTTTATCCGAATAGCCTCTGATATCAATACTTATAGCATGTTCACTTGCGGCAATATCGTAATTAAGGCCAGCCATCAACGCAGGATAAAGCGCATCATTTAGCTGATCTATAACATAGGCGACATATAGCTTGGCGCTAGATAAACCCTTTAAATCAGCAACCTTATTACTCCTCAAGGAAACAGATAGTTGGGTCTTAGGTATACCAAAATCTGTATTAGGCAGATACCACACCTTTAAGCCGGGCTTATCGGTATAAATAACGGGTATTTGACGTGATGAATCAATTAAATTTAGCGCCTTGGGTATAAAGGGGTTTTGACCTGGAAGACTGAGGCTAAAAACTGAATCACCGCTTTCTATTGCTTTAACATAACCACTATCTAAGGATTGAGATTGATACGGCGTATGATAAAACATTGAAGTATTTAAAACTTTCGCATCGGCAGACACAACAAAAAGCAGCATATTGCTAGGTTTTAGCTTATCAGCAATTTTTTCAACCAGCTCAGCGTCAAACTCACTAAACACATAAGGCGCACGCAACACCTCAGAACCGCTGGATTGATGCATGGCTCTGGCTATTAAGGTGACATAGGCTGCAGGCTTTTGTTTCTCTGCAAACTTAAAGGCTATATCACCCATAGCCTCAAACTCTCGCTGACGCCACTCTTCAATACCCTGCTCTCTAATCAAGTTTATCCAAGCAAAAAGCTCTACCAGCACCTGATCACGCGCACTATCGCCTGCTGGAGTAAGACTAATATCAATTGAAAATAGACCAGCCGAACGATCTTCTAGCACCAACCCAGCGGATAAAGCAGTAGCCCAACCCTTTCTTTTAAGTGACTGCAACAGACTACCCTGCCCCTCATAACCAATCATAGACGCTAAATATTGTGCCGGCTTTGATGCCCAGTGCGAACTTAGGTTAGGAATCTCAAAAAGAAGACCGAGCTCGCGAGTATCCTTAAGTGGACTTACGTTTACCTGTAACGGCAGCTCTGAAGGATTAAAATAATGCGCCTGGTAATTTTTTATCTCAACTTGCTTATCTTCTATCGAAGAGAATTTGTCATAAGCCATAGAATGCAGCTCATCTAATGATTCTTTGCCAAGCAAGACGAGAGTCATTAAATTGGCTGAGTAATACTTATTATAGAAATCAATAAGATCAGCGCGTACATCAGAGCGCTCAGTGCTAGCTAATGTATCAAGATTGCCAACATTGAATTTGGCTAGCGGGTGCTTAGGGTTTACTATCTCTCTAAGCACATCCCACTGCCTTCTGCTATCCTTCTTGTATTTTAATTGATACTCAGATTCGACAGCGTTTCGCTCCCTGTCGACATAGCCGGCATCAAACAATGGATCGGTAAAAAATGGGGCAAATCGATCTAAGGCATCGCTAAGATTGTCAGCATTAACGTCAAAGAAGTAGTTGGTATGCTCTAGCCCAGTACTGGCATTGTGACTACCGCCATGCTCACTAATAAATGCTTGGTAAGCGCCAGGCTCTGGGTATTTCTTGGTTCCCAGAAATAACATATGTTCCAAAAAATGAGCCAAACCCTGACGCTCAATTGGATTTTGATAGCTACCTACATAAAGATCTAGAGCTGCAGCAGCTTTATCAGTAGTTGGGTCTGAAATGAGTAATACGTCTAGGTTATTAGGCAAAGTAACCCGTCGGTATTGACGCTGGTCATTAGCACTTTTAACAACCGGTTCAGAATGAAGCGATGAAAAAGGATTAAAATAACCAGTGCTACAGGAGCCCATTATGAACAGGCAAATTAATAAAACAAAAGATTGTTTGAAGTAAAAGATTTCGCGCAATATCCGTATTTTCATAAATCTTTTCAACTGCTACCTATTTAAATTGATACTCATATTAATCTAGCTACACTGCTGTTCTTGGCCAAGCGTTGTAAATGGCCTTAACCAAGGTGGCTAGAGGGATAGCAAAAAACAGCCCCCAGAAGCCCCAAATTCCACCAAAAATAAGCACTGCTATTACTATAGCAACAGGATGCAGGTTTACAACCTCAGAAAACAACAGCGGCACCAAAACATTACCATCGATAATTTGAATGATGGCATACAGCCCAACCAACCATGCAAAATCATTAGTAAGGCCCCACTGAAGGTAACCCACAAGTAACACGGGAATCGTTACCAATGTTGCTCCAATGTATGGAATTAAAACAGAAAGGCCAACCAGCGATGCTAAAAGCGCAGCATACTTGAGATCCAAGAATAAAAAGGCAACAAATGAAACCACACCGACAATTAGTATTTCGATAGCTTTACCGCGAATATAGTTAGCAAACTGGATATCCATTTCATCCCATATAACCGTCATTACTCGGCGTTCTTTTGGCAACATATTAGATATAAAATTGAGCAGCATGTCTTTATCTTTAAGCATAAAAAACACCAGCAGAGGCACTAAAAACAGATAAATCATAATAGCAAGAATGCTTGGAAAGCTACTTATTGAAAGGCTTAGAAGCTGCTCGGCCAAATTGGCAACTTCTTCTGAAACTCGTGCCACAACAAGCTGAATTTGCTCAGGGCCTATATACTCTGCAGCTTTTTCCGGCAACGAACTTAACAGTATCTTTAACTGGCCGACCATATTAGGTAGCTCTTTTAAAAGAAGTGATGTTTGTCGACCAATTATTGGGATCAATACAACTAATACAGTAATAAATGTCACTAAAAATAGTATATAGGTAGATACAACCGCTACTATTTTTGAAAAGCCGTATTTTTTCAGACTATTAACAAGGCCCTGCAGTAAAAAGGAAAATACCAATGCCGCAATAACCGGCCCTAAAACATCACCTAGAGTTGCAAGAATAATGATAGCGGCAACAACAAATACACTGAGTAAAACTGCCTCTTCAGTGCCAAAATATTGCGCCATCCATCTTTGTAATACCTTCTTCATAACGACTCCAGGAATAAAATAGAAGTTTAAATCACCAATATGGCATATTATTATCAGATGATACAGATATCACTGATGAAACCAATCTGTTTTTTCATTGTCGAAACTAACAAGTAATAGGTTATCGACTTTATTAATACATTCGAACAATAAGCTGGTACATGCCAAATCAATCTCTAAAATTATTAGGCCATGCATACTGGATAAAAGTATTAATCACATTATCACTTTTGCTATCAATTGGTATCACTTTAGCTGCCGATATAAAACTACCTATGCTTGGCGATAGCAGTTCAGGCATAGTGTCGAACAATCAAGAATATAAACTTGGAAAAGCATGGCTTCAATCATTTCGACGACATGTAAAACAACACGACGATCCGCTCTTACAACAATATTTAGAACAGTTAGCCTTTGATTTAGTTACTCATAGTGAGCTTGCAGATAGAAGACTAACATTGGTATTGATAAACAACCCCAGCATCAATGCTTTTGCCGTACCTGGCGGAATAATTGGTGTTCATACCGGTATTTTTACCCATGCTGACAATGAGGATCAACTGGCCTCCATTATCAGTCATGAATTGGCACATCTAAGCCAACGTCATTATGCAAGAAGCCTAGAAGCAAACAGAAACAACTCGGCCATTGCTTTGGCCGGCCTTCTAGCCACAATTATTGTAAGCTCAAAAGCAGGTGCTGATGCTGGCATGGCTACTCTTTCAGCAACGCAAGCAATCGCTACAGATCAACAGTTACGCTACAGTAGAAGCAACGAAAAAGAAGCAGATCGTCAAGGTATAAAAATCATGGAAAGGTCTGGGCGAGACCCGAAAGCCTCAGCCGAGATGCTTGAAAAAATGATGGCTATTACTCGCTACAAAGGGAGTCGATTACCCGAGTTTTTGTTAACTCATCCTATGACTGAGCGTCGAGTTGCAGATACAAAATCAAGAACATTAAAGTATCAAAATAATGAATATAGAGATAATTTTGACTTTTATATTATGCAAGTCAGAGCACAGGTTTTACAACATGACGACCCCAGCTATTCGGTAAAATATTTTAAGCAAAAATTATCAACCAATAGGCACCACAAAAACGCTTATATCTACGGTCTTGCAATATCTCACGCTAATGCAGGCAATCATAGCTTAGCTAAGCAATACATTTCTCAACTTTTAGACCAAGAGGAAAGCTATGCACCCTACATATTTTCTGATATTGAGATAGATATTGCAGCCGGCGATTATCAAAAGGCGCTAAAAAAAATCGACATTCAATTTGCACTTAATCCAAACAATTATCCACTAAAGATGCTCTATGCAGACGTACTATGGAAATCACATCAGTATCAACAGTCGGCTAGAGTTTTAACCTTTTTAAGCCGTCAAAGACCCGAGGATCCCAATATATGGTATCAACTGGCAGAGGTGCGTGGTCTGGCGGGGAATATTGCTGGCGTACATGCAGCCAGAGCCGAATATTTTATTTTAATTGGCGCCCTAGAAAATGCCCAAAGACAACTAAAATTTGCTGAGAAACTATTGCACAAGGATGTAAAACAGATGGCCATAGTAAAACAGCGCTTACTTGAGATAATTGAAATGGAAGCAGAATTAAAAAAACTCTAGGTAGTTTTTTTAAAATCCAGCATTCTGTCCAAAGCCGTTGTAGCTAATCTAGCAACAGTAGATTCAACGCTAATTTCACCGCTACCCGACTCGAGACAGTGAAGAAGATTTTTTAGACTATTCATTCCCATCCATGGACAATTTGCACAACTTCGACAGGTCGCACCGCTACCACCTGTAGGGGCTATAATTAGCTCCTTATCTGGAACTGCCTGTTGCATCTTGTAAAAGATACCCTGATCTGTCGCCACAATAAGACGCTGTTGCGGCAGGCTTTTAGCCGCTGCAATTAACTGTGAAGTCGATCCAACTACATCAGCTATATCAACCACAGACTGTGGTGATTCTGGGTGAACTAATACGGCACAATCGTTATATACCTGTTTTAGATCGGTTATTCCCTTAGCTTTAAACTCCTCGTGAACAATACAGCTGCCATTCCACATCAACATATCAGCGCCGGTTTGTTTTTCAACATAGGCTCCAAGGTACTTATCTGGCGCCCAGATGATTTTCTCACCTAATGAGTCTAAATGCTCAACCACATCAACCGCAATACTGGAAGTTACAACCCAATCAGCCCGTGCCTTCACTTCAGCAGAAGTATTGGCATAGACCACAACTGTTCGGTCTGGGTGCTGATCACAAAATGCATTGAATTGGTCGGCTGGACATCCAATATCCAATGAGCAGGTTGCCTCTAGTGTTGGCATCAAAACTTTTTTATTAGGTGTTAAAATTTTTGCCGTTTCACCCATAAATTTAACCCCGGCGACAATTAGAGTGTCAGCACTATGCCTGCTACCAAAGCGAGCCATTTCGAGGGAGTCAGCCACGACGCCACCAGTTTCTTCAGCTAATGCCTGAATAAGTGGGTCGGTATAGTAGTGAGCGACAATAACAGCATTTTTTTCTACTAAAAGCTGCTTAATTTGCTGACGAATCGATAGTAGCTGATGGTCAGACAATGGCTCTTCAATTGACACTTTGTTGAGGTAGTCTTGAACCAAAGCCGTTGCGTCGTTACTAGAAATAAAATTAGGGTCTTGAGGCATATAAGGCGAGTTTTATACGCTTGTTAACCAGTAAATAACACCAGTTACAATAATTAACACAACAGCTATAGCAGCAATTGCATCAGCCTTGCCATCACCATCATTTTGTTTATTCACATCTGTCATCAGGATACCTTATTAGAAAAGTTGCTAAAAAGTGGTTATATATTTATCGGCCGGCATTTTAACAAGCATTTACCAAGCTGTCTTGCCAAACCGCCCTACTAGTTAACAAATTGACTTTATTCCTTTTAATTTGAGCTATATAGGGAAATATTAATTCAAAACCACTGTGTCAATCTGTATCATTGCGTTCTTTCTAATAATTAATGCCTTAAAGTTGTTTTAGATGTATAGATACGATAATTACGACCATAAAATTGTCAATGAGCGCGTTGAGCAGTTTAGAGACCAAACACAACGCTATCTAGCGGGTGAAATTGCAGATGAAGAGTTTCTTCCGTTACGCCTGCAAAACGGACTATATGTCCAGCGTCTGGCTCCAATGCTGCGTATTGCTGTTCCCTACGGCATGCTTTCAAGCGCACAGGTGCGAAAATTAGCTCATATTTCCCGTGTTTATGACAAAGGCTATGTTCATTTCACTACCCGCCAAAATATTCAACTTAATTGGCCTGCACTAGAAGAAGTGCCCGATATTTTAGCGGAATTAGCTGAAGTAGAAATGCATGCTATCCAAACCAGTGGCAACTGTATTCGTAACACAACGACCGATCAATTTGCCGGTGTCGCAAAGGATGAAATTGAAGACCCACGCCCCTGGTGTGAACTTATTCGCCAGTGGTCGACCCTTCACCCCGAATTTGCTTTTTTACCACGAAAATTCAAAATAGCCGTTTGTGGCTCAAATGAAGACCGCGCTGCATTTTTATTACATGATATAGGCCTCCAGCTGGTTAAGAATGATAACGGAGAGCTTGGCTTCGAAGTATTTGTTGGCGGCGGCCTTGGTAGAACACCGATTATTGGCTCATCAATCAGAAAATTCTTGCCCAAACAACATCTATTATCCTATTTAGATGCCATTCTTCGTGTTTACAATCGCTTTGGTAACCGCGATAACAAATATAAGGCGCGCATTAAGATACTGGTTAAAGCCTGGACTCCTGAAGTCTTTGCGCAGCGCGTGGAAAAAGAATGGGAAAATATTAAAGACGGCCCCTCTACTCTGACTGATAGTGAATTTGCTAGAGTTAAAAGCTTCTTCCCTTTACCAGAATATAAAGTAATAGATGGCGCTGGTTCTGCGAAAAAATTAGCCGCCACAGCTGATAGCAATACTGCATTTAGTCGTTGGCTAGACCGCAATACAGAATTGCAAAAACAGTCTGGTTATCGATCTGTTACCCTTTCATTAAAGCCCGCTGGTGTAGCTCCAGGTGATGTAACTGATAAACAACTAGAAACTATTGCTGATCTAGCTGACCGCTATTCATTTGGCGAGTTAAGAGCGACTCACAACCAAAATGTTGTACTTACCGATGTTAACGAATCAGATCTATTTGAACTTTGGCAACAGGCTAAAGATTCTGGCTTGGCAACACCGAATATCGGCACCATTAACGATATGATTTGCTGCCCTGGTGGTGACTATTGCTCCCTAGCAAATGCTAAATCTATTCCTGTGGCAGAAGCAATTCAACGCAAGTTCTCTGACCTCGACTATGTGTATGACTTAGGTGATCTTGAGTTAAATATCTCTGGCTGCATGAATGCCTGTGGACACCATCATATTGGCCATATTGGTATTCTTGGTGTCGATAAGAAAGGCAAAGAATGGTATCAAATTCAGCTCGGTGGCAGTGCTAATAAAAACGCTTCACTAGGCAAGGTTCTTGGACCTTCTTTGTCACGCGATCAAATAACTGATGGCATTGAAAAATTATTAGATGTGTATGTAGAAAATCGTATTGCAGATGAAAGCTTTTTAAACACCTATCAGCGCATTGGTATCGAAAAGTTTAAGGAAAGAGTTTATGCCCCAGCTACTTAAAGACAAACGTGTTATAGACGATGCTTGGACTCTTCTAGATACAGATTCTCAGTCCCTCCCTGACGGAGATATACTCCTAACCTATAGTCAGTGGCAAACCTTCTCTGAACAGTTAGAATCCCACAGTGGCCAGATTGGTGTCGTTATTGAGGGTAATACTGAAATAGAAGATATTATCGAGCCCTTACTTAAGCTTCCGCTTATCGCTATTAATTTCCCCAAATTTGCTGATGGTCGTGGCTTTTCACTGGCAACATTACTTCGTGAACGCTATAACTTCAATGGAGAAATACGTGCTGTTGGTGGTTTTATACGCGATCAGTTATATTTACTAAGTCGCTGCGGTTTTAATGCCTTTAAATTTTCTGAGGATACAGATTTATCCGAAGTAGCTAAGTCCCTAGAAGACTTCTCAGAAACCTACCAAGTGAGCGCCGACCAAGAAAAGCCACTTTTTAGAAGACGATAATTACCTTATTAGTTTAATCAACAAGCAGGTTTAACCCATGGATCAGCACGTTGTTTTTATCTTTTTTCTTATTTTTACTGGCGGTGCCCTGCTTGCATCTCTGGCGCTTTTTGGTCGCCAACCTCTTTTAGTTGCCTACATAGCCCTTGGCGCCCTTATGGGGCCCTTTGGTCTTGGCTGGGTCTCAGATGTCGAGCTTATCGCGCAGATATCATCTATAGGCATTGTCTTCTTACTATTTCTTCTCGGCTTAGATATGCAGCCTCAATCCCTGCTTAAAGTACTAAAGCAAGTCGCTCATATAACTCTGATAAGTTCGTTACTTTTTGGCTTTATTGGCTTTAGCATAGCTTACAGCTTTAATTTCACGCTTATCGAATGCACCATTATTGGCGCGGCAATGATGTTTTCCAGCACCATTATTGGGATTAAACTATTACCCACAACAGCCCTCCACCATAAGCATTCAGGTGAGCTAATGGTTGGCATGCTATTAATGCAAGATTTTCTGGCTATTGCAGTATTACTGATACTGTTATCAGCAAGCTCAAGTGAAAATGGCATGTCCAGTCTAGCCATAAGTATCGTGGCGCTGCCAGCATTAGTTGCCTGTTCGATGTTTTTGGTACGCTATCTTTTACAACCTTTATTCACCCGCTTTGATCGTATAGGTGAGTATATCTTTTTACTCACTATTGGCTGGTGTTTGGGTGTTGCCGAGCTAGCTGAAGTTATCGGGCTATCCAAGGAAATTGGTGCTTTTATTGCCGGCATTTCTTTAGCAACTAGTCCCATTGCTCAATATATTGCTCTAAACCTTAAACCCCTAAGAGACTTCTTTTTAATACTGTTTTTCTTCTCACTAGGTGGTGGGTTTGACCTGTCCCTGTTGCCCTCAATAGCCATTCCAGCCATTTTACTAGCCCTAGTAATGTTATCGCTTAAGCCGGTGGTATACCGATACTTATTGCGCTCTCAAAGCGAAAACAACAGCCTTTCATGGGATATTGGATTTAGATTAGGGCAAAACAGTGAGTTTTCTCTACTGATAGCTTATATGGCATTTAGCACCCAATTAATTGGTAATGATGCGTCACACCTAATTCAAGCAACGGCCATCATTACCTTCTTAATATCAAGCTATATTGTAGTCTTTAACTTTCCAAACCCAATCGCCGTCAGTGAGCGATTGCGCAGAGACTAAATCTACTTATAGATATTTGAACTATTGGTGAGGCGACCCCACCATTTAACTAAAAGCCTGTCTGCGCTCTCTTCAGCGGCAATACCTAAACGCTGCGGAAGTTTCTTTTTCTGTACATAGTTGATTTCATAGACCTTAGATTGCTTTGCGCAATGCGTCAGATATTCATCACTGGTCATAAGCTCATCGACCAAAGCCAAATCAAGTGCCCTGGAACCAAACCAAACTTCCCCTGTTGCTACTTTATCAATATCAATTTGAGGACGACGTTCAGCCACATAGGATTTAAATAATTGATGAGTATCTTGTAGATCTTCAATAAATTTCTCGCGACCCTGGTCAGTATTTTCACCAAAAATAGTAAGTGTTCTTTTGTGCTCACCTGCTGTTAATAATTCAAAATCAACATCATTCTTTTTTAGCAGTCTATGGAAATTAGGTAACTGAGCCACTACACCAATAGAGCCGATAACAGCAAATGGCGCTGCCAGTATCTTATCGCCAACACAAGCCATCATATAGCCACCACTAGCAGCAACCTTATCCACACAAATAGTAATCGGAATATTCTGCTTGCGCAGACGGTCCAACTGACTGCTGGCTAAACCATAGCTATGTACCATACCGCCGGAACTCTCAAGCTTAACAACCACCTCATCATTGGCAGTGGCTTGAGTTAATATTGCAGTCACTTCTTCACGCATATTGGTCACTGCTGAGGCACTCACATTGCCATTAAACTTTATGACAAAAACACGTTTTTTATCGGTTGGTTCAGACTGGGTATTTTTTCGTTGTAACTTATCTTTTTTCTTTTGCGCTTTACGCAGCTTTTTGGCTTCAGCTTTTTGCGCCGCTGGATCCAATAGAGCCATCGACATTGATTCACTAATGTCATCATATTGGTCATTGAGGGGATTAATCTCTAGTTGCCCCTTATCTCCACCCTGTCGATTTTTTTGACTTGCACCGGTAATAATAGCAACCAAAATACCAAAGCCAACAATTGCCGTGACTGTCTTGGCAAGAAACAAACCATATTCTGCTAAAAATTCCAAACTAAACTCCCTATTTTGCGTGTAATGCGGGGTGGATGATGCAAATAAAAAAATACACCAATATAAAAAAATTCACTGAGATGGATTATAGACCAATTTGATATTGGAACAATGCTCATCAAGGCAATAAGAGATAGACATTTAATACTAAAGTTCATTGTTTTATATTGGTGTATTTTTTTATT
>JAQWIR010000019.1 GCA_029248755.1 Porticoccaceae bacterium
GCTGGCGGAATATCAGCCAGATCAAAGCGACCTAGTGACTTATTCTGTGCAGCCTGTTTACGCTCACCCTGAACCACGTGAATGGTTACAGCCGTTTGGTTATCTTCTGCGGTTGAGAACACCTGTGATTTCTTGGTTGGAATCGTGGTGTTTTTCTCAATCACTGGTGTCGCCACTGCACCCATGGTTTCAATGCCTAGGCTTAACGGAGTCACATCTAACAATAGAACATCAGTTACGTCACCCGCAAGAACAGCACCCTGCAGTGAAGCACCCACTGCCACAGCTTCATCTGGGTTCACATCTTTACGTGGCTCTTTGCCGAAAAATTCTGTTACCTTTTCTTGTACTAGCGGCATACGAGTCTGACCACCTACAAGAATAACCTCATCAATTTCAGAGGCTGACTTGCCTGCATCTTTAAGCGCCACTTTTAGCGGAGCTAATGAACGCTCTACTAAGTCTTCAACCAATGATTCAAGCTTCGCTCTGGTCAACTTAACCACTAAGTGCTTAGGGCCTGAGGCATCCGCCGTAATATAGGGAAGATTCACTTCAGTTTGCGAACTAGATGAAAGTTCAATTTTGGCTTTTTCAGCCGCTTCTTTTAGTCGCTGCATCGCTAGCGGGTCACCCGCAAGATCTACACCGCTATCCGCTTTAAATTCTGCTGACAAATATTCGATTAGACGTAAATCAAAGTCTTCACCACCTAGGAATGTATCGCCGTTAGTAGCCAATACTTCGAATTGCTTTTCACCGTCAACATCAGCAATCTCAATAATTGAGATATCAAAAGTACCACCACCTAGATCGTATACAGCAATAACACTATCGCCTTCGCTTTTATCAATACCATAGGCTAATGCTGCAGCCGTTGGCTCATTGATAATACGCTTTACTTCTAGACCAGCAATACGACCTGCATCTTTAGTCGCTTGACGCTGCGAATCATTAAAGTAGGCCGGAACCGTAATAACGGCTTCAGAGATTGTCTCTCCCAGGTAGTCTTCTGCCGTCTTCTTCATTTTCTTAAGAATCTCGGCTGATACCTGTGGTGAAGCTTTGCTTTCGCCTTTAACTTCTACCCAGGCGTCACCATTGTCTGCTTTAACAATCTTGTAAGGCACCATATCGATGTCTTTTTGCACAACTTTGTCATCAAAACGACGACCAATAAGACGTTTAACCGCATAAATTGTATTTTCTGGGTTAGTAACTGCCTGACGCTTGGCCGATTGACCGGCTAAAATCTCGCCATCATCTGCATAGGCAATCACAGATGGGGTAGTTCGGGCACCCTCAGCATTTTCAATTACTTTTGGCGCATCGCCTTCAAGTACAGCTACACATGAGTTGGTAGTTCCCAAATCGATTCCGATAATTTTTCCCATTACTTTTCTCCATCACTTTTTCTATAGCCTGTTATATGGGGTGCAATAACAGGGGTTTAATATTTCTAATCACTTACTCTTAATGTGGGTTCTGTTTTCACTATTTCAAGGGCAAGATCAATAAGTTTTTAAATTAGGCCGAGGTCGATACCACAACCATAGCCGGTCTAACCAAACGACCGTTGAGGGTGTAACCTTTCTGAAACACATTAATTACTGTGTTGGGCTCCACATCATTATTGGGCACTGTGCTTACTGCCTGATGAAGGTCGGCATCAAAAGGTTGCCCTTCGGGATCAACCGCTTCTACATTATGTTTGGCCAAGACTTCAATAAATGTCTTAAGGGTTAACTCTAACCCCTCTGCCACAGCCTTTTGCGCCTCGTCTTCAGCATCAATGGCTTCAATGGCTCGCTCGAGATTATCAACCACCGAAAGTAGCTCACTTGCAAACTTTTCTAGCGCGTATTTATGCGCACTTTCGATATCGCGCTGAGCGCGGCGGCGCACGTTTTGCATCTCTGCCTGCTCACGCAATAACTGCTCGCCTAGGGTGCTGAGTTTCTGCTGTAGCTCATCAATTTGAGTCTCAGGTTGTTCTTCAGGCAACTCAGGCTGATCTATTTCGACCTCAGCCTGTAATTTTTCGTCCACTTCAACCTCAGGCTGTTGTGGTTCAGCCGCTGTATCTTCTTGGTTAGTATCTTGAGACACGCCAACTCCTTATAATTCACTTGGATTGTTGATAAAAAATGTTCTTACACTGATACTACAGATGGGGGCAATTTGTAGAGTTTCAAGTGGAATCTTTTGCTTTGCTTCGAAAAATAATTTTTAACCTTATTTTGGTGACTTTTTACCTTGCTACTGTCTATTACGATTAACAATTACACCCTTGTCGACACTCTGGAGATTGAGTTTTCAGGGGGCACTACGGCAATTACCGGTGAAACTGGCGCCGGAAAATCGCTCATTCTCGATGCTTTGAGCATGGCGCTAGGTGATCGCGCTGATAGCAGTACCATCCGCCAAGGTAAGGATCGCGCGCAGATAACCGCTAGCTTCGATTTATCAGCTATACCTGAGGCTAAGCAGTGGTTAGATAATCAGGATTTTACTGCCGATGATGAGTGCATACTGCGACGCATTTACACGACTGAAGGCCGTTCCCGCGGCTATATCAATGGACAGCCCTGTACCATGCAACAGCTTCAGCAATTGGGAAATCTTTTAGTCGATCTCCACAGCCAGCATGAACATCAGTCACTTCTGCGCCGCAATACCCATCGCAAGCTATTGGATGAATTTACTACCAGTACTGAACTGGCTGAAAAAGTGGCAGATAATTTTCACGATTGGCAACGTGCCGTAAAGACATTACATGATCTCGCCGAACGCTCGGATGAACTTAATGCCCGCAGAGAGTTATTACAATTTCAGGTCGAAGAACTGCAAGAATTTAATTTAGAAGCTAGCTATCTACAGCAGTTAGAACTCGAGCAACAAAGTTTGGCCAATGCTGAACAAATTATTCAGGATAGCCAGAAATTACTAGCTATAAGCGATCAGGGAGAAGCATTTAATCTTCGTGATGGCTTTAACCAGGCTCTATCTATTCTAAGTCAGTTAAAACATAAACCTGAAGCCCTCGAAGAAGCCCAACAGCTCCTGCAGTCTGGTTTAATTCAAGTCGATGAGGCGGTGCGCTGTATTGAACAACATATTGATCGCTTTGAGGCAAATCCTCAGCGTTTACAGCATATTGAAGACGAGCTAGGGCTTATCTTTCAGCTAGCGCGAAAACATCGAGTAGATACTCATCAGCTTGGAGAAAAGCTACAGGAATTAGTTTTAGAGCTTAAACAGCTAACTGCCGGCGACCAAAATCTAGAAGCCTTGCAGCAGCAGGTTGATGAGTTTGCCGCTAAATACCAAACAGCGGCTTCTGAGTTAAGCCTTATTCGCCAACAGGGTGCGGTGAAAATGTCGCAGGGTATTAATCAGCAATTACAGCAACTGTCGATGCAAGGCGCTGAGCTTTTAATTCAATTAACACCCCTAGATGAAAATAATTTTAAACCCTACGGGCTAGAAGATATTGAACTGATGATTTCTACCAACCCCGGTCAGGCGCATAAACCCCTAGCTAAGGTAGCCTCTGGTGGTGAGTTGTCACGCGTTAGTCTTGCGATACAGGTCGTTGCTGCCGCTAACAGCAGTATTCCCACCTTGGTTTTTGATGAGGTCGATGTGGGCATTGGCGGCAGTACAGCAGATGTTGTTGGCAAACTTTTAAAACAACTTGGCGACCGCGGTCAGGTGATAAGCGTCACTCATCAACCGCAGGTGGCGGCCCATGCTCACCAGCACTATGTGGTGAGTAAAATTACCGCTAATAGCAGCGCTGAATCAACTATTGTTAATTTAAATAAAACCCAACGTATAGAAGAGCTTGCTCGAATGCTTGGTGGGGCTAAAGTCACAGACCAAACCCTATCTCATGCTTCGGAACTGTTTGACTTAGCCCGTTTATAAGATAAAAAAAAGCCCCCAGTGATCAGATCAATGGGGGCCTTGTTACTACTGGCGGGACTAAGTAATTAGTCTTCAGTAGTTTGCGCAGGTTCTTCTGCCGCACCGCCTTCTTCAAGCTGAGCTTCTTTGATAGATAGCTTCACTCGACCACGGTTATCAATCTCAAGAACCTTAACGCGAACGTCCTGACCTTCGCTGAGGTAATCAGTCACTTTCTCAACACGCTTATCGGCGATTTGAGAAATATGCACTAGACCATCAGTACCCGGCATAAAGTTAACGAAAGCACCAAAATCAACAATTCGTACCACCTTACCATCATAGATAGTACCTGGCTCTGGATCAGCTACGATTGCAGTTACAGCGTCCATAGCGGCGTTAAGTGATGCTGAATCTTCAGAGTAGATTTTAACTTCACCGTCGTCAGTAATATCGATCGTAGAGTTGTGCTCTTCACATAGACCGCGAATGGTTGCACCACCCTTACCAATAACATCGCGAATTTTGTCGGAATCAATACGCATGGTTCCCATCTTAGGCGCAGATTCTGCTACTTCGTCACGACTTTTAGCGATAACCTTGTTCATTTCTGCAAGAATATGGACTCGAGCATGCAGTGCTTGCTCTAAAGCAATTTCCATAATTTCTTCAGTGATACCTTCAATTTTAATATCCATTTGAAGTGCAGTAATACCATCAGTAGTACCAGCTACTTTAAAGTCCATATCGCCAAGGTGATCTTCGTCACCGAGAATATCGGTCAATACGGCATAACCAGCATCTTCTTTAACAAGACCCATTGCAATACCAGCTACTGGGGCTTTTAGAGGTACACCGGCGTCCATCAATGCCAAGCTTGAACCACAAACAGAAGCCATTGAACTTGAACCATTTGATTCAGTGATTTCAGATACCACACGCATGGCGTAAGGGAATTCTTCTGCCGTTGGAAGTACCGCTGCAATACCACGGCGCGCTAAGCGTCCATGACCTACTTCACGTCGGCTAGTAAAGCCAGCACGACCACACTCACCTACCGAATAAGGAGGGAAGTTGTAGTGCAACATAAACGGATCATCGCGACGACCTTCAAGTGCATCAATCATCTGTGCATCTCGGGTTGAACCCAAAGTAGCAGCAACTAATGCCTGAGTTTCACCACGGGTAAATAAAGCAGAACCATGCACACGATCTAGTACGTCAACTTCAACATTGATACCGCGAACAGTTGTAGTATCACGACCATCGATTCGTGGCTCACCACGAATAATACGACCGCGAACAATATCTTTTTCAAGCTGTTTGAATGCATCTTTCAGCTCATCTTCAGGGAACTGATCATCAGCTGATAGTTGAGCAATAGCGGCATTTTTAAGCTCAGCAATTTTTGCTGAACGCTCTTGCTTATTAACTACCTGATAAGCTGCATCTAGATCACTCGCCACAACACCAGATAGTGCGTTTACTAGATCTACATTTTTCTCTTCCGCCTGCCAATCCCAACGAGGCTTGCCAGTTTCTGCAGCTAATTCCTCGATAACACTGATTACGGTTTGCATTTCTTGGTGAGCAAATAGAACACCACCTAGCATAATATCTTCAGACAGCTCTTTAGCCTCTGACTCAACCATTAGAACTGCGTCCTTAGTACCTGCAACCACCATATCTAGTGCTGAGGTCTCAAGATCACTGTATGTTGGATTTAGAAGATAGCCTTCTTCGTGCGAATAACCCACACGCGCACCACCAACAGGGCCGTTAAACGGTATACCCGAAATAGATAGTGCTGCCGAGGTACCAATCATTGCAGCTATATCTGGATCTATATCTTTTTCCGCGGAAATTACAGTACAGATAACCTGAACTTCATTTTTAAACCCATTGGGGAATAACGGACGAATAGGACGGTCAATTAGACGTGACGTCAGTGTTTCTTTTTCACTGGGTCGAGCTTCGCGCTTAAAGAATCCACCGGGAATCTTTCCTGCCGCATAGGCTTTTTCTTGATAGTGAACGCCAAGTGGGAAGAAATCGATATCCGCTTTAGCTGTTTTTGCACCAACTACAGTACAAAGTACTGTGGTTTGATCAATTGAACATAGAACAGCACCTGTTGCTTGTCTTGCAACTCGTCCTGTTTCAAGTGTTACGGTATGTTTACCGTATTGAAATGTTTTAATTACAGGGTTCATAGTTTTACCTTTAAATGTTTTAGTTTTACCTGAATCTCTGTCATTTTTGTGCTGCTCGGGTTACTTATAGCCACCTATTTAGATGGCTATAAGTAACTCGATCAGCTGTTGTCTGACATTTTCTGGATATTAGTATAGTAAGTTACTCTGGATTGCGGCTCGGTATTTAAATACTGAGCCGCACGCCTAAGTGACTACCTACGTAGACCAAGCTTTTTAATAACAGCGCTGTAACGCTCTGCTTTGTTAGCTTTGAGATAATCTAACAATTTACGACGTTGATTAACCATGCGAATAAGTCCGCGACGGGAATGGTTATCTTTTTTGTGATCACCGAAATGGCTTTGAAGTTTGTTGATGTTTTCAGTTAACAGCGCAACTTGAACTTCTGGAGAACCTGTATCATTTTCCCCTTGCCCATATTCTGCTACGATTTTTGCTTTCTCTTGTGCACTTAGTGCCATGGTCATTACTCCAATATGCAATGATTAAATTCAGGATGCCCGTGCATAATTACAGACAACCTACCTATATGCCGACTGTTTTAGTCGACTGATTGAGGGACCTCTTGGTCTTCCTCAAATTCTTTACGAGAACTCCTAATTAAAAGATTAGGCATTCTCAACGATTAATCGCTTAGGGGCAATTTTGCCATCTTCGGTAACAGTTCCTATACCTAAAAATGCACCATCCTCACGAAAGACGCGCACTATATCGCCTTCTTGCCCTTGGCGAAAGGCTTTATTTAAAGTAATTGATTGCCCTAATTGGAAATACCCTGCCATTATTTGATCAAATTCTACTGCCGGATAGTTCATAACAGGTGTATCTACAGGCTTCAATAACTGGTCTAATTGCTCAGACCCACCCTGATCTCTTAGCTTTTCTAATTCGTCGAGTGTAATAGTTTGCTGTTCATCAAAAGGCCCCGCTTTGAATCGATGTAGTGCGCTGACATGCGCGCCACAGCCTAGGGCGGCACCTAAGTCTTCTGCCAATGTTCTAATGTAGGTGCCTTTGCTACAGTGAACTTCAACATCAACTTGAGGGTGAACACCTGACCTAAAATCAATAATTTTATAATTGAAAATTGTTATTTGACGAGCAGGGCGATCAATTTCGATACCTTGTCTTGCCAATTTATAAAGTGGTTGACCATTATGTTTAAGTGCAGAGTACATCGAAGGTACCTGATCTATATCACCCTGAAAGTTCTTTATTTCTTCTTCTATTTGTTGTTTGGTGAGTTTTGATGCATCCTGCTGGGAAATAATATCTCCCTCACTATCACCAGTTGCAGTACTTATACCAAAAGTATAGGTGCTGCGATAATATTTATCTGAATCAAGAAGGTATTGACTAAATTTGGTTGCCTCGCCAAAGCATAAAGGGAGTACTCCAGATGCCAGTGGATCTAGTGCCCCCGTATGACCAGCTCTATTGGCATCAAACAACCATCTAACTTTTTGCAAGACTTTATTAGAAGTAAATCCTATAGGCTTATTGAGAAGCAGGACTCCATTGACTGATCGACCCGATTTGCGACGACGACCCAAATTTAAGATTCCTCTTGGTTACTGTTATCCGAGGATATGGCTAAATCAATGAGAGCGTCAAGACGCTGACTACGCTGTCCGGTTTCATCATAGAAAAAGTTTAATTTTGGCGTAGCACGTAAAGCAATGCTTGAGGCTAGTAACTTCCTAAGGTATCCCGATGCACCATTAAGTGCATCAAGGCCTTGTTTAATTTCATCGGATGTTCTTTCACCGACAAAAGCAACATAGACTTTAGCAATTGCAAGATCCCGAGTGACGGTCACATCAGTGACGCTGAGCATACCCACTCGTGGATCGCGAATATGCTGACGAATCAAAGAAGCTAATTCTTTTTGAACGGCATCTGAAACCCGTTCAGATCGAGTAAATTCTTTTGGCATTTATTTAGCTCTCTTACTAAAGAGAGCGTTGTACCTGTGTAATTTCATATACTTCAATTTGATCACCAGGTTTAACATCATTGTAATCTTAAACACCAATGCCACATTCCATACCGTTGCGAACATCTTGTGCATCGTCTTTAAAGCGTCTTAATGACTCAAGCTCACCTTGGAAGATAACCACATTATCGCGTAGTACACGAATTGGTTTGTTGCGATACACAGTTCCTTCGATGACCATACAACCCGCAATTGCACCAAATTTTGGCGATCTAAACACATCTCTAACCTGTGCAATACCGACAATCTCTTCTTTGGTTTCTGGTGCTAACATACCTGATAGTGCTTGCTTAACTTCATCAAGCAACTTGTAGATAACACTATAGTATCGAACTTCAATTTGCTCTTTTTCAGCTAACTCACGAGCAACACTGGAGGCTCGAACATTAAAACCAAGAACAATCGCACCGGTGGTCAAAGCGAGATTGATATCTGATTCAGTAATACCACCAACACCAGAGGCTACAATTTCAACTGCAACTTCTTCGGTAGCAAAATCATTCAATGCACTGGTAAGTGCCTCTAAAGAACCTCTCACATCAGTTTTAACCACTAATGGCAACTTATTGACTACGCCTGATTCCATATCAGTAAACATATTTTCTAGTTTAGCTGCCTGCTGTCGAGAAAATCTTTCTTTGCGCGCTTGATCCTGTCGTTGCTGAGCTATCTCTTTTGCTTTTCTTTCATCAGCAACAACAAAGAATTCGTCTCCTGCCTGTGGCGGCTCATCAAGACCCAGTATTTCAACTGGAATAGATGGCCCTGCTTCAGCGGTAGGCTGCCTAGCATCATTATTTAGTGCACGAATTTTACCCACACTTTCACCGGCTAGTATGAAATCACCTTTTCGAAGAGTTCCCTGCTGAACTAGGGCTGTTGCAACAACACCTCGGCCCTTATCAATTCTGGACTCAACTACTACACCACGAGCGGGAACATCGACAGGCGCCGTAAGCTCTAATAATTCTGATTGCAGCAGAACGGCTTCTAATAATTCTTCAATACCGTCACCAGTCTGAGCTGAGACTTTTATAAACTGTGTATCACCACCCCAGTCCTCAGGAAAAACATCTTTCGCTGCGAGCTCTGTGGTGACACGCTCTGGATCTGCCCCTTCTTTATCCATTTTATTAATAGCTACGACAATAGGTACACCTGCAGCTCGAGCGTGCTGAACAGCTTCTTCTGTTTGTGGCATCACACCATCATCAGCTGCAACTACTAGGATAACAACATCCGTACTTTGCGCTCCTCTGGCTCGCATTGCAGTAAAGGCGGCGTGACCCGGAGTATCTAGAAAAGTAACCATACCTTTTGGTGTATCTACATGGTAGGCACCAATATGCTGAGTAATCCCTCCGGCTTCACCAGAGGCCACTCTTGACTCTCTAATATAATCCAAAAGGGATGTCTTTCCATGATCAACATGGCCCATTACTGTTACCACTGGCGCTCTTGGTTGCTGACTACTGTCTGTATTAAGATCTTCAAATTGCTGGGTAAGTTGATCTTCTAGGGAATCATTAGTAGCTGCGACAGGGGTATGACCTAATTCTTCAACGACTAAGAACGCCGTCTCCTGATCAATCATTTGATTAATTGTAGCCATTACGCCCATCTTCATGAGCTCTTTGACAACCACACCCGATTTTAGCGACATCATTTGCGCTAAGTCAGCAACACTAACTTCATCGGGAATGGCTACTTCTACAATCTTTTTATCAACTGGTTTTTTAAATACGTGCTTGTTATCAACTTTAAGAGCCGAACGAAGACCTGACTTTAGTCGGGGTCTAGCGCCCTTTTCACCCATTGCTTCATCAAGCTCGACACGAGGTTTTTTCTTGCTTTTGATAGATGGCTTTTTGGCCGCTTTTCTAGCAATTTTATCTTCTTCATCATCAGATGATTTGGCCTGGCGTCGACCTTTATCTAGAACTGGCTCCGAGGGAACAGGCTGCTGTGTAGGCGATGCAGCTGTCTTTTTAACTGGCTTCTGCGCTTGATTTTCAGAAGTTTCAGCCGCTTTTTTAGCTTCATCTTCAGTCTTTTCTTCCAATTTTTTCTTTTCAGCATCTTCTTCAGCTTGCTTAGCTTCAGTTTCCGCGTTTCGGCGTTTTTCAATGGCTGATTGACGTTTTTGTTCAATATCATCAATTCCGGTACCAAACTCTACTTCTGGCACATCCTGTTCACGAAGAACCACTTCTTCAGCCTCAGCCTTAGCTTGAGTCTCTAACTCTTCGTCACTACGCTTGACGTAAGTTCTTTTTTTGCGAACTTCGATATTAACAGTTTTCTTGTTGCCCGACTTGAGAGTACTCATTGTCTTGCGACGCAAGACAATCTTCTTGGGTTCTCCAGATTTATCGCCATGCAAGCTTTTAAGATAGCCAAGAAGAACTTGTTTTTCTTCGTCCGAAACACTGGCATCTGCCGAGCTGTGACTCAAACCAGCTTCTTTCATCTGCAATAGCAGACGGTCCACAGAAGCCCCTACGGTTTTTGCTAATTCATTTACTGTCACTTCAGCCATTCTTTTCGCCTCTGGATAACACCTAGTGATTTAATCTATTACTCAAACCAAGGTGCGCGAGCAGTCATAATTAATGACGCCGCTTTTTCTTCATTCATGCCTTCAACATCCATAAGATCATCAACCGCTTGTTCGGCAAGATCTTCCATGGTGATGATGCTATTTGCAGCCAATTTAAGGGCTAACTCTTGATCCATACCTTCCATATTAAGAAGGTCATCAGCTGGTTTTGCATTGGTTAACTGCTCTTCACTTGCAAGTGCCATGGTCAACAATGCATCTTTGGCACGTGCGCGCAACTCTTCAGCAATACCTGGATCAAAGCCTTCAATAGCACTCATTTCTTCCAATGGAACATAGGCAACTTCTTCTACGCTAGTGAAGCCCTCTTCTACCAATACAGTAGCAACGTCTTCATCTACATCAAGAGCATTCATTAATTTTTCAATCACGCTTACAGATTCTGTTTGCTGCTTTTCTTGCGCATCTTCTATAGTCATTACATTAATAGTCCAACCCGTAAGCTCGGATGCTAGACGCACATTTTGACCACCCTTACCAATCGCTTGAGCTAGATTTTCTTCATCTACCGCCACATCCATCGAATGACTATCTTCGTCAACAACAATAGACTCAACCTCTGCAGGTGCCATGGCATTTATAACAAGCTGTGCTGGATTATCATCCCATAGAACAATATCGACACGCTCATCATCAAGGTCATTAGATACAGCCTGAACACGAGCGCCACGCATACCTACACAAGCACCAACAGGGTCAATACGTGCATCCTTAGTTTTCACTGCAATCTTGGCGCGCTGACCTGGATCGCGAGCAGCACCTTTAATTTCGATAACACCTTCAGCGATCTCTGGCACTTCAATCTGAAATAATTGAACTAGCATCTCTGGCGCAGCTCTTGACACCTGCAATTGAGGACCGCGCACTTCCTCTCGTATACCAGTAAGAATAACGCGAGTTCGATCGTTTATTCTAAAAATTTCACGGCCGACTAAATCCTCTCTAGGTAATAGTCCTTCTGCATTATCACCAAAATCAACAACAATATGGTCGCGGGTTACTTTTTTAACCGTGCCATTTAACAATTCACCTACACGGTGTTTAAAGCGATCGATAATAAGGTTTCTTTCGGCTTCCTTGACGCGCTGAACAATTACTTGCTTCGCAGTTTGTGCTGCAATACGTCCAAACTCTATATTGGGCACTAATTCCTCAAAGGTATCACCTACTTTTAGGGTAGGATCTTGCTCAAACGCTTCCTCTGTCGTGAACTGGGTACCCAATTCAGCCATTTCATCATCGGCAACCACATCCCACCATCGGAATGATTGGTAATCACCCGTTTCACGATCAATTTCGACTCGGATATTGGCACCCTCATCAAAACGCTTCTTTGTCGCCATAGCGAGTGCTTGCTCGATGGCTTCAAAAATAATACCTCTATCCACACCTTTTTCGTTGGATACAGCCTCAGCAACCATTAAAATTTCTTTACTCATTGATCAAACTCCGCCTGCCTCAAAATTGAGGAACTAGGTTCGCCTTTTCGATACCTTCAACAGGAAACAGAAACTCATTATCTGTAACCACCACAACGATCTCATCACCTTCAATTGCCTTTAAGCGACCCTTGTAGTTCCGTCGCCCCTCGTAAGGAAATCTAAGTCTTAACGAGATCTCTTCGCCCAAATATCGAGCATAATGATCGAGCTCATAGAGCGGTCGATCCATCCCAGGCGAAGATACTTCTAAAATATACTCTCCTGAAATTACATCTTCTACATCAAGAATTGCACTTGCTTGTCGGCTGACTCGCTCACAATCGTCAACGCCGACGCCTACTTCTTCATCTCGGTCGATAAAAATTCTAAGCAACTTAGCTTTACCGCCCATCTGCAACTCTATACCCCAGAGCTCACAATCCATCGCTTCTACCACTGGCTGTAACAACTGCTTTAATACTAGATCACCAGACGACACAATATACTCCGAGAAAAAATGGGAATACCTCCCATTTATAGCCAGCTAAAGAAAAGCCCCAATATGGGGCTCTTCGATTTGCGCCAATTACGACGCGAATGTTCTAGTGGCCTAAAATACTTAGTCTATAAGCTACAAGCCATAATACAACTATCGTAGCCTACTTCTTCCACTATATCCATATTGTTTGACCCCATAAACATCGCAAACAATACCTGTAATACTTGGTAGCGGGAGCTGGATTTGAACCAACGACCTTCGGGTTATGAGCCCGACGAGCTACCAGACTGCTCCATCCCGCACCTACATCTTGATGTGTTACCACACCACCCTTTAAGGGACGCGCATTATAGGTACAGGGGTAGTTGAGGTCAACCAACTTCAGGACTTATTCAAGTTTTATTTTCGGCTTTCTTGAATTAATTCATACGCTTTGCGAATTTCTTGAGTTCGCTCGGTTGCCAATTTGATCATATCATCAGGCATACCCTGACCAATTAGCTTATCAGGATGGTTTTCACTGACCAATTTCCGATAGGTTTTTTTAATTTCGGAGTCTGTATTTTTTGAGCTAACGCCTAATGCTTTATAGGCAGCCTCTAATTGACTGGCTGAACTCGCATAACCACCTGATGAGCCCGCACCATTAAATTGAGCGCGCGCCATTATCATCTCGATAATTTTTTCAAACAACGCTTTGGATATTCCTAAATACTGGGCGATACTTTGAAGCGCCTGCCGCTCTGACGGGTGTAACTCACCGTCAGCCAAAGCCAGTGCGATTAAATCATTAAGCAGTGACTGCTTAAGGTTATTCATTCGGCCACAGGTGCCTACAAATTGCTGCATTGTTTGATCTAAAGAAAAATCAGACTTTGAACCGGATTTAAAAAAATTAATTGCCTGCTGGCGATGATCTTCGGTCAGACCCATACGGCTCATTAATGCCTCAGCTTGAGCAATTTCTTCTTCAGAAATACGACCATCAGCCTTAGCTAAATAACCCAGTAAGGTAAACGTAGTTTGGAAATAAGATGCCCCCACTCGAGCTTGCTCGCTAGATGATAAGGGCCGAGAAAAACTGCTTAATCCACGATCAAAATAACTGCCTATGTAAAAGCCAATGATCCCACCGAAAAATCCAGCAATTTGCCAACCCAATAAGGCCGCTATTATTTTAACCATAGTCTCTTTAGCCTTTACCTATAAAATGGTGACATGATCCAGCCATTATTATCGCCATATTTGCTCCATTTCTTCCAATGATTTGCCTTTAGTTTCAGGCACCAGTCGCCAAACAAACAAAATAGCAATAATACATATAGAAGCAAATAAGAAATAAGGTAAAGCGCCGTTAAAGTTGTGAGTATTAAAATGGCTTTTATATAAAATAGGAAAACCATTAGTCACAAAGGCGCTGGTTAAACATTGGGCCCCAATAGTAATCGACATCGCTAGACTGCGGACATTATTGGGAAAAATTTCCGCCAATATTACCCAAACGACGGGACCCATCGACATGGCAAATGCACCGACAAATACTAATACACCGATTAAAGATAATAAGCCTCCCTGTTGTGTATAGACCGATAAAGCGAGGACTGATAGGCCAAAAAACATACCCAGCGTGCCCCCTATTAATAAGGGTTTACGGCCCCAACTATCCACCTTATATATAGCGACAAATGTAAAAATTAGATTGACTATACCAACCCAGAGTTGAGGCATAAGTGCCTGCCTTGGATCATAACCCAGAGCCTGACTAAATATTTCTCCGCTGTAGATCAGAATTGCAACTATTCCGGTAGCCTGCTGAAAGATCGCCAACATGATACCCAAGAAAAGCGCAAACCCAAGTCCATTTTTGAACAGAAGTTTACGTGAGGGCGCTATCGTCTCCGCAAGAGATTTAGCAATCAATTGAAATTCAGTTTTAGCCCCACTCTTATCTTCAGCTAGTTGATCAAGCACTGTCTTTGCATGCTGATTATGCCCCTTAAGTATCAACCAGCGAGGGCTATGTGGTATATAAAACAGTAAGGCAAAAAAGATCACTGCGGGGACTATTTCAGTCCAAAACATAAGTCGCCAACCATAGGCAACTCTGTCAGAATCACTTATATCACCTGTATTGATAAGAAAACTAACTAAAAAGGGCAAAATAAACCCCACCACCATTGCCAACTGATGATAAGTAATCATCTTGCCTCTAATATTTGATGGTGATATCTCGGCAATGTACATCGGCGAAGTCATGGCGATCATACCAATACTTAAACCTAGGATAATCCTATAGCTCACAAGAACCGTTAGAGAATCCGCAATACCCGATCCAATCGCTGAAATAATATATAGCAATGCCGCAAGTATAAGTGTGTATTTTCGGCTTAATGCACTGGTTAGATAACCGGCACTAATGGCACCTAAAAAACAGCCATAGCCTGCACTACTAATCACCCAGCCCTGCTGGCCAGGGGTGAAGCCAAAGTACTGGGTAAAATATATCTGTGAAGTAGCTACGGTAGCTGCATCGTAACCCATTAATAGGCCACCCAAAGCAACAATCAGGGTGATTTGAAGTACCGATAGATTGGGTTTTCCTGAGGAATTTACTGCAATCATAGCTTTTTCTATCTAAGTTTATGACAGCCTAAATATAGACTATAAGGTAATCTGAGTATCGAGTAACTGTTAAGTTAGCGTAGAAACTATAGAAATTATTTTTTGATGGTGCCCAAGGCCGGACTTGAACCGGCACGGCTTTCGCCACTACCCCCTCAAGATAGCGTGTCTACCAATTCCACCACTTGGGCAATATTAAATTATTGCTTAATTTCGAGGTATTAGTCTTCGACCACTGGCAGGGCAGTCTCAGTATTTACCTCAATCTCAGGAATTGAGCTTTCAATGGTAGTTTCTGAAGTCGTTTGCTCAAGCACAGGAAGATCAATATCACTTACCACCGTACGATTTTTTGCAACTACAGCCAAACTCACGCTGGTTACAAAGAAAATAGTCGCTAATATAGCGGTAACTTTACTGAAGAAATTCCAGCCACCAGAACTACCTAAAACTGTTTGAGATGCGCCTGCGCCAAATGAAGCACCCGCCTCTGCTCCCTTACCCTGTTGAATTAGAATAAGGCCGATAAGTGCTACGGCTACTACAAAGTGAAAAATTAAAATAAACTGTTCCATTACTTTCGCTCGATTAATTGTTGTGCAATATTGTTAAAATGTTCTGCCTCTAACGAGGCTCCGCCAACCAAACCACCATCTATATCTGGTTGAGTAAATAAATCTGCTGCATTGTCTGCATTGATGCTACCGCCATATAAAAGCTGCGTATCCACACCCTTGTCACCCAACTCAGCCCTTATAAAGCTGTGGACTTGTTGAGCCTGGTCCGGTGTAGCTGATTCTCCAGTCCCTACAGCCCAAACTGGTTCATAGGCAACAACTGCATCACATACACTTTGCAATCCTACTTTCTCAATAACTGCAGTAATCTGTGCTTTGATCACTTGCAGTTGAATTTTGTCCTGCCTTTGCTGAAGGGTTTCACCAACACAAAGTATGGGTGTTAAACCACTTTTTTGAGCTGCCGCAAATTTTTTTGCCACTAACTCGTTGTTTTCAGCGTTGTATGTTCGCCTCTCTGAGTGCCCCACTAGCACATAAGTACACCCTAGCTCTGCAAGCATTTGTCCAGAAATTTCTCCAGTATATGCTCCATCTGAATAGTGACTAACATTTTGTGCGCCAATAGCAACGTTCTTGCGCCCTGATAAAGCAGACACTACGCCTGGAATACTTACGAATGATGGAAATACTATAATTTCTGGATTTTCACCTGAAATTTCAGCAATTTCGCTAGCCAATTTGGCCGCCGATGTTGCTGTTCCGTGCATTTTCCAATTGCCCGCCAATAGCGGCTTTGCCATCCTCAGCTCTCCTCTTTAGAGGGTTTTCCCAAACGGTTGCGAATGCTACCCGACTAACAGCTAATATACAACTAGCAAACTAAGTTAAGGGCTTTATTTAACCTGTTGCCTAACTACATCAGCTATCTGATTCACTAAATTATTCACTAGCACAGAGTCTTCGCCCTCTACCATCACCCGAATAACTGGCTCTGTTCCAGAGGGCCGAAGCAGAATTCGACCACGACCATCTAACTGTTTTTCTGCATCCACTACCGCTTTATTTACCAATGAATTTTGGCTGATATCAACTTTTTTAGGTAACCTTACGTTAATCATCATTTGTGGGAATTTAGTCATCTCGGATTTTAGCTGTGCTAATGTTTTCTTTGCATCAGCCAATGCAAGCATGACTTGTAGAGCAGATACAATGCCATCACCTGTAGTATTAAGTTCACCGCAAAGTATATGGCCAGAACTCTCACCACCTAAAACCCAATCATTTTCCTTTAAAGCTTCAACCACATAGCGATCACCCACCTTGGTTCGTTCAAATGGGATATTCATTTCAGACAATGCCAATTCTAGACCCAGATTACTCATCTGAGTACCGACTACACCGTTGCAATTATTATGGCTATGTCGATGTTGCGCGATAACATACAACAATTCGTCGCCGTCGACTACTTCTCCATTGTTATCAACAAATAACACCCGATCACCATCGCCATCAAGAGCAATACCTACATCTGCTTGTTCTTGCTGAACCAACTCTTGCAATGCCTGCATATGGGTTGATCCACACTCTCGATTAATATTAAACCCGTCCGGTGCATTGCCTATAGTAACAACTGTTGCACCTAGCTCTTTAAACACTCTAGGTGCTGTGTTGTAGGTTGCGCCATTGGCACAATCAAGTGCCACTTTTACTCCGGCTAAATTAAAGCCTAACGGCAGTGTTCCCTTACAAAATTCAACATAACGACCCGATGCATCATGAATCCGTCGCGCCTTACCCAGACTATTTGAGCCATTAGTTATTAACGGCTGATCAATGAGCGCTTCTATTTCAAGCTCAATTTCATCAGGCAGTTTATAACCATCTGCGGCGAAAAATTTTATGCCGTTGTCTTCTACGGGATTATGGGAAGCACTAATGACGATACCCGCTGCGGCGCGAAAAGTTCTGGTTAGGTAGGCAATAGCCGGAGTAGGCATTGGCCCTAACAAATCTACATCTACACCTGCAGCAATAAGCCCTGCCTCAAGTGCAGATTCGAACATATAGCCAGATACTCTTGTATCCTTACCAATAATTACCCGATTTTTTTTACCCTCTGCGTATTTAGTCAGAACCTTGCCGGCTGCCCAACCTAACTTGAGAATAAAATCGGCGGTTATAGGGTCTTCTCCAACCCTGCCTCGTATGCCGTCTGTTCCAAAATATTTTCGCTTCATCGGTTGTCAAAACCCTATACTTAATGAGTTGCCTGCCAAATTTGAATTGCTTGTTTTGTCTCTTTTACGTCGTGAACTCTCAAAATCACAGAGCCTCCGACCGAAAAGATTTTTTGTGCCGCCAAGAGCGCCATTGTAACACTTCCAATTAATCTATCATTCACTTCTGTATTTATTAATTGTCCAATCATGGATTTTCTAGATAACCCTACCACTATAGGATGGTTTTGCTCTGCCAGTTGAGTTAACCCTGAAAACAACGCTAAATTATGCTCAAGGGTTTTACCAAAACCAAATCCTGGGTCTAATAGTATTTGATCGCCAGGAATACCTGATACTATACATTGTAATTTTCGTCGGTCTAAAAAGTTGATTACATCACTAACAACATCTTGATATTGAGGATTATGTTGCATTGATTTTGGATCATTCTGCATATGCATTAGACAAACCGGCAAGCCTGTTTCCACAGCGGCATCTAATGCGCCTTCGCGCCTTAGGGCTCTTACGTCATTAATCAAATGAGCACCTGCCCTATCAGCTTCAAGCATCACTTCTGGAGAGCTTGTGTCCACAGAAAAAATTGCATCAAATCTTTTCGATAATAATTCTAAGACCGGTATTACGCGGTCAAGTTCCTGTTGAACTGTTATTGGAGTCGCGCCTGGGCGTGTAGACTCCCCCCCAAGATCAATAATATTGGCACCTTGAGCAATCATAGCCTCGACTACATGCAATACTTTGTCTTTATCTATTTCTTTTTGGGTAAAGAGCTGGCCTCCATCCGAGAACGAATCAGGCGTGATATTTAGCACCGCCATTATTGCAGGGCTGGAGAGATTGAGGGTTTTATCACCGCATTTAAGGAACTTGGAATGGCGCTGTGTTTTTGACATGGCTTAGAAGATAACACCAAGCCACCTAAATGGCTCGGTGTTTTTACTATTATAAGATTAGACGCCTTCTACAGCATCACCCACATTAGGTTTTTTAGGTGCGGCTTTTTTTGCGCTTGAAGCTCCATCGGAAGGACCTGCATCATTGTCATCCCATTGGTGGGGCGGTCGAACTTTCCGCCTTGCCATTAGATCATCTACCTGATCAGCATCAATGGTTTCATATTCCATTAGCGCATCTTTCATGGCCTCTAAAATATCACGATTATCTTCGAGTAATTTTTCGGCAGTACTGTAAGCGTTATTAAGAATATCGCGAACTTCTTGGTCAATTTCTCTTGAGGTATCCTCAGAATAATGGGTATTTCCACCACCCGGCGCTTGAGATTCATCTTCACCGTATAAAATTGGACCCATTTTTTCTGTGAGACCCCATTTGGTGACCATATTTCTGGCCAACTGGGTTGCCCGTTCAATATCATTTGAAGCACCGGTAGTCACACCATCAATACCACCAATCAATTCTTCTGCAATTCGCCCACCAAAGAGGCTGCATATCATACTTATCAATTGCCGACGACTTGAGCTGTATTTGTCTTCTTCAGGTAGATACTGGGTCACCCCCAAAGCCCGACCGCGCGGAATAATCGAAACCTTATGCACCGGATCATGCTCTGGCACCAAGCGACCAATAATTGCATGACCGGCCTCGTGATAGGCAGTATTCATTTTTTCTTTCTCTGACATCACCATGGAGCGTCTTTCGGCGCCCATCATGATTTTATCTCGCGCCTTCTCAAATTCTTCCATAGTGACTAGGCGACGATTAGCACGGGCAGAAAATAGCGCAGCTTCATTGACCAGATTAGCTAGATCCGCACCAGAGAACCCCGGGGTTCCTCGAGCCAAAATACCTAAATCAATTGATTCATCCAAGGGCACTTTACGCGCATGTACTTTAAGAATTTGTTCACGACCACGAATATCTGGCAAGCTGACATACACCTGACGATCGAATCGCCCGGGACGCAACAAGGCTTTATCAAGCACATCAGGGCGGTTAGTTGCGGCAATCACAATAACCCCCTCATTGCCTTCAAAACCATCCATCTCAACCAGTAGCTGATTTAATGTTTGCTCACGCTCATCGTTACCGCCTCCATAGCCACCTCCACGATGACGGCCTACGGCATCAATTTCGTCAATAAAAATGATACAAGGCGCTTGTTTTTTGACCTGCTCAAACATATCGCGAACGCGGGATGCACCGACACCGACAAACATTTCTACAAAATCAGAACCTGAAATTGAGAAGAATGGTACCTTGGCTTCACCCGCAATCGCTTTGGCTAATAATGTCTTACCTGTTCCTGGAGGGCCTACCATCAGTATGCCCTTGGGGATTCGACCGCCAAGTCGCTGAAATTTACTGGGGTCGCTTAAAAACTCAACTAACTCACCCACATCTTCTTTAGCTTCATCAACACCAGCCACGTCAGAAAAAGTGGTTTTAATTTGATCTCCCGCTAGTAGTTTGGCTTTACTTTTACCAAAGCTCATAGGGCCACCTCGGCCACCACCACCACCTTGCATTTGACGCATAAAAAACATAAAAATTGCAAGAATTAACAGAATAGGGAATGCAGCAATGAGTAATTGAGAAAACACGCTGGGGGTTTCTGGTAGCTTACCGACAATTTTCACATTGTAGTTAACCAAGTCCTTAATAAGACCGTCATCCTTAATGGCTGGCGGTATTACTGTGGTGAACTTACTTCCATCGACACGCTCTCCTTCGATGGTTAACCCATTGTTAACAACAGTAGCCACTCGTTCATTTTGAACTTCCAGAATAAAATCCGAGTAACTGAGATCATTGACCTCGGTTTTAGGTGTAAAGCTATTGAATACCGACATCAAAATACCTGCCAGCACCAGCCAAATTAGTATATTCTTTAAAAAATCATTCAAACCATCAACCTCATTAGTTTTGTTGCAGGCCCTTTGCCACTAGGTAAACTTCACGTGATTTTGACCTAGATGCATCTGGCTTTTTAAGACTTACAATATTAAACACCTTTCTAGTATTACGCACAAATTCGTCAAATCCCTCACCTTGAAATAATTTAGCAATAAAAATTCCGTCTTTATTAAGCACTTGTTGCGCTAAATCTACCGCCAACTCTGCCAGATAGACAACTGCTGGCTGATCAACTGCCTTCATACCTGTTAAGTTGGGGGCCATATCTGAAATTACAAGGTCTACTGGTTTATTTCCTATTTTTTCTAATAATTCGGCCAGTATTTTTTCTTCGGTAAAATCACCCTGGATAAACTCTACACCTGCAATGGGATTCATTGGCAGAATATCTACCGCGACTACCGCTCCTTTGTGACCTACCTTTTTTATCGCCACCTGAGACCATCCTCCGGGCGCCGAACCAAGATCTACCACAGTCATCGCTGGTTTAATCATTCGAGCTTTTTCGACAATCTCTAGTAGTTTGTAACTCGCTCTGGAGCGATAGCCATCTCGCTGAGACTGAACAACGTAGGGATCTTTGACATGCTGTTTGATCCAGGTGCGATTTTTTGATTTCGCCATAGAGAAATTTTCGCTAAAATAGGCTGTATTGATAATTAGGTATTGTACTATGACAACTTCATCTGCGGATAAGAAATATTTACGCTCTTTAGGGCACCAATTAAAGCCTGTAGTCACGGTAGCTGGAAATGGCTTAACGGAGACTGTTTTAGCGGAACTTGATCGCGCACTGGGCGATCATGAATTAATTAAAGTAAAACTAGCTGTTGGCGATAGAGATGCTAAAAAAGCGACTATAGATAAAATTTGTCTAGAATCTAAAGCGCAACTTATTCAATCGATTGGGCATATGATTTTACTTTTCCGAAAAGCCGAAAAGCCGAACCCTAAACTTTCTAATCTTTTACGTTAGTCATTTTCGATTTCCTTAATAATTACCCTTGACCAAGAATGAGCAATAGCACTTTAATAGCGCTATTATTAAAACTTGTTTATGCGTTGCAAAAAAAATATTTAGGTTAAAGAAGATAATGGCTAAAAATCAGGGTTTGAGATTAGCAATAGATTTTATTCGACTGCCGGTTATTACTGGGCTAGCAGTTGCTGCATTGTTATTATTGGTTTTTCCAGAGTTTCGCGGCGACTCTATTAGGGCCAACCCAGCATTGAATGAATCTGGCGGGTCTGGCCCTGTCTCCTACGCTCAAGCGGTAAAAAAAGCAGCCCCATCAGTGGTTAACATCTACACTAAAACCAAAGTTAAGCGCAATGCCCATCGACTATCAAGGCATCCCTTTTTTAAACGAATGTATAAACAACAGCCAGAGCGGGTTGAGGGTTCTCTGGGTTCTGGTGTGATTATTGATAAAACTGGATTTATAGTGACTAGTTTTCATGTTGTAGATTCTGTTGACGAAATATTGATTCTTCTTTATGACGGCAGGGAACTACCGGCAAAAATCGTTGGAACTGACCCTGAAACCGATTTAGCTGTCTTAAAAATTGATACGGACAACCTACAAGAAATTCAATTTGGCGACCCTAATAAAGCTGAAATTGGCGATGTTGTTTTAGCCATTGGCAACCCATTTGGTATGGGACAAACAGTAACACAGGGCATTGTGAGCGCGACCCAACGCAATGGATTAAATCTCAATAATCTTGAAAACTATATTCAAACAGATGCCGATATTAACCCAGGCAATTCTGGCGGCGCTTTAATTGATGCTTATGGCAACTTATTGGGAATCAATGCGGCAATTTTAAATAACGAGAAATCCGATGGTATTGGCTTTGCAATTCCAGCTGATGAAGTAGAAAAAGTTCTCGCGCACATTATAGAATATGGCAGAGTTGTTAGAGGCTGGTTGGGTGTGGAGGCTATAGAGGTCACTCAAACCCTGGCTAAAAAGCTCTCTCTTGATCTTTCTAATGGTTTATTGGTGACGGCAACTGTTGAGGATGGCCCTACTGAACAAGCGGGAATTTTACCTGGCGATATAGTGACATCAATTAACGGCCTATCGGTAACCGATCGTCACCGCAGCATTAGTCAAATCGCTGAAATTTTTCCCGGACAACCGATAGAGCTTATTATTTTAAGAAACCAACAGTTGCTAACTATTACTGCAATTGCTGGTGAACGTCCCGCTACTAACTAGACTAATTAGAGTATCTGCTTTAGACATTCTATCAATAGAGTATTTTGCGCGTCTGTACCTATGGTTATTCTTAAAAATTGATCAATTCTTGGCTTAGCGAAATATCGAACAATAATCCCTTTTTCCCTGAGACTTTGGGCCAATAGATCCGCTTTATTTTGTGGATGACGTACCAAGACAAAGTTAGACTTGGAGGGTAACACCTCAAAACCAAGACTCTGCAATTTGTCGACTACACGCTCTCTTTCACTGATAACTTTTTGCCTAGTATTTTCGAAATATTGTGTATCATCAAAGGCTGCAATGGCTGCCGCAATCTGCAAATGCCCTAGGGGATAGGAATTAAAGCTATTTTTGATTCGATTCAGGCCCTCAATTAAATGCTCCGACCCCATAGCATAACCAACTCTCATTCCAGCTAGAGAGCGAGATTTTGACATGGTTTGTACCACCAGCAAATTATCATATTGATCAATAAGTGAAGCCGCTGTTTGACCACCGAAATCTATATAGGCTTCATCAACCACAACCACTGTGTCAGTATTTTTTTGCAATAGACTTTCTATAGCATCTAATCCGAGCAATAGACCGGTTGGCGCGTTTGGATTGGGGAAAATAATGCCGCCATTTGCACGCTGGAAACTATCTAAATCAATCGAAAAGTCGTCAGCCAGTGGAATTTTTTCATAATGTATTCCATACAGTTGGCAAAATACGGGATAAAAACTGTAGCTAATATCTGGGAACAGTAATGGTCCTTTTTCTGGGTGGCTCAGAAGACCGTTAAATATATGAGCCAATACTTCGTCTGAACCATTACCCACAAACACCTGTGCCGCGGATAATTGGAAATATTCGGCTATTTTGCACTTGAGTTGGTCTGCCTCTGGCGGCGGATAAAGTCGCAAGCGATCATCGGCGGCCTCTGAAATTGCAGTAATAACTGCTGGAGAGGGTCCATAAGGATTTTCGTTGGTATTTAACTTTGTGATATTGCTAATCTGCGGCTGCTCACCCGGACTGTATGGGTCTAGATCTTTAACAAAATCACTCCAGTAGCTACTCATAATAATCGCTCTATTGGGTTATTTTATAATGCGGTATTCTGCCGATTTTGCGTGGGCAGTTAAATCTTCGCCTCTACCCAGAACAGAGGCAACTTTACCTAACTCTGATGCGCCCTCAGGGGAACAATAGATAAGCGAGCTACGCTTTTGAAAATCATACACGCTTAGTGGCGATGAAAATCTTGCAGTCGCTGAGGTTGGCAAGACATGGCTTGGTCCTGCAGAGTAGTCACCTACCGCTTCTGCTGTGTGGCGACCCATAAAAATGGCACCGGCATGACGTATGTCTGACAACCAAGATTCAGGATCATCAACCGATAACTCTAGGTGCTCTGGCGCAATACGATTACTTAGCATAATGGCTTCTTCTTTATCTGCCACTTCAATGAGCGCGCCTCTATTAGCTAGAGATTGAGCAATAATATCTTTACGCTCCATTTCAGGAAGAAGTTTTGCAATGCTTTGATAAACTGCGTCCAAATGCGAGGCATCCCAACTGATTAAAATAGATTGGGCGTTTTCATCATGCTCTGCCTGAGAGAATAGGTCCATGGCAATCCAATCTGGGTCGGTTTTTCCATCACAGATTATAAGAATCTCTGTTGGCCCTGCTACCATATCAAGACCTACGGCACCAAATACCATACGTTTGGCGGTGGCAACATAGATATTGCCGGGGCCGACAATTTTATCTACTTTGGGTATGCTTTGGGTTCCATAGGCCATAGCTGCAACTGCTTGAGCGCCACCCACTGTATACACCTTATCAACCCCGGCAATCGCGGCGGCGGCTAATACAATTGGATTTAACTCATCATCCGGTGCTGGCACTGCCATAATCACTTCTTCTACACCGGCAATTCGAGCGGGTATGCAGCTCATTAATACTGATGATGGATAACTGGCTTTACCACCAGGAACATAAAGCCCCACCCTTTCTAAAGGAGTAACACGCTGACCAAGAATGGTGCCATTAGGCTCTTGATATTGCCAAGAATCTTGAATTTGATGCTGATGATAATCGCTAATTCTTTGAGCGGCTGTTTCTAGTGCGGTGCGTGTTTCGGTCTCAATATTTGCTAGAGCCGCTTCAAGTTGTGCAGAGTCTACACATAGCTGCTCCATTGATTTGACCGAGCGACGATCAAACTGATTGCTAAAATCTATAAGCGCTTGATCACCAGTAGAGCGAACCTGCTGGATAATCTCTGCTACACGCTCTTCAATATTGGCATCTGAAACAGTATTCCAAGCGATCAGCTTATCAAGCGTGGGAAGAAAATCTACATCTGAAGTCGACAGTCTTTTGATTAATGGCGTGCTCATTATTTGGCGCTCACCGCCTCTTCTAGGGCTGTTAAAATCTGTTTAATAACAGGGAACTTTGTTTTCATGGCTGCTTTATTAACGATTACTCTAGAACTAATATTCGCTATCATTTCTCGAGCTTCTAAACCGTTCGCTTTTAAGGTATTACCAGTATCCACAATATCCACAATTTCATCAGCTAAATCCATCACCGGAGCAAGCTCCATGGCACCATATAATTTAATTAGATCAATTTGTCGTCCCTGTTGAGCATAATATTCTCTGGCTACTTTGGTATATTTAGTGGCTACACGCAAGCGACCAACGTCTCGCTGATAACCCACCGGCGCCGCAGTCATTAGGCGGCATTTAGCAATCCCTAAATCCACTGGCTCATAATAACCATCGCCTTGATGCTCAAGTAACCCGTCTTTTCCAGCTATTCCTATATCAGCCTTGCCAAATTGAACGTAAGTAGGCACATCTGACCCTCTTAGTATAAGGAGTCTAATATTATCTTTGGTGGTCGGAAAAAGTAGTTTTCGACTGGTAAATACATCATCCAGAGGCTCAAGGCCAATCTGCTTTAACAGTGGCAATGTCTCTTTTAAGATGCGCCCCTTGGTGAGGGCTATAGTAATTTGTGTCATAAAACTAATACTTTCTTTTGGTTACTTTGATGGAACTCGGCGTATTCTAGCACCCACTTGGCGTAATTTCTCCTCTATACACTCATATCCACGATCAATATGGTAGATACGATCTACGGCTGTTTCACCTGAAGCGACCATTCCCGCTATAACTAGCGCCGCTGAGGCTCGAAGATCAGATGCCATCACTGGGGCCCCATTAAGTTTATCAACCCCTGTGACCACTGCGGTATTTCCTTCTACAGCAATATTGGCTCCCATACGATTGAGCTCTTGAACCTGCATATGACGATTTTCAAAAATTGTCTCAGTGATCCTTCCAGTACCCTCGGCTACTGCATTGACGACACTTAACTGTGCCTGCATATCAGTTGGAAATCCTGGGTATGGTGCGGTTTTTATATTGATTGCTTTAGGCCGCTTTCCTTTCATATCTAACTGTATCCAGTCGTCTCCTTGAGTAATTTCTGCGCCCGTTTCTTTTAACTTAAGCAATACTGCTTCAAGGCTTGTCGGATCAGCTTTGGTTGTCTTAATTCTTCCGCCAGTTGCGGCGGCTGCGGCTAAAAAGGTTCCAGTCTCAATGCGATCTGGCATGATGCTGTATTCACCACCGGTCATTTTTTCAACGCCATGAATAGTTAGAGTATTAGAGCCAAAGTCTTCAACTTTTGCTCCTAGGGCGTTCATACATCGAGCCAGATCAACAATCTCAGGCTCTCTCGCAGCATTCTGGATAACCGTTGTGCCTTCGGCTAGAGCTGCCGCCATCATTAGATTTTCTGTCGCACCGACGGATACCACATCCATAAGGATATTTGCCCCTTTGAGTCGACCGTTGGTTCGAGCTTTGATATAGCCCTGGTCAACTTCTATTTCTGCCCCCATTGCCTCTAACCCTTTAAGATGAAGATCAACGGGACGACTACCGATAGCACAGCCACCAGGGAAAGATACATTGGCCTCACCATACTTTGCCAACAAAGGGCCTAAAACCAATATGGAAGCTCGCATGGTTTTTACTAAATCATAAGGAGCAGTGACGGCATTAAGGGAACCTGATTCGACCGTTATCTGCATATTATCATCAATACTAATAGTGACACCAAGAGCCCCTAAAAGGGCAATAGTAGTGGTTATATCCTGTAAATGCGGCAAATTAGATAATGTGACTTTTTGATCGGTTAACAGCGTAGCAAAAAGAATGGGCAACGCAGCATTCTTAGATCCTGAAATCCAAATTTCACCCTCTAAGCGGGCTCCACCTTGAATGACCAGTTTGTCCATGGACTTTCCTTTTTTTTGAGGTACACAAGGCTTTAAAGTCTTGTATATTGAAAATTTTATATAAAATTATGCTAACTTTTGCCACTCTTGCCGCGAATAAGTCTTCATATTTACCGCATGAATAACACCAGATGCAATATGCTCTTGCAGCACAGCATAAACTAACTGTTGGCGTTGGACTGTTCGCTTACCATCAAAAATATCGCCAACGGCTATTATATTGACATGACTGCCATCGACTTCCACTTTAATGTCACATTCAACCAACTGCGCTTCAAGAATTGACTTAACGTCATTTGCATTCATTTAATTAGTCCTTAATTTTTTTATTCAACATTTGTGGCCCAGCCAGAAATGACTGCATCAAAATCCCCAGACATCTGCTGTACTGATTGGGAGAATTGATTGCGGAAAATATCGCGTAAATTTATACCGCTGATAGTCATGTTAATCACCATCCACTCACCTGTTTTTTTGCGAGCCATGGAGTATCTAAGTGGAAATTTATTACCTGAACTTACAATTTCTTGCTGCAAAATAAGGGTTTTCTGTCCCTTTTTCAGCGGCGAACGATTAATCAGCACAATCTGTTGATTACCATAATTAATTAACCCCCGCCCATAAGTTTCGATAAGACCTTGGCGAAATTTTTCGGCAAACAACAATCTTTGTTGTTTTGTGATATTGGCTCTATATTGCCCCATCACTTTTTTAGCAATATAGTTAAAATCCACTGTATTAATCAGAAGATCGGAAATTGCTTCAAAATACTGTTTTTCGTTTTTCGGATAGTCTTTCTGGTGCAGGCTAATGATACTAATTAGCTCTTGGGTAATTTTTTCAATTTTTTCGTAGGGATCTTCAGCTTTACTGGCGGCAAATGAAGCTGGCAATAGAATCAGGGTAATTATTGTACCGAGAACAAAGCTATTTTTTAGAAATTTCATTTCCAACATCCACTGTAACAGCCAAAAAATATTGAGGCTTTAATTAAATTTTCTACTGACATAAGAGACTACTCACTATACCATTCTGGGTTTATTGAATAAACAACCTACTAAGCGTTGCCAGAATATTTATGATGTCATTATACCTACCTATTGGCGCACTTGTCGCTGGCATGCTCGGCCTTATTTGGGGTGCCGATAGATTTGTTGCAGGAAGTGCGAGTCTGGCGCGATCCATAGGAATATCGTCTCTGATTGTAGGATTAACCATTGTGTCCATAGGCACATCTGCTCCTGAGATTATTATTTCTATTAATGCTGCCTTAAAAGGGTCTGGCGATTTAGCTGTGGGTAACGCAATTGGCTCAAATTTGGCCAATATTGGTCTGGTGCTAGGTATTACATTGTTGATTGCACCTATACCTTTTAAAAAAAACCTGCTTAAAGAAGAGGGCTTGATTCTTTTACTGGTTACCGGTTTTTCCGGAATATGCTTATACAACAACTTTCTTGGAAGGGTTGAAAGCATTCTTCTTATTCTTTTAGTTATTCCTCTGTTAATGCTTGCGATAAAGTATAAAAAATCTCAAGCTGAATCATCACAAGCCCAAGGGATAGCAACTCTGAGCAACAATAGCGCATTTTTTAGCTTCGTAATGGGTCTGGCAGTCTTGTTAGTTAGCGCTGAGTTCACAGTCTGGGGCGCTAAGTCTATTGCGCTAAGCATGGGTATTAGTGAATTAGTCATCGGCTTAACCGTTGTCGCTATAGGAACCAGCTTACCTGAATTAGCCGCTTCTGCTGTTAGCGCTCTTCGGGGTCAACATGATATTGCTATTGGAAACATTATTGGATCTAATCTTTTTAATTTACTTTTGGTTATGGGTGCCGCTGGAGCAATCTCGCCTATTGCTTTGGATAGTCAAGTATTTAACCGCGACTATATAGCCATGGCAGCATTAACCTTGCTAACATTTACATTTATGACTATGGCTGTTCGCCATAATCCCGACCATGCAAAATTACCTAAAACTATCGGAATAATTTTGCTTGCAGCTTATTGCCTTTACTACTTATTACTCTGGTACTCGACGACGGGCGGTTGATGTTAAACACGAAATTGCTTTTTTGCCCTATAATGGCACATTGTAAGGAACGAAACTGAAAGCACTATGTCAAATAACATGATGACAAAACCTATGTTTATTGAATCTGGACATCGCACTATAGCTCTTGAGACTCAAGCAGTTGGTGAGCTTCAACATAGAATTAATGAAGCCTTTACCACTGCCTGTGAAACTCTTCTGGCCTGTGAGGGTCGAGTTATAGTGACGGGCATGGGAAAATCTGGCCATATAGGCAATAAAATAGCTGCCACTCTAGCAAGTACCGGAACGCCAGCATTTTTTGTACATCCAGGTGAGGCCAGCCATGGTGATTTAGGCATGATAACGAAGAATGACGTGGTTTTGGCAATGTCTAATTCAGGTAATACAGCTGAATTAGTAACCTTGATCCCTCTTATAAAGCGACTTGGAATTCCGTTAGTTAGTATGACTGGCGATGCCGATTCTGCACTTGCTCAAGCAGCCTGCGCCAATCTTGATATCAGCGTTTCAAGTGAAGCCTGCCCGTTAAATCTAGCTCCAACAACCAGTACAACTGTCACCCTTGTAATGGGCGATGCACTGGCGATTGCACTTTTAGAATCACGCGGTTTTACTGCTGAAGATTTTGCTTTTTCTCATCCTGGCGGTGCACTTGGCAGAAAGCTACTTCTAAAGGTCAGCGATATAATGCATCAGGATCAAGAAGTACCAAAAGTAACACCTGAGTCACCCTTACAAAATGCACTATTAGAAATGACTGAAAAAGGTTTTGGCATGACTACTATTGTGGATAAGCAAGGTAGGCTTCTCGGCGTATTTACTGATGGTGACTTGAGAAGAGCTATAGATTCGAACGTTAATCTCAGTAGCGCATTGATAAAAGATGTTATGTCCGCAAATCCTAAAACCATTAACCAAAATATTTTAGCCGCTGAAGCTTTGAATATTATGCAGCAAAGTAGTATCACCGCAGTCATTGTTGAAAATGAAAAAAAACAACCTGTCGGTGTAGTTCATATGCATGATATTCTTCGCGCAGGAGTCATCTAATGAACGAAAATTATCCATCGATTGTTATAAAAGCAGCACAAAATATTAAGCTTTTACTGCTTGATGTGGATGGCGTTCTTACTGATGGCCAACTCTATTACGGCAATAGCGGCGAAGAGTTAAAAGCCTTTAATATTCAGGATGGCCTGGGGATTAAGCTTCTCCAGCGCGGCGGAATCAAAGTAGGTATTATCACTGGTCGCTCGTCTAACTTGCTCAAGCGCCGAGCACAAGAGCTCGATATTAATCCTGTAGTACAGGGTAGAGAGGACAAACTCACTGCGCTTAATGAATTACTTGAAACTATGGATATTAATATAGAAGAAATTGCTTTCGTTGGTGATGATTTGCCAGATTTATCGGTTATTAGCCGAGTTGGCTTAGGAATTACTCCTGCTAATGGCAACCATGTTCTTGCTAGTCAGGCACTGTGGCAAACCAAAAAGTCTGGCGGAAATGGTGCGGTTAGAGAAGTTGCTGAGTTAATTTTAAATGCTCAAGGTAAACTGGAATCACTTTTGGCCACCTATAGATGATCAAGCAATTCTTTCTATCCGCCTGTTTGGTCTTGATCACTGGAAGTTTTCTTCTTTTATGGGATAGTCCGCCGGAATCTTTTTTGCGACCTGATGCTAGTAAGGTTGAAACCCTTCCCAGCGCTGATAGCTACATGAGTAACATCAATGCCTATATATTTTCGCCTGATGGTACCCAAAAATACGTCCTCAAAGCATCTAAAATATCAGTTTTTAGTGGCCTTTCTGAACTTAAATTAACACAGCCTTTATTAACTGCTTACAAAACAGATATTCTGGGCGCTCAATTTCAAATAAAAGCGGAAAATGCCACTCTCTTCAAGGCTGCTCAAATTTTTGAGTTTGATGGCAATGTTAATGCTAATTGGGAAAATCTAGCGGGTAACACAGTTTTAAAGGCTGAGCAGCTATCTTACTCTTTAGGAGAGGATAGTGCTTCTGCTGAAGGCGGCGTTGAATTAATAGCGCCGAATTCTAAAATTTCAGGAGATTCACTGACAGCTAATTTTGATACCAAAATTTTAAAAATAGAATCTCGAGTTAGAGGCGTTCATGATTCTATTTAGAGTATTATTTGTCAGCCTTTTATTTGTGAGTAGCTCTTGCTTTTCTCTTAGTGATGATCAGGGTCAAACTATTACTATTGAGTCAGATATTGCCGAAAGAAATGAAAAAACCGGTCTGACTCAGTATTCTGGCAACGTTATTATCCAACAGGGAACCCTAATAATTGATGCCAATAAAGTTGAAGTTTTTTATAAAGATAAAAGAGTTAGTCGCATCCTCTGCGACGGTAATCCGGCAAGTTATCAACAAAAGACGAAAACTGGTGGACAGGTTATAGCTCGAGCAAGAATCATTGAGTACCTTCCCCAAGATAAAATTATTAATCTTAAAACTGATGCCTCACTTTCGAGAAATGGTACCTTAATCAAAGGTGATAGTATCAATTATGACGTTGCCAACGAAACATGGCGCGCAAAAGGCGACAATCAAAGTACTCAGAAGCGGATTCAACTAGTTATACCGCCACTTCAAAAAACTGAAGATAGTAGCGCAAATACTAATTCTTATAATGACCTGAGTGTGCCTCAATGACTACTTTAACCGCCAATCACCTGTCTAAAAGTTATGGTAAACGTCCCGTTGTCAAGGATGTATCATTTTCTGTTAGTCAAGGTGAGGTTGTTGGACTTCTGGGCCCTAATGGCGCCGGTAAGACAACATGTTTTTATATGACTATTGGCCTGGTAAGGCAAGATGGCGGGCAAATACTCATCAACGATCAAGATATTTCTGAATTACCCATGCATGGACGCGCTCGAAAAGGCTTAGGTTATTTGCCCCAAGAGCCTTCAATTTTTAGAAAACTTAGCGTCAGTGATAATATCTTAGCAATCTTAGAAACACGCAAAGATTTAACTCCTCCTCAGCGACGCGAAAAATTGGATAGCCTGCTTAATGAATTTCATATTAGCCATTTAACTGAATCAAATGGCATGAGCCTTTCTGGCGGCGAAAGACGGCGTGTAGAAATAGCTCGAGCTCTGGCAACTGACCCAAAATTTATTCTTTTAGATGAGCCTTTTGCTGGCGTTGATCCCATTTCGGTCAATGATATTAAAGGTATTATTCGTCATCTGAGTGACAAAGGAATCGGAGTTTTAATTACTGATCATAATGTTCGAGAAACTCTCGATATTTGTGCGCGAGCCTATATTGTGGGTGAGGGTCATGTTATCGCTGAGGGAACTACAGCACACATTTTATCTGATCAAAAAGTTCGAGATACCTATCTTGGCGATCATTTCACCATGTAGCCAGAATTTATTGATTCAAATCTTGCTTTACACCTCACTTCGGCACTAACATTAAGTATATGGCAACTAAAAAGTTTTTTAGAATATGAGGCAAGGCCTTCAGCTAAAGTTTAGTCAGCAACTAAATATGACCCCGCAGCTGCAGCAAGCAATAAAATTGCTGCAGCTGTCTACGCTTGACCTTGAACAAGAGATTATTGAACAGCTTTATAACAATCCGCTTTTAGAGACCGATGAACAAGCCGGCGCCAATGATCAAATTCAGCAAGATAACAATTCTGGAGCGGATGACGTAAGCTTTGATAACGATGATCCTGAAAATTACACTCAATCACAGGACTCAACAGAGCATGTAAGTGGCACTTCAGAAACAACTTGGGAAACAGACAACTCGGACAATTTACCTATTGATAATAATTGGAGCGAGGGAGCAAGCACAGCAATCAAGCCCCTATCAAATGACAATGACTTTAATTTAGATACAGTTTATCAGGTCACTGAATCTCTTCAAGATCACCTTTTTTGGCAACTCAATTTAATTACCCTATCATATCGCGATAAAGCTGTTGCAGAGGCCTTTATTGACGCTATAAATGACAATGGTTTCTTATCGAATGATCTTCAGGAAATCACGGTACATTTAAAAGATCAAAATGCAGATGATCCATTACAGGACGATGAATTGGTTGCTGTTTTAAAAAGACTCCAGCAATTTGACCCTCCAGGAATTTTTGCCCGGGATCTTAAGGAATGTCTTTCTATTCAATTAAATCAACTTAGCGATGACACTCCCTACCTTCAAGAAGCGAAAGTATTGGTTGAAAACTTCTTGGAAGAAATTGCCACAACTGAACTCGCTAAGTTAGTAAAAAAGAGTAAGTTAGACCAGGACTCCCTACAACAGGGTCTTGAATTAATTCGAACATTAAATCCAAGACCAGGCGAGATGCTGGCGGCAGATGATACAGAATATATCGTACCTGATGTATATATTGAAAAACTAAGTGGTCGTTGGCAGGTAAGGTTAAACAGTACCAATATTCCGCGTATTAGAATCAACCAAACTTATAGTGATCTTATTAAGCGAGCGGATGACAGTGATGAAAATCAGTTCTTAAAAAAGAATTTGAATGAAGCGCGCTGGTTTATTCGTAGCCTTGAAAGTCGAAATGACACTCTAATGCAAGTCACTATGGCAATCGTAGATTTTCAACAAGGCTTTTTGGAGCATGGCCCGGTCGCAATGAAGCCTCTGGTTCTCTCAGAGATAGCCGAACAACTAGAACTGCATGAATCAACCGTTTCAAGAGTAACTACAAAGAAATATATGGCAACACCCCAGGGGATTTATGAGCTCAAATATTTCTTTTCTAGCCATGTGGGTACTTCTGATGGTGGAGAGTGTTCATCGACTGCGGTTTGCGCTATCCTAAAAATGTTAATTGAGGCAGAACGTCCATGTAAGCCTTTAAGTGACAATAAGTTGACGACTCTTTTAGCCGATCAAGGAATTCAAGTGGCTCGACGAACGGTTGCGAAGTATCGCGAAAGTATGAATATACCCTCGTCGAGCCAGAGAAAAAGATTTGTAAATAAAATGTAACCAAGGAGAACACTATGCACATGACCATTAGCGGACATCATTTAGAGATAACTGATCCAATTCGTGAATATGTCACCGCCAAGTTAGCCAAGCTTGAACGTCACTATGACCATATTAATAGCACCGCAGTTATCCTAAGCGTAGAAAAACTTTCTCAAAAGGCTGAAGCCACTATTCATGTCTCAGGCGGAGAATTATTTGCCAATGCTGAACATACGGATCTGTATGCAGCCATTGATGCGCTCAGTGATAAATTAGATCGTCAAATTATCAAGCACAAAGAAAAACATAGGGATCATTAGACCAAGGTATGAAAATCTCTGATGTACTCACTCCAGAACTAACTAGCTGTAATTTACCCGGACGCAGTAAAAAACGTATTCTAGAAAATATTGCCCAGATAATTACTGCGCAGCTGGGTGGCAACAATGAACTCTGTGATCTTTTATTTGATAACTTTGTATCACGAGAAAAATTAGGTAGCACCGGTCTTGGAAATGGCGTTGCTATTCCTCACTGCCGCACACCGGGCGTTAAAAAAATATATGGTTTTTTAGCCAAGCTAACTTCACCCGTGGATTTTGATGCAATTGATGATGAGCCGGTAGATTTGGTGTTTGCCCTAGTTGTGCCGGAAGAAAAAAATGATGAGCATCTGAGCACTCTTGCGAGAATCGCCAAAATTATGCAGGATGAAGAATCTCGTCAAAAAATTCGCGACTGCGAAAACGATGACTTACTTTTTAACACCGTTTTAGCCTTGGAGCGCAAGTAAAAATAATGAGACTTGTTGTTATTAGTGGCCACTCAGGCTCAGGAAAGACATCTGCTCTCAATATTCTCGAGGATGTTGGCTTTACTTGTGTGGATAATTTACCTTCAAGCCTGCTTCCCGAGCTCATCAGTCAGCTTAGAGAAGAAAGCAGCGATCCGAAATTACAATTAGCTGTTGGAATAGATGCACGCAACCTAATGGGTGATCTAACTAAAATTCCGAAAATGCTAAGCACCATTGAGGATTACGGTGTTCAAGTTGACGTCATCTTTCTAAAAGCACAACGCACAGATTTATTGCGACGTTATTCTGAAACTAGACGCAAGCATCCATTGAGTAGTAACACCATAGGGCTTAAAGAGGCAATTGATCTCGAGGAAAATATTATCTCACCCATTGCTCAAGTTGCCAGTCTTACCATTGATACATCGGGACTAACACTTCACCAATTGCGTGATTTGGTTAAAAATACCATCGTGCCTAATAATCAACATCAGATGACCATTCTATTTGAAAGCTTTGGTTTTAAGCAGCGTATTCCAAATGGGTCAGACTTTGTTTTTGATGTTCGATGTTTACCCAACCCCTACTGGAAAATAGAACTTCGAACCCAAACTGGAAATGACTCAGGCGTGATCAATTTTCTTGAAAGTCAGGTTGATGTGGCCTCAATGCTGGCTGATATTATTGGTTATCTGACCCGCTGGATTCCAAAATTTCAGGCTAATAATCGTAGTTATTTGACTGTTTCAATTGGTTGTACTGGGGGTCAACATCGCTCTGTATATATTGCCAATCGCCTTCATGAGCATTTCTCTAAACAATATAACTTAGTTCAGGTAATGCATAAAGAAATTGCTAGCCAGTGAAAAATAGGTAAAAATAATGATTAATTGTAAATTACTCATAATCAATGAGCTCGGATTACACGCCCGAGCTGCAACTAAACTGGCATCCCTTGCAGGTCGTTACGAGTCTAGTATAAAAACCGGCACAGAATCACCATTGGTGGATGCTAAAAGTATTATGTCACTATTACTTTTAGCGGCTAGTCAGGGTACTGAACTTATTTTTGAATTTGACGGACCTGATGAAGATGAGGCATGTAGTATGATTACTCGACTGCTGGCTGACTATTTCGGCGAGGGAAAATAAACCTCGTAGTTCAAATTTACGCTCTATAGCAAGGCATCCTGGTGTCTTTTAGGTTAAACTATCGATTCACTGCTGCTTATTGGGCTTTTGAGGAAATAGAAGCATGACTCAGGTAACGCAACATAATAACCTACTGTCACAACTTGGTAGCGCCATCGACTCGGTGACGTTAAATCAAGTTAGGCACACCCTCAATAATTTATCCCCACCCGATGTTGCCCACCAGTTGGAAACTGCTCCTCCTAAATACAGAAGAATTCTTTGGGAACTCGTTGATCCGGAAATATCTGGAGAAGTTATTCATTAATTATCCGATGATATAAGATTAGAATTTTTAGATGAAATGGATAGCGCCGAAGTCGCATCCATAACCGAGGGTCTGGATGTCGATGACATTGTAGATATCCTCCAGCAATTACCCGATCGCGTTATCCCTGAGGTTTTACAAGCCATGTCGGCGCAGGATAGACAACGGGTTGAGTCAGTTCTTACTTATAACGAAGATACCGCTGGCGGCCTGATGGACACTGAGGTTATAACCGTTCGTCCGGATATTACTGTTGATGTTGTTCTACGCTATCTTCGTCGTTTTGAGGAAATTCCAGAAATTACTGATAACCTTTTTGTAGTTAACCGTGATGATACTTTTGTTGGCAACCTGCCATTGGGAATGTTACTGACATCATCGCCAACGACTAGCGTAAGGGAAGTCATAAATACCGAGGTACGAGGCATCCATGTCAATCTTACTGACTCTGAAGTGGCACAGTTGTTTCAGCGCCATGATTTGGTTTCTGCGCCTGTAGTGGACGACGAAAATCGCCTAGTGGGTCGAATCACCATTGATGATGTGGTTGATGTTATTGTTGAGGATGCCGATCACTCTTTACTTGCTATGGCTGGCCTCAGTGATACCGAAGATACATTCTCATCGATTGGCAAAACTGTTCCACGACGTGCCGTATGGTTGGGGGTTAATCTGCTGACTGCAATATTTGCCTCAACTGCTATTAGCCTATTTGAAGATACTTTGGATAAAGTGGTGGCACTGGCAATTTTGATGCCTATTGTCGCTAGCATGGGAGGTGTGGCAGGAAGCCAGACATTAACCGTAGTTATAAGAGGGATGGCCCTTGGTCAAATTGAGCGCGGCAACCTAAACTTTCTGCTCAGCAAAGAGTTTGCTGTGGGTGCCCTTAATGGACTCCTTTATGCCCTTATCGTGGGATGTGTAGTATCGCTGTGGTTTCAAGATGCAACTATGGCTCTTATTATTGGTCTTGCTATGGCAATAAATTTGATGGCAGCTGCACTTACGGGGACGTTACTTCCGGTGTTACTTAAATCTCTTAAAATTGATCCCGCGCTTGCAGGAACAGTTATCCTGACCACAATTACTGATGTAGTAGGCTTTATTTCGTTCCTCGGCCTTGCAACACTGTTTCTTACCTAATGTCTGACTTACCCAACGAATCAATAGATCTACCCAGCAGATCACAGCTCAAGAGAGAGAATCAAGAGCTGCGAGATATGGGTGAACAATTAGTGTTATTACCTAAGTCGCAACTCGAAAAAATTATTTTGGATGATTCTTTGAAAGCAGCTATCAAAGAAGCACGACGGTTAAAGAATTTGGATGCAAGACGCCGTCAAATTCAGTACATAGGCAAGCTTTTACGCAGTATTGATGTTAGTAAAATCGAATATTCTCTGGATAAACTCAATCATCAGTCTCAAACTTTTCGCCAACATTTTGCTAAACTGGAGCAGTGGCGAGATCGCTTTATCAATGAGGGTAATGACGCCATCGAGGATTTTATTGGGCACTATCCAAACGCTGACAGACAACAGCTACGAAACCTTCAAAGACAGGCTTGCCGTGATAAATCTCTTAACAAAAATTCATCTGCAAGTGAAAAGCTATTTCAATATATCAGACAACTAGCCGATTAGTTTTTAAACATTAATCGACCGTGATTCTGAACTGGCATTCTGGTTCTAATATCATCAATCATATTTATATTAATATCGGCAGAAACCACACCAATGTCATCATCAATTTTGGCAATCACTGTCCCCCAAGGATCAATAATTGCACTGCCACCCCAAAGGCCACGTGAACTACTGGTTCTATCAACTAAATTAGCACCTATCATAAAAAATTGGTTCTCTACAGCCCGCGCTCTGAGTAAAAGCTGCCAGTGATCTCTGCCGGTAATAGCGGTAAATGCAGCTGGAACTGTAACTATCTGGGCACCCGCCACCCTAAGCTGATGGTACAAAGCAGCAAACCTTAAATCATAACAAACAGATAATCCTAGCTTACAAGAGTCTGTTTCAACAGTTTTAATAGCCGTACCATAGCTATAGGAATCAGATTCACGATAAGCTTGATGGCTATGTTCTGAATGGACGTCGGCATCAAACAAATGGATCTTGTCGTAATGATTAATGCACTGACCACTGGGGTCGTAGATTAGCGACCTTGCCACTGGCTTAGATTTTTTATCCCCTACCGGAACCGTTCCGCCGATAATCCACAGCTTAAAACGCTTGGCCTGCTCACTTAAAAATTGCCTAACAGGGCCACTATCTAATGCTTCCTGACAACCTATGGATTGCAAATCTTGTTCGCCATAATAAGCAAAGTTTTCTGGCAGAACGACTATCCTTACCTGTTGCCTTGAAGCCTCAGCTAATAACTTTTGAATTTGATTGAGGTTAGCGTCTAATTGTTTTAATGGTCGAGACTGTATAGCAGCCACTTTTATAATTTTTTTCATAATAATTTTAAGTAATTACTCTGTTTGTTATTGTTTTGTTTTGAGAAGCTCATCAGCAAATATTTTATCCACCGACACCTCAACATCATCCCAAGGGCCTGTAATCTGATAACTTATACTCGAGATACGATCAACCTGCTTTTTGACTAATTTACTAGTGGCATAAACGCCTAAGGCGGCAGGCAGTCCACCCGTTAAACCAACTAGCCAGGGTAAATTAGTTGCCACGGGAAGTGTCGCAACAAGTTGTGCATCAACCGTCTCAAAATGAAAGTCAAAATCCCCCGCCATACTCATTCGTCCCGATGGCATTTTAATCTTCAAAGGCTCTTCTAAACTTAGGACTGATTGATCAAAACTTAGAGTTCCATCTAAGTGGTTATAGGCTAAATTTTGTCCCACCACATCAGAAAAATCCAGTTGTAAGCGCCGAAGCCAATTCGCAAAATTAAATAATCCAACTAGCTTGAGTGCTGTTCCAGCACCCCCTGGTGTTCGATAAAAATTACCATCGACTAAGCTAATTTTGAAATCACCGCTAAGATTATCTTTGTTTATTGTCCAGGGCTCTCCGCGCCATGCTATATCAGCATCCAATCTTCCAGACTGACTATCTAATACCTGGGGCAAATCAAAAGAACCAAATAAATCACCTATATTATTAATGCCTACAGGACCTACCAGCTTACTTAAGTGATTTTCACCATCATAACCCCAGAAAAAATCAGTGGGCGCTTCTGTAGAATAAACACCGGGTTCTAAGCCAAAAATGTTTCCTGATATATTGTTAAATGAAGCTCCGGAGGGCTCTAATCTTAATTCAAATGAAAGTGATCCTATATCTCGACCGGCAATCGATAACTTATCGACCGAAAAATCTGTAACCATAAGTAATCTGGGGTCTAAAGCTGAGCTACCTCCGAAACTATTTGGTAATTCAAGTCTGTTTAAAGCAATTTTTGTCGGCTGAGTAGAATCTCGAAAAAGGGTTACTGACCCATCGGTCAAATCACTGGTAAAAGTTGCATCTAAACCCTGTGTAACTGGCTTAATTCTAACACTCACCTCTGATAATTGAAGGCCAGACACTTTCCACTGAGCTAATTCTAAATCGAACACAGTTTCAAGCGTTTCAGAACTTTTAGATTTCTGTGCAATCAATTCGCTAAGTGGTTGCCATGACTTAAAATCTATAGTCGGAAACTTAGCCAATACCAAAAGTCTGTCTTGGTCTGGCATTGTAAGCGGATTATCATAGCTTATAACTCCTCGCTTTAACCTTCCTTGCTCAAACCTTACATCCGAAACAAGCCGCTGACCAAGCCTTCCCTCAAGCTGAGACAAACTTTGTTCAAAATATAATTTCAACTCAAGTAGTTGAGATTGCCCCTTATTTTTTCCAATGGGTGCGGGTAAATTTATCCCTACATCCTTCATATCGCTTTTTATACCTAGGATGGTTTTAGATGAATTATCAGGATCCTTTGCTAGCAAACCATTAATAGTTACGGTGTCTGTTAATATATTTTTCCACGGGAAATTTACAAATTGATTCAAGCTTTTGGGTGCTATTGCTGTAGCAAACGACATCTGCTGTTGGTTGTCTCGATATAGTTTAGCGTTAAATGGTTTATCCCAAAGTAACGCATTCAAATTATCAGAGTAGATTCCGTTATTAGATGTAAATTCAATTTCACCCGATAATTTATCTAATGTAACGGGAGAATCAGTAATAGTCATTTTTCCATTATCAATGCTCGAGGTTACTCTATAGGATGCTGCAGGCGGCTTAGAGATATCAGATATATAGCTAGGCAGTTCCATATGAAGCTGTGTTTTTGTGTCTCCTGCAAAAGACCAGTTTACCATTGGGCCAAGATTGCCCTTTAAGGGCGACTGAACCAAAATATCAATCATTGATGATAAATCAGCATCTAACTGGCCATCAATAATCCATTTTCTTTGCTCGACTGGTGGCGTTACACTATATTCAATTCTGGTCTGACTGACATTTGCTTTTCCTAAAACAGCGGAATTTATTTGCGCACTTACATTTCCACCATCAACCAAAAACAATCCATCTAACTGATTAAATTGTGGCCAATTTGGATTAAACTTTATAGTTGCATCCTCTGTATCAAGCAATAGTTTTAGGGTGCGGGATAAACGATTATTTATGGGCGGCCCACTTCTAAAAAGAAGTCCAAATTGCTTTAAGTTACCTTCTTTAACTGCATTTTTAACCCATTTTGACGATCTATCAGGCATAGTGTAAGGCAAATAATCGCTAGTAAGACTTAAATCTAAGTTTTTTGCCCCAATCAACAGGTTAAAGTCTGCTGCGATTTTTTCAACGCCAATAGGTTGCTCTATGGAAAATTGCAACTGACTATGCCCAAATTCTAATTGGGTATGAATTAAATCACTATGAACTATTAGTTGATTATCAGACTGCCAATCAAAATAAATTGATCCTTTTGCTTGCTTAAAGGCTAGATAATCCCGATAGGATTTTGGAAAAAGTATTTCGAATCCGTCGTTATCGGCAATATGAAACAATCCATTTTTATCCTTTAACTCTAAATAACCATGAATTTCTTTGACGCCTGGAACACCCTTGAAAGGTTGCATATAACAACCATCTAAATTCGCGAACAAGTAAAATCCGTCCACCGATTGACCTAGACTTAAGGATGAAATGTTTCCTCTAGGATTAATAGTCTTTAGCGTTTCTGTTGTTTTTGTTGGTAAAAAACGAGTCTCGTAGAGTAAATCGCTAACTAACTCTAAATTTATATGATTAATAGATACATCAAATTCTTGCTTTTTAGAGCCCAATTTTTGGGTATATAAGATATTAACAGGCTCATCAATACTCGTCTTTCCTATATCAAATTTAAGATTTTGTAATCGAGCACTCCAATCTTTTCCTGGTTTATACCCGCCAGTCATTGTGGTTTTAATATCGGTGACTGGAGGAACATCATCAGCTAACCAATTAAGGGGGACCTTTGATAGAGACAGATTACCTATATAGTCTAGCTGCCATCCTGGATGAAGGTCTAACCAAATTTCTCCATCTGTTTTAATAGAAAACTGATCTCGAGCTAAAGGTAAGTCGGGAAAAAGTGACTGGGCGAAAACTTTTAATGATTCAGAAAGATCTAAGCCTTCAAGTTTAAGATATCCTTCGGCATTGAATGACTCTAAATTTGAGAGATTGCCAAAGGCTTCCACCACTAAATATGCTGGATTATCATCATCGGTAACCCTGATAGATAACTGCGTTCGATGAAAATCCTCATCATTTTCAATCAACATCTGACTTCCAAATAGCTGATTTTTTTGACCCGTAAGGGAGTGAAGATTAACCGTGAGAGATTTCAGTCGGATATGGCGGCTATATAAAAATGGCTCGAGGATAACATTTAAATCGGTTTCAGATTCACCGTTAAAACCTTTCAATCGCCAATGACCTTGGCTGTTTTCAATGAAATTGATTTCTAACTGATCAATCACTAAATCACGCCATATAGGTGAACCTAATCTAATACTACTAAATAAGTCTAGGTCAGCTCGAGCACCCTGAAGACTCAGCACAGGCTCTTGCTGAGAGTCAATTAACTCCATCCCTTGAATATTAATGACTGGGATAAGTTGGGGCCACTCGCCGCTCAATCGACCCAAATTGACTTGAAGTCCGATATTAGAGGCAATAAAAGACTGTATCGTTGGCCTTAAATCATCTAGCTGGCCAATAGTTTGGCGACCGATAAAAATAAGTATGACCATACCAATGATCAATAGCGCTCCCACAAGACAAAGCCATTGGGTTAATGATTTAATTTTTTTCGCTATACTTTTGATCATTTATGTCACTGAACTGGAATAATATTAAACTGATCGCTAAGGACTGAGCTTTCTAAAGAAAGTTTAACATTACAGCCTGTTCTATTCTTAAATTCATTTAACTGAACAGCATATTTATTTTCAATGGTCTCAATAACAGTTTTGGAGGTAGAGATCTCCAATGCGCGCCATTTGTCATTGAGTTCAATATTTGATAACTCGCGAAATATCTCAATAGCCAGTGTTTCACTTGATTTAAAATTTTTTCTAGCTTCACCCTGACTACAGGGTACACATAAAATCTGACTTAAACTCTGACTTGTTCGCTTGCGAGCGATTTGAATCAAACCTAGCTCTGTAAAATTTGAGATTACAGTTTTAACCTTATCTTCGGAAAATGCCTGCTTGAGTTGTTGTAATACCTGACGGCGATGCTCAGCAACTTTCATATCTATAAAATCAATAATAATAATGCCGGTTAGATTGCGCAATTTAATCTGTTTAGCAGAGGCTTCAGCCGCCTCAAGGTTTACCTTAAAAAAAGTAATATGATCAATAAATTCACCCGTAAAAGAGCCAGTATTAACATCTATAACCGACAACGCTTCAGTCTCTTCAATCACTATATGACCGCCACAATCTAAGGCAACATCTAATTTGAGTGCTGCATTGATTTGGCTCTCTATCTCATAAGTATCAAATAGGTTACCCGGCTCTTTATAGAAATTGATAATAGGTTTTTCAGCACCCCTACTCTGGTTGCAAACAGCCTCTAATGATTCATAAAAACTGGGGTTATCAACGGTTATTTTATCTATTCCTAGACTCAGCATTTGTGTCACTAATCGCTGACTTTTTTGCGTTTCTTTGTACACAGATACGGGTGATTTTTGGGCCTTTAAACTTTCTATAGAGCGCCAAACCCCAATAAGGCTGTTTATATCGTCCGTCAATTGGTTTTCTTTAATGCCCTCAGCCGCTGAACGTAGTATAAAATTTCCACTGAGGCTATCGGGTAATTGTATTGAAGAAACAATAGAACACATAAGGTCATTCAGTCTCGTCCGTTCAGACTTTGGCTTTATTTGTGCTGATATGCCTGGTTTGGAGCGACCCTGTCTGTAAACCAAATAATCAGTCGCTATCGATATGTCAGTAGTTAATAGAGCCCCCTTCTTATTGATTGGATCCTTCAATACTTGAACCAATATATCCTGACCGTCTCTTAGAATATCGGCGATCTTGTCCTGTGAATTAGCGTAATGAATCTCATCAATAGGTAAAAAAGCATTACGCTTCGCACCTATATCCACAAATGCTGCCTGCATACCTGACATCACTCTGAGTACTTTTGCTTTATATATATTGCCGACTAGACTAGGGTTTTCCTCTCTATCAATATGAATTTCCTTAAGTACAGTATTTTCCACCAATGCTAGGCGAGTCTCCAAGGATGTATAATTTATTAAGATTTCTTTTGTCATCGGCCAACTTTAGCTCAATACCTAATTCTATAAAATAGACTATTTATTTATTTTTAGTAGAGCACCAAATGGGGACGCCAAAACGTTGTAATAATAAAGATGTTTGCTCTATGGGTAATCCAACAACACCGCTGTAACTTCCTTTTATTGATTCCACAAATACAGCACCATAACCTTGAATAGCATAACTACCCGCTTTATCTTGTGGTTCTCCTGTTTGCCAATAACTAAGGCATTCTTGCTCAGACAACTTTCTAAAAATAACATCTGTTGTTGACATGATTACTGAGCATTCTTTTTTATGACCCAAGGCAACCGCGGTATGTACCTGATGAGATTTGCCTGACAAAGCGTGTAACATTTTCATAGCGTCGTCTTGATCTCTTGGCTTCCCGAAAATATTTGAGTCGCATGCAACACAGGTATCCGCCCCTAAAACCAATTTATTGTCAGACACTAGTGAAATCACATATTGGGTCTTTTCTATAGCCATTCTTTTAACATAGTCAATGGCTGACTCATGATGTCTAGGTGTCTCATCAATATTTGCTGGGACTACTTGATGCCTCACGCCTATCTGCCGCAAAATTTCCGTGCGTCGCGGAGAGGCAGATGCCAGAATTAAATCACAATCGACCATTTTTTCACCTCGACTAATTGCCTTGGGCCTATTTTTGAAGCAAGTAAAAATGTCTTACAACTTTATCCAGAGGAATCCAGCATATTGCAGAAATAACTGCTAAAAAAAGTATAGCCTTTATAGATAGTAGTTTATCTATAGAGCTATCAAGGCCTGCCCGCATAAATTCAACCAACAGTAACATTAGAAAAACTAGAGTGACTCTATGAATCAAATGCAAATAGACAACAATACGATGAAAGAAAATCAAAATAAGACCGCTGATTGAAAAAATTAAAACATGATAGCCAAGGGTTGAAAGGAAAATAAAATCTGCAAAAATACCCATAATTACCGCAAACTCAATCCCATACTGTTCCGGAAAATATAGCATCCAAGCAATCATCATCAGCAAAAGAAAGTTTGGCTTCCAAAACACCCAGTCCCCAGCAATGGGTATAAATTGAAGAATTAAGGCCGCAAAAAGCATGATTAGAGCAGGCTTAAAAGTACTATGACTATTCATTAATATCTCTAGTGACATCACCGTCTTTAATAGTAAAAACCAATAGAAGGTGTCGGCTTCGATCCAGCTTTGCCGATGGTATCACTTTAATTTCCATAAACTTTTCACCTGGCTTTTGGCTAATAGATGAAACCGTTCCCACTGGGTAACCCATTGGAAAACGACCACCTAAACCAGAACTCACTAATTTATCACCCTCTTCAATATCTACGGTGGGTGAAACAAATCTTAATGCCATTAGATTAAAATCTGATATACCTTCAACAATTGATCGCAGGCCATTTCGTAAAACTTGAACCGGAAGAGCATGATTAATATCGGTGATTAGAAGTACTTTGCTGTAGTTTTCATAAACTTCAACCACCTGGCCCATCAAACCCTCAGCATCTAATACTGGCTGGCCAATATACACCCCATCATTAATGCCACGGTCAACGGTTACTGTATGGTTGACTGGATTGGGCGAGACGCCAATCACTTCAGTCACCAACACGCTTTGCATAAGCAACTCTGTCGCATTGAGTAATTGACGTAATCGAAGATTTTCAGCCGCTAATTCTGCACTGCGCTGTAATTGCCCCAATAGGATTAAGCGCTCTTTTTCGAGACTTACATTTTTTTGTTCTAGTTTTGTTCTAGAGGTGGTGTTCATACCCACCCATTCTTTCATCTGATAAGGGAAATTTGCTAGCAGTTGCAGTGGAATAAATAGTTTAGATATATCGGATTTGGCTGATTCAAATACAGACGTATAATTATCCACGGTCATTAGAAGCAGTGCGAGTAAGAGGGCGAAAAATGTTTTTCGCACTGCTGAGGAAGAATTTACAAAAACTTTTTTAATGGGCGCGCTCCAAAACTAAGACAATAGCAAGGAGCGTCCCTCAAGCGAGGTACTCCATTACATAAGCCTGCTAGTACATAAGCATACCCGAGGCTTTGGCACCCATCATTTCGAGGGCTTCACCACCGCCACGCGCAACACAGGTGAGAGGCTCTTCGGCCAAAATAACAGGTAGACCTGTCTCAATGGCCAATAGACGATCTAAGTCTTTTAATAATGAACCGCCCCCTGTTAACACAATACCCGTTTCCGCAATATCGGAGGCTAATTCAGGCGGTGATTGCTCAAGTACACGTTTAACCGCCTGCACAATACCGGATAATGGTTCCTGTAAAGACTGTAGAATTTCGTCACTACTAAGTACAAAGCTTTTAGGTACACCTTCAGCGAGGTTACGACCTCTAACTTCAATTTCACGCACTTCTTTTGAAAGATAAGCAGTACCAATTTCCATCTTAATACGCTCGGCAGTTCCATCGCCAATCACGCTGCCATACTTGCGGCGCACATAATTACAAATTGATTCATCAAAACGATCACCGCCAATTCTCACCGAATCGGAGAAAACTACCCCATTCAAAGACAAAATAGCAATTTCAGTGGTACCACCACCGATATCAACCACCATCGAGCCAACAGCTTCTTCTACCGGCAATCCAGCGCCTATAGCAGCTGCCATTGGTTCTTCAATCAAAAATACTTCTCGCGCCCCTGCGCTAAAAGCAGATTCTTTAATTGCGCGCTTTTCAACTTCTGTTGCTGTACAGGGCACACAGATTAGTACCCTCGGACTGGGCGGTACAAAACTTTCAGAATGAACTTTTCGAATAAAATGTTGAAGCATTTTTTCCGTGACTTGGAAATCTGCAATCACTCCATCTTTTAATGGTCGTATAGCCGTTATATTGCCAGGCGTTCTTCCCAGCATACGCTTTGCATCAACACCTACTGCTTCAACTTTCTTTTCACCATACTGTTGGCGTATGGCTACAACGGAAGGCTCATTAAGCACAATTCCGTGCTCACGCATGTAGATTAGTGTGTTGGCAGTCCCTAGATCAATTGATAAATCACTGGAAAAAAGCCCTAAAATTCTCTTGAGTAACAACATTTTTTAAATTCCATTAATGTGCTGTTTACGGCATGTAAAAGTCACGGTTTATAGGCAGAAAACTATCAGTTAGTTACGCGGATGGCAAGTGCAAAAGTAACTGTTTTATTCTGCAAAAAATATCTCTGTTTGGTAATTGTAACAAGCTGACAAAAAAAAGTGGCTTTTATGTTGCAGAACTGTGTATTTTTCTTCTGCCAAACTAACCTAATTCAACTTAATGTTGTAAACTTCCCCCTGTAAAAAAATTATTGATAAGATTTCGATATGAGTATAGAAAAACAAACAATTGAGAATCTGGCCACTCTTGCTCGCCTAGCAGTGGATGATGAGAGAGTTGATGAGATCTCACAGCGACTCGGCAGTGTATTAGAGTTAGTTGATCAACTTCAGGCAGCAGACACCAGTGGCCTAAGTGGTTTGGATCATCCACTCAATGAAACCCAGCGCCTAAGAGAAGACGAGGTCAATAAACCCAATATGAGAGAGGAATTTCAAGCTATAGCACCAGATACTGAAAATAATCTCTATTTGGTACCAAAAGTCATTGATTAAACTATTCCGCAAGATACAGCCGAGTAAAAAATGCATAACTTAACAATAACTGAGCTTATAGATGGCCTTAAAAATAGAGTTTTTTCTAGCACAGAAATCACTCAACATTTTTTGGCGCGTATCAAAAACTTAGATTCCGAATTTAATAGCCTAATTACTCTAACTGAAAATCAGGCTCTTGAAGCAGCTAAAACAGCTGACCAACAGCTGGCCGCTGGCAATGCGCCAGAACTTTGCGGTGTACCTATAGTTCACAAAGATATATTTTGTACTGAGGGTGTTCGTACTAGCTGCGGCTCAAAGATGCTAGATAATTTTGTGCCGCCCTACGATGCAACTGTAGTTGCGAATTTTAGAAATAGCGGAGCGGTGATGCTCGGCAAAACCAATATGGATGAGTTCGCTATGGGCTCGTCCAATGAAACTAGTTTTTATGGTCCTGTTAAAAATCCATGGTCTACAGATTCTGTGCCCGGTGGTTCATCAGGTGGCTCGGCGGCTGCAATTGCGGCGCGACTAGCGCCAGGGGCAACAGCTACGGATACCGGCGGCTCTATTCGTCAACCAGCAGCACTTTGTGGAATAACTGGGCTTAAGCCAACCTATGGTCGAGTTTCACGCTGGGGCATGATTGCCTTTGCCTCTAGCTTGGATCAAGGCGGCCCCATGGCCAGGACTGCCGAAGATTGCGCATTGCTATTAAACTGTATGGCCAGTTATGACGATAAAGACTCCACCTGTATTGACCGCTCTGTACCCAATTATTCCGCTCATCTTGGGGATTCTCTAAAGGGTTTGCGCATTGGTATCCCGAAAGAGTATTTCTCTGAGGGTTTAAACTCTGGAACTGAACAAGCGGTGCGAGAGTCATTAGCCGAATATGAAAAATTAGGCGCCGAACTTGTAGAAATCAGCTTGCCCAATACTGGTCTTTCGGTTCCGGCCTATTATGTGATTGCTCCAGCAGAAGCCTCTGCCAATTTATCGCGCTTTGACGGTGTGCGCTATGGCCACCGCTGTGACGACCCTAAAGATCTGGAAGATCTTTACCGTCGAACCAGAGCCGAAGGGTTTGGTGATGAGGTTCAAAGACGTATTCTTATTGGTACCTACTGCTTATCTGCTGGCTACTATGATGCGTACTACGCAAAAGCACAGCAAGTAAGGCAGCTTATTCGACAAGATTTTGTTCAGGCATTTGAAAAAGTCGATCTTATTATGGGCCCTACCTGCCCCTCACCCGCCTTTAAATTTGGTGCTAAAGGCAATGATCCGGTGGCTATGTATCTAGAGGATATTTACACTATATCTACCAATCTTGCTGGCTTGCCTGGTATGTCACTACCCTGTGGCATGGTTGATAACAAACCCGTAGGTCTTCAAATAATCGGTAACTATTTTGAGGAAGCGCGCATGTTAAACGCAGCTCATCAATTCCAACAGGTAACTGACTGGCATCAATTAGCGCCTGCGGGGATCGAATCATGAATTGGGAAACAGTGATTGGTCTTGAGGTCCATGTTCAATTGGCCACAAAAACCAAAATATTTTCTGCCGCTAGTACCGCATTTGGCGCAGAGCCCAATACTCAGGCCTGCGAAATTGATCTAGCTATGCCGGGCACACTTCCTGTGGTCAACAAACAGGCCATTGATTATGCAGTAATGTTTGGTCTAGCGATTGATGCTGAAATCGGTAAAACTTCAGTTTTTGAACGCAAAAATTATTTTTACCCAGACCTGCCCAAGGGTTATCAAACTACGCAACTTGAAAAGCCCATTGTCGGCGCTGGTGTTGTAGATATTGTTCTTGATAGTGGTGAAACAAAATCTATTCGTATTCATCACGCTCACCTTGAGGAAGACGCCGGAAAATCACTGCATGAAGGTGACTTCAGATCAGGGGTGTCAGGTATAGATTTGAACCGTGCTGGCACGCCATTGGTTGAAATTGTGTCTGAACCTGATATGAGCAATGCTGAGGAAGCAGTCGCATTTGCTAAAAAACTTCATAGTATTGTGACCTCACTGGGTATCTGTGACGGAGAAATGTCTCAGGGCAGTATGCGCTTTGATGTGAATATTTCAGTTCGCCCTCAGGGTGAGACTCAACTTGGAACGCGAACTGAAACTAAGAATTTGAATTCGTTTAAATTTATGGAAGATGCTATACACCTTGAAGTAGAACGACAGATTGATCTGCTTGAAGAGGGCGGAAAGATTATTCAGGAAACTCGACTTTATAATGGCGAGACAAGAGTAGCACGCTCTATGCGCAGCAAGGAAGAAGCCAATGATTACCGCTATTTCCCCTGCCCTGATCTATTGCCGGTTGTGATTAGCGACGCGCAGGTTGAACAGCTTCGAACAAAACTACCGGAATTACCCGATGCGCGACAACAGCGATTTATCGATCAGTATGATCTCTCTGAATATGATGCAGATATATTAAGCACACAGGCCAGCATGGCCAATTATTTTGAACAAACGGCAACTCAGTCAAAGAACGCCAAACTTTCAGCCAATTGGGTTTCTGGAGAGTTGATCGCACGGCTTAACGCAGAAAATTTAAACATAGATCAGAGCCCAGTTTCTGCCGAACAGCTTGCTAATTTGATTGTCCGTATTGCTGATAATAGTATTAGTAGCAAAATGGCCAAACAGGTATTCGAAGGGATTTGGAATGGCGAGGGTGATGCCGATCAAATAATTGAAGCCCGCGGCCTTAAGCAGGTATCGGATAGCGGAGCCCTAGAATCCATGGTGGACGAGGTATTAGCTAGTAACCAAGCTATGGTTGACGACTATATTAATACTGATGCCGATAAGCGCAAGAAAAAACTGGGCGGTTTTATGGGGCAGATAATGAAAGCTTCAAAAGGCCAAGCCAACCCTCAGCAGGTCAGTCAAATATTGGCTAAGAAATTAGCTGAACTGGTTTAAAGCATTTTCAAAATAGTAAGGAAAAGCATGTCATTAAAAAAAGATAAACAGAAAGTTCTCGGTGAAGTTTTTGATGATGAACGTGTTAAAAGCTTTCTCGAGTATCTTCCACCAGAGGGTGTCAGCCGTGATTTTCATCTTCTTGAAAAAGCTTACCGCGGGATGAATATTGATAACTTTGTCAGCTTTGTCGAATTTTTTAAACAGTCAGGCCACGATCTTAATGCCACAAACCCCGACGGTGTTAATATGGTTCAAATTATGAATCAGCACCAACAGGGCGCTGACTACGCAAAGGCACTAATAAAAGCTGGCGCCAGTGCATGATATTAAATTCGAGAACATTAAAAACCGTTCTCGGCTATGGCCTATCTCTTGTAGAAAAAATCACTGGGCTTAGCTTTAAAAAAAATAACCTAACATCAATTTTTAATTATTTACCCATTGTTTCCAATATAACCACTTCTGGCCAACCCACAAGACAACAGTTGGGCGCTATTCAGTCAGATGGCTATAAAAAAATAATTAACCTAGCACCCCCTAGTGGAGAAAATTCACTGGCCAATGAAGCCGGTCTAGTGGCTGATTTGGGCATGGACTATATTAATATTCCGGTTGATTTTAGCCATCCAACCCAAGCTGACTTTGAACAATTTGTGTTGCACATGCAAAATCAAGATAGTCAAAAAATTTGGATCCACTGTGCCGCCAATATGCGTGTCTCGTGCTTTATTTTTAAATATAGAACCGCTATCTTAGGTGAGAATCTTATTGATGTAGAAGCTGACCTAAAAAAAATTTGGCACCCCAACAAAACGTGGCAGGATTTTATCGATAAACCAAGGTCAGTCTAGTAAACGTAAACTCAACTTTAAATAGGGGCACAACTATGAAATTTCTAGAAAACTACCAAGAACAGGCTTATGCACTTCTTCGAATTACTACTGGCTTTATGTTTCTTCTTCACGGTACTCAGAAATTTTTTAATTTCCCGCAACAATACCCCTATGGTGAGCTGGGCTTCCTTACAATAGCTGCAGGTTCTATCGAATTAATTGGTGGCGTTCTGATTATCTTGGGACTGACCACAAGAGGAGCCGCCTTTCTTTGCAGTGGCACCATGGCGGTTGCCTATTGGTTAGTTCATGGTACTAAATCACTCTACCCATTAGTTAACGGTGGTGAGTTAGCTGCGCTTTACTGTTTCATTTTCTTATATATAGCCTGTAAAGGCGCCGGTATTTGGAGCATGGATAATAAATAATCCTACTTGATTACTATGGCTCATAAAAAAGTAAATTTACCCGAAAAAACTTGCCCTGTCTGCGAGCGACCCTTTGCTTGGCGCAAAAAATGGGAAAAAACCTGGACGCAAGTTAAATACTGTTCTGAACGATGCCGACGCACCCCGCAAAATTTGAGTAACTCCTAATAATGTCTAAATCTAAATCATCTATTGTCGATACTCTTATTATAGGCTCAGGCTTGGCTGGTCTTAGCGCTGCCAATGATCTTTCTGATGCTGGCGCTAAGGTTATTATTGTCGATAAAGGACGAGGGGTCGGAGGCAGGCTTGCGGTTAGGCGAATTGGCGAAGCAGTTTTTGACCATGGTGCGCAATTTTTTACTGCTCGATCAAACAGGTTTATAGACTGTGTTGCTCAGTGGGTTCAATCAGGCGTAGCTGAGCAGTGGTATCAAAGTTACCCGGGGCAACCCAATGGCCACCCCCGATATCGGGGAAAGCCAAATATGGCTTCTATTGCAAAGCATCTAGCTAAAAATCAAATCATCATGCAGTCCAACCGCGCAGAATCCCTAAGCCATGATGGGTACTACTGGACAGTAAAATTAGAGTCTGAAGAATCTATTACTGCGCGATCAATTGTTATTACCAGTCCCGTTCCACAAACTTTAGATCTTCTTGAACAGGCTGATATATATCTTTCTTCATCTGTCACTGAGCGTCTTCAAAAGATTCAATACGAAAGCTGTATTGCCGTTATGGCTGTTCTTGATGGAACGACTAACCTTGCAGATCCCGGTGCTATAGCACTTGATCAGGGGCCTATTGCATGGATCAGTGATAATCATAAAAAAGGCGTATCGCCTATACCCGCAATTACCATTCACGCTAGCGGTGAATTTAGCAAAGCTCATTTTAATGGTGATCGAAAAGAGGTCGGTAAGGAGCTTATCAAACTGGCCAGACCGCTATTTGGCAATGCCAATATACTAGACTTTCAAGTACATGGCTGGCTATATAGTAAGCCTACAATAACCGATAATGATGCCAGCCTTCTGGTCAGTGATGGGCTAGACATGCCACCCATGGTTGTTGCCGGTGATGCCTTTGCTGGACCAAGATTTGAGGGCGCAGTACTATCTGGCTGGTCTGCCGCAAAAAAAATTCAGAATGCAGTTAAAAAAACCGACGCATAAGCCACTTTGGCGTTAAATTAAGAATCCAAGCAACAAGCCGCCAACGCTTAGTCACATAAATATGTCCCTTCTTTTTAAGGATTGCCGATACTAATTGTTTCACTGCTTTTTTAACCGGTGCAGTCCACATAGGATTACCCTGAACCATGGGGGTATCAACAAATCCCGGTTCCACCGTAGTAACCGTAATCGGTAATTTTGAGTATTCTGCTCTTGAGCGTATACCATTTAGATAGCTGGACACAAAAGCTTTAGTGGCAACATAGGTTGGCGCCAAACCACTCGACATGTGAGCGGAGACTGAAGAAATGCCCACCAAATGGCCGCTACCCCGCGCCATAAAGTAATCCATAGAAACCAAGGTGAGGGCGGCAAAGCCGCGAATATTAACATCTATCATTTCACGCTGAGTCGGCCAATCGAGCTTTTTCTCCATCTGACCCACCCCTGAGTTAAGAATAATCAACTCAACATTTCCCATTTGCTTTATAAGCTCATTGAGTGCGTCTTGTGCCTGCTGTAGATCAGTGACATCTGACTGGACAACGAAGTGTTCACCGGGAAGGCTGGTAGATAGTTGCTCTAGTTTTTCCAGTCGTCTGGCGACAAGTCCTAATTGATAGCCTTTTGCAGCTAGCTGAACTGCCAATTCCCAACCAATTCCTGAACTTGCTCCTATTATTATTCCCTGTTTCATGCCCTACCTCCGTATTTAATTGATGGTATTACTATGTGTGACAATATCAGCATTAAAATCAATCGCCTTAGGCATTGATTATTAATAAATTTTCAACTCTGTTACCCGATAAAAGACAGCTTCTATCAATAGTAAAATAACTCAATAATCTGCCGAAATCATGTCGAGAATGGGGGTAAATATTAGGCTGAGTTGAGCTAATCGGTTGCTGCCAAAGCTGATTAATTGCGTTGACACCATATTCAGAATACAGCATTTTCTGGCGCGCATTGAGCAACCCTATACTATGCGCTTTGGTTCTAGGATGCAGGTTAGGCATCAGTGCCTCTAGAAGCGCAGCTATAGCTGGGGCGCTAAGGTAACAAAATATATCCCAAAATAAGATAATATCAATCTTGCTTTCTGGCTGAAGTTTCAGCTCTTGTTTAAATAATGCCGTCCGCTCTTCATGGCTTAGCTCTTGGTCATTATATTTTTCTATTTCTGGCTCTATCAAACCGGTAAATTGTAACCTGCATTTTGTTTGACCAAAAAAATTAACTGAAGCAGCGCTGGCCAAGCCCATATCCAAAACCACCAATGTTTTATCGTCAGTAATTTGGTTGAATAACCCAACCAGAAGTGATGAAGATAGAATATTTGTCTCTGGAGTTAGCTGATTTGTTTCAGGCATTAGCTGCTAGCTCTTTTACAGGTCAGTATAAATGGCATCTATATTGGCTCAGCCACAGGCTCAATTGCAGGTCTAGCCTCAGCTTTCACTTCAATTATCTCAGCCTGTTGTGGATCCATTTCTATAATACCTTTAAGTCTGGCACCATTCTCTAAATCAACTCCAGCTGCCTGGATATTTCCGGTAAGTTTTCCAGTGGCCGCAAGTATTACACTATTTTCAGCTGTAATATCGCCCTTAACTACGCCCTTTATTATTACTTTTTTAGCCCTTATATCGGCATAAACTCGGCCATTAGACCCCACTTCAACAATATTATTTTGTGCACTAATACTGCCTTTGAAATGACCATCAACCATCAGGTTTTCATCGCAGTGTAAATGCCCCTCTATCATTACGTCTGACATTAATATTGATTCTGGATTGATTTGCGCCATTGTGGGTGGCTTTATTTTAGCTTTTTGAGGCTCACGTAAAAACTTCGCTCGGCTTACTAATGAGCTGAAATAAGAACTGACAAAATTTTTAAGTGATTTTAAAAAAATTTTCATTGCACTCTTTTATTTTTGTTCATGTTTAGCCAATCCTAACAAGCCAAACAGCTTAGCTCCAGTAAAGTTTTTGTTGTTTTAAAATAAATATATTCTGTAGCCGTCATCTAATCACACATACCTACTCAGTGCCTAAGAATCCCCCTGTCTGATGATGCCATAACTTAGCATATACACCCTGAGATTCCATTAATTGCTGATGTTTACCCTGCTCTATGATTTCACCCTCATCAAACACAATTAACTTATCCATTGCTGCTATTGTAGATAAGCGGTGAGCAATCGCGATTACGGTCTTTCCTTGCATTAGCTGATACAGGCTCTTCTGAATAGCAGACTCGACTTCAGAATCTAAAGCTGAGGTGGCTTCATCCATGATTAATATAGGGGCATCTTTTAAAATGACTCTGGCGATGGCAATTCGTTGTCGCTGTCCGCCTGATAATGAAACCCCGCGCTCACCAACATGGGCGTCATAACCCGTTCTTCCAGCCACATCTTGTAGCTTTAAAATAAACTCATGGGCCTCGGCTTTTTTTGCCGCTTCAATCATTTCTTCTTCACTGGCATCAGGACGTCCAAATAAAATATTCTCTCGTACCGAGCGATGAAGTAGTGATGTATCCTGAGTCACCACAGCTATATTTTCTCGTAAACTTTCTTGCTGAACAGTTTTAATATCCTGATCATCAATAGATATAACGCCTTTTTGAATATCATAAAAGCGTAACAGTAAATTAATCAGGGTGGACTTTCCTGCGCCACTTCGGCCTACAATGCCAATGCGCTCACCTGCGCTTACCTCAAAGGATAGAGAGTCAAAAACAGGATTAGTGATTACCTTCTCATTATCGATATAACTAAAATTCACATGCTTAAACTTAATCTTGCCGGCACTAACATTTATTTTATGAGCATTTTTTTCGTCTAGTACCACCTGTGGCACAGATAAGGTGTTAATACCGTCCTGAACGGTACCTAAATTCTCAAATAAATTACTAATTTCCCAAACAATCCAATGGGACATTCCTGACAGTCTTAGCGCCAAACTAATTACCACAGCAATTGCACCCGGCGTCATGGATTCATAGATCCACAAATAAATTCCAAGTACTAGTGTGCTGAATACCAGCAACATATTTATAATCCATAAACAGATATTGAGGCCTGTGACCAAACGCATCTGTGGATGTACTGTATTGAGGAATTCAGTCATACCTTCTTTAACATATTGCGACTCTCTGCTTGAAAAGGAAAAGAGCTTAAGGGTCACAATATTAGTGTAACTATCGACAATACGGCCGGTCATAGTCGATCTTGAATTGGCCTGTATTTGTGAAATACTTTTTAATCTTGGAACAAAAATTAACTGCAATCCAATATAAAGTAATAACCAAACTAATAGTGGAATACACAGCCTTAAATCTGCACTAGCAACCAAAATCAGCATGGTAATGACATAGACTGTCACGAACAGAATAACATCTAACAACTTCATTACGGATTCACGAACTGCTAGTGACGTCTGCATTACCTTAGTGGCAATACGACCACTGAATTCATTTTGAAAAAAACCATAGCTTTGATTAAGTAGGTAGCGATGAGCGATCCATCGAACTGCCATTGGAAAATTACCCATTAGGGTCTGATGGACAACGAGTGAGTGTAGGCTGGCTAAAATAGGAATAACTATCAGTATAAAAACTGACATTACAATAATAGAAGACCATGAGTCCTTGATAAAACTCTCTGGATCACTAGCAACGAGTAAATCTACTACCTTACCTAAGATCCCAAATAATGAGGCTTCAGCAATAGCAACCAATGCGGTTAGTATTGCCATAGTAATCAACCATGGCTCTAAGCCTTTGGTAAAATATCGGCAAAACTGATAGATACCCTTAGGTGGCTGTTGGGGTATTTCCTCAGGGAAAGGGTTTACCAAGCGCTCAAAAAAACCAAACATACTAAAAATCCAAAGCAATTGCGTTTATGTACATTTTTATTAAATAATCTTAGCCATTTTAGCCTAAAGGCTTAAGCCGCGGTTAAAAAACTAATGATCCTAACTATCAGAATGCTGCCAAAGAGTCTGCTTCTCCATCACTTGACCAAACAAATCTGATTGTAAGAATTGATTTAACCAACGCTGAACCGACGGATAGTCAGACTGATCAAACCAAGGTTTGTCAACAAAAGCAAATTGCCTAATAAATGGGAAGATAGCTATATCTGCTAGACACCTATTGCTACCCAATAAATAGCTATTCGTTTTTAAACACCGCTCAAGTTTTGCTATAAAAATTTCGGCATTACTGCGGTAATCTTGTTGAGTTTGCTGTGGAAATCGATCCCAATATTTATACTTATCCAGCCACTCTTTAAATTCATTATCATTTTTTTCAATAAGACTTAATTGTTCACTATGGCTATCTAAGGATAACCAATTTTCTGGATCTGACTGCTCTAATGCCCAGTTCATAATTTCAAGACTTTCATCAATCACCCGATCCTTTAACTGTAATACAGGGACTGTTCCCTTTGACGATAGGGCCAACATTTCAATAGGCTTATTTGCCAATGAGACTTCTCGCAATTCTAGGTTTATACTGGCATAAGCGATAGCCATACGAGCTCTAATAGCATAGGGGCAGCGCCTAAAAGAATATAGAATGGGTAACATCTAATGAATCCATTTATGATTGGGTTAAAACAATAATAATACCATTGCACTTACCACAAGGATTTTAACAATGGACAGTAAAACTCTCGACATAATTTTATTCGGTGCTACCAGTTTTGTAGGAAAAATTACTACCCAATACCTTCTAAATGAAGTGGGGATTGGCAAAGGCGTTACATGGGCTATCGCGGGTCGCTCTTTGGGCAAGTTAAAACACTTAAAAAATCAGTTGGGGCCCGAAGCTGAGAATATACCTATCATAGTCGCCGATAGCGCTGATTCTGCTAGTCTTACCAAAATGTGTCAGCAAGGTCGGGTTATCCTATCTACAGTTGGACCCTATGCCCTTTATGGTGAATCGCTGGTTGAGGCCTGTGTTCATAATGGCAATGATTACTGCGATCTTACGGGTGAGGCATATTGGATAAAAAAAATGCTCGATAAATACCAATTGAGAGCCGAAAAAACCGGCGCACGAATTATTAATTGCTGTGGATTTGATTCTATTCCTTCTGATCTTGGCGTGTACTTTTTACAACAAGCGAGTCAGCGACAATTCGGCACTGTTTGTAAGGACGTAAAATTGCGAGTTAAAGCAATGAAAGGTGGCGTATCTGGCGGCACGGTAGCCAGTGGAATTGAAATGGCCAAAGCCGTCAAAAAAGATCCCACTTTGCGACGTAAAATGGGTAATCCTTACTTACTTTGCCAGTCTCAGTCATCGAGGGTTAAACAGCCTCGTATATTAAAGCCAACCTTTGATAAGGATTTTAATGCTTGGTCTGCCCCGTTTATCATGGAGACCATTAATAGTCGTATAGTGTTAAGATCGAATAACCTGCAACAACATGATGGCTGTGAAGATTTTACCTATGGTGAAGCGGTTTTAACTGGAAAGGGTAGACAAGGCTATTTTCGTGCTTGGGGCATTACACTTGGTCTCGGTGGTTTTGGCCTAGCTGCAAAAAATAAGCTATTACGTTTCTTAATACAAAAATTTCTACTGCCAAAACCAGGTCAGGGGCCTAGTCCTAAGCAACAAGAAAATGGTTTTTTTGATCTTCGAATTATCGGTAAAACCAACCAGCAGTGTTTGACTATCAAAGTCACTGGGGATAAAGACCCAGGCTATGGCTGCACCGCTAAGATGCTGACTCAAGCGGGGCTTTGTATGGCTTTTGATATCGGTAAAACAGAGTTATCGGGTGGCTTTTGGACTCCCGCTACTGCAATGAATGACAAGCTAATTATACGGTTGGTTGCGTCTGCAGGAATGACTTTCGATATCCTTGAAGATTAAATAATCAAAGCAAAAAAAACCCGCGCTAAAAGCGCGGGTTTTTTTGTAACGATCGTTTTATAAATTATTCAGATACTTTGTCTTTGATCGCGTTCAGAATAACAGCAAGTGCTGCTGCATTAACTATAGTACTCATGTTGCCCATAATGTCACTAACAGGACCGCCAACTACAGGAATTGCACCAGCAGCTCCTGAAACTGCGCCCAATGCTACGGCGAATACTAGGACATACGTTCTGTTACCTTTATCTGCTTCATCAGCCATGTAACCACCAACCAAACCTAAAACGGCCATTACTAGCGCTGCTTGAGGAATAGCGGTAAAAGCTCCAACCACTGCTACTGCAATTGATAATAAGCGTACAATTTTTAATGCACTCATGATGTTACCCCATATATTTTTTATTTATTTATTTATACATATGTATGCCTTTTTCGGCACCAGCCTACCCTATCACGATGAACAACTAAAAAAAACCTTTATCCACATAACAAGTTTATGGGTTTTTACATAAAATAAGACCATATTTTGTTAATTTAGCCACATTTAGCGTTTTTTACTATCACTTGAAAGCATTACTCTTAATACTTAATTACGCGATAGATCGATGCAGTAAGATGCCTATTTAAAATGATTTCTGGTATCCAAAATTAATCTTATAGTCGGTGTCCATTTGTAAATTATTCTTATCTTGCGCCAAAGGCATTAAGACTTCTAACCCAAATCTATCTACCTCACCTGGAAGTAACTGCATTAAAAAATTTGCCCCTAAACCAAAGTAGGCTTCTTTCCCACCATAATTTTCAGTGTTTGCAGTCTGTACTGGCGCCATTATCATAGGATTATTACCAGAGATCTTATCTTGATGAATTATTTGTAATCTTGATGACAGTGCGACCGCGTGATTTAACTCATACTGGATCCAGGTGTTTAAATCTGTATGATCTCCAAAAGCCCAGCTTTCATTTGATATAGTGGATTTTCTTCGGAGCTGGCTACCCCATACCCATTTTTGCGCTAGTTTTGTCACATTTGTAATACCCACTACTAATTTAGTCCCTCGGTCACTTGGCTGCATACCATAGGGTAAAATCATGCTCGAATTCATATTCATTGGTGTCAACACCTCGCCTTTCACATCATTACTTCCGACAGATTTTTGAAGTGTGACCTCTCCATGCCATCTTGAGGATTCTGATTCTTGAAGTTTTATTAGTGCGCCTAATGAAATATCCGACATATCACTAGACGAAGTACTAAAAGTTCCTAATTGATTTCTATTCATCATGGGTTGATACGTGTTCAAGTCCATATCTTTCGACATAAACATACCCATTGCCATTATTGTGATTTTATTTGTCGGGGCATACATTCCACCAACCATAGTCATTTTCATAATCATTTCTGTAGGCACAACAGATAAATTGGCCGGCATGTTACCCAGAGGGTTTGGCATTGCCAAAATTTCCTGTGTTGAGATGCTATCTCCGTTGTAACTATTATCCGACATTTTCATATGGCTATGTCTAATCGAAATCATTGCCTCCCCTTTTTTATGGTAATGATCTGCCATAACGCCAATGGGCGCGTGATCTATAGCCCTTGAATTTGATTTTGTGTCCGCATAGGAATAAGAGGTAAAGAATAATAAAAGTGGCAATAAAAACTTCATGGGTGGCTCCTATAAAATAGTCGCGAGATTATAGCCATTTATTTGATTTACCATATACCCATAGGGGGTAACTATTTACGAAATATAAGGAAACCCATAAAAAAATCGGTTAAAATCTATTTCATGACAAACCCTTGCCATACTAAAAGAATCGCTTCTCTGAAAAGAATAGAAGGTCAAATAAAAGGTATCATTGGAATGATTGAATCTGGTGAGTACTGCATTGACATACTTAATCAAACGAAGGCAGCAAGAAATGCTTTGATTTCAGTCGAATCAAAGATAATGGAAAAACATCTTTCAAACTGTGTTCAAGATTCCTTCGAAAATCCAGACGAAAGGCATCAAAAAATTCAAGAATTAATAGCTATCCTCAAGCGATAAAGTCATTAATTTCTGGTAAAAAACTAGTTTAAATAACAACGTTAATGCCTTAACCAACTGAACAATAAGGGTATTCTATGTGTGCTCAGTACGTATACACCATGAACCAGGTGGGAAAAATTGTTCCTCCCAAGCGCGAAATTCTTAAAGATATATCCCTTTCCTTTTTTCCTGGCGCCAAAATTGGTGTTTTAGGTCTTAACGGATCTGGTAAATCTACCCTGCTAAAAATAATGGCTGGATTGGATTCTGACATTCAGGGTGAAGCTCGCCCTATGGCTGGTATTAATATTGGCTACCTTCCCCAAGAGCCCCAGCTAGACTCGTCAAAAGATGTCAGAGGCAATGTTGAAGATGGTGTTAGAGAGGCTGTTGATGCCTTGAAGGGGCTTGAACAGGTATACCTTGATTATGCCGAGCCCGATGCAGATTTTGATGCTTTAGCCAAAAAACAAGCAGATTATGAATCAGTGATTGATGCATGGGATGCGCATAATTTAGAGCATACTTTTGATGTTGCTGCCGATGCCCTGAGATTACCCTCATGGGATGCTAGTATCGATAACCTGTCAGGCGGTGAAAAACGTCGCGTAGCACTGTGTCGGCTTCTACTATCTCGACCTGACATGCTATTGCTTGATGAGCCTACTAACCACTTGGATGCAGAATCTGTTTTCTGGCTTGAGAAATTTCTTGAGCAGTTTGCTGGAACTGTTGTTGCAGTCACGCATGATAGGTATTTTCTGGATAATGTAGCTGGCTGGATTTTGGAGCTCGATCGTGGCCATGGTATTCCCCATGAAGGTAATTACTCAACTTGGCTGGAAAATAAAGAACAACGTCTAAAAACTGAATCCAAACAAGAGGTTTCTCGACAGCGAGCCCTTAAACAAGAACTGGAATGGGTACGGCAAAATCCCAAGGGGCGACAAGCAAAAAGCAAGGCTCGTCTTGCTCGATTTGAAGAACTTAATGCCCAAGATTTTCAAACCAGAAATGAAACCAATGAAATTTATATTGCACCCGGTCAGCGACTGGGGGATAAGGTAATTGAACTCAATAAAGTCTCTAAATCCTATGGCAATAAAATGCTTATTGAGGACTTATCCTTGTCAATCCCTAAAGGATCTATTGTGGGTATTATCGGTGGTAATGGCGCTGGTAAATCAACTCTATTTAGAATGATTGCCGGAACCGAGACGCCTGATAGCGGCACTATTGATATGGGTGAAACGGTTAAGGTCGCTTATGTTGAGCAGACTCGTGATGCGCTTAATGATAATCATACGGTTTGGGAAGCTATTTCTGGCGGCTTGGATACGTTAAAAATTGGAAATAATTATGAGGTATCGTCAAGAGCCTATGTTGGTCGTTTTAATTTTAAAGGCACTGACCAACAAAAACGTGTCGGCGAACTATCCGGTGGCGAGCGTGGCCGCTTGCATCTGGCCAACACATTAAAACAGGGTGCCAATGTATTATTACTCGATGAACCTTCAAATGATCTGGATATTGAAACTTTGCGCGCACTTGAAGAGGCTATATTATCTTTCCCTGGCTGTGTTTTAGTTATTTCCCACGATAGATGGTTTCTAGATCGAGTCTCTACTCATATACTGGCCTATGAAGATAGTAGCGATATGGTATTTTTTGAGGGTAATTATAGCGAGTACCATGATGATCTTATTAAGCGTCAAGGCGGTGACGCCCAACCAAAACGCGTGCGACACAAATCACTCAAAGACTAACTATCAGACCTTAAATACCCAGCAATTTGGCTCAACTAATGGGCCTAAATCACATATAACTTAGGTGTTAGGCAAATGCCCAGCACCTTTTTTGTGCCTAACTATATTCAAAAAAGCATTATTTTAGTGCAAAAATTTAATTTATGGCACAAATATTGCTTATAAAACAGGGTAAGTGGGCTAAAACAGCCCTTAAAGTCCCCTAATCGCACTATATTGGTGCGTAAAGGGTATAATAATTATTTAAAGCACTAGTTTAGTGCTAAATACTGCAGAGGAATAACAATGTTTTTACAGTCAAGTGGCCTCCAGCGAGGCACAATCGCATTTCTTTTATGTTTATTATCCGGTCAGGTATTTGGGCAAGAGTTAGATGGCGCTAATACATCATGGATCATGACATCTACCGCTTTAGTCCTATTTATGACCATCCCAGGCCTATCACTTTTTTATGCCGGCCTAGTTCGCTCTAAAAACGTTTTATCCGTTTTAATGCAGTGTTTTGCCATTACTTGTCTAGCGTCAATTATTTGGCTGGTATTTGGCTACAGTATTGCCTTTGGCGATGGTGGCTCTTTCAATGCTTATTTCGGTAACCTAGATAATATCCTTATGGGTAACATCACCGAAGGCTCTATGGCGGGTGATATTCCAGAATCAGTGTTTGCTATGTTCCAAATGACATTTGCCGTCATTACTCCTGCTCTTATTGTGGGTGCTTTTGCCGAAAGAATGCGTTTTAGCGCCATGTTGGTATTCAGCGGCCTTTGGTTAGTCGTTGTTTACGCTCCTATTACACACTGGGTCTGGGGCGGAGGCTGGTTAGGTGAAATGGGTCTTCTAGATTTTGCGGGTGGTACTGTAGTTCACATTACAGCGGGTGTTGGCGCATTAGTCGCCGCATTAGTTATTGGCAATCGTAAGGGCTTCCCAACTCAAGCAATGCCTCCACACAACCTTACTATGACCGTAACTGGCGCTGGTATGCTTTGGGTGGGCTGGTTTGGCTTTAATGGTGGTTCTGCATTAGCGGCTAATGGGGATGCTGGTATGGCAATATTAGTGACTCATATTTCAGCAGCCACAGGTTCGCTTGCATGGATGATGATGGAATGGATCAGACACGGTAAGCCTTCTGTACTAGGTATCGTAACTGGTATGGTGGCAGGTCTTGGTACCATTACCCCAGCGTCTGGTTTTGTTGGCCCCGGTGGCGCGCTTGTAATTGGCTTTAGTGCTGGTGTTATTTGTTACTATGCTACTCAAGCTATTAAGCAGAAGTTTAAAATTGATGACTCTCTTGATGTCTTCCCAGTTCACGGTGTGGGCGGTATCTTAGGTACTATTCTAGCAGGTGTTTTTGCATCTGATGCTTTGGGTGTATTTAGCGGCCAAGGTTTCAATGAAGGTATGACAATGGCTAGCCAAGTTCAGGTTCAAATTGTTGGTGTTGTGGCCACTTTTGCTTATACTGCAGTCATTACTTATTTACTCTTGAAACTTGTCGATAAGCTGTTAGTATTACGGGTAGATGAAGAGCAAGAACTGCAAGGCGTTGATCTTGTAGAGCATGATGAGAAGGGGTATGACCTGTAACAACAAAAAGAATAAAGCGAATGAAAAAACGCTGCCTTAAAAAATAAAATATATAACAAGGCACTCAAAGCCGCTAACTTAGTTAGCGGCTTTTTTATGTCTAAAGTTTTTCTTAGATGTTTTAAATCTTAGGAGTCGTTTTATTAGAAACTATTTTAGAAGCAGAACGCGCCTGCTCTAAATACTGACAGACTAATTCCGCACCCTGTAAAATTCGATCAGAATGCCGCTGTAAAAGGTCCGAGGGTATTGAATAGATCTGTCTGTTTTTCACAGCACTAAGACCTGACCATTGTTGCCAAATACCCATATTCCATAAATCATTCTGATTAGCGCCGCCGGAGATAATCACCTGCGGGTCCTTAGCTAGAACCGACTCCATATTGATATAAGGCACTAGCGCCAGTGAATCTTCAAACACATTAACGCCACCACAGAGCTCAATAATATCGGTCAGAATATGATCCCCATTCAACGTCATTAGCGGGTCATTCCAAATTTGATAAAAGGTCCTTATCTCTGTTCGAGAAGCAAAGGCTTGATGCAACTGCTGTAGCTTGCTAGCAAAAATGTCTGCCTTATGATCTGCCTGTTTTGACCGACCAGAAAGCTGTCCCAAACGCTTATAAAGGGATGGAATATCTGCCATTGATTGGGTCTCAACCACAAAAACCCTTAGGCCCAACTCTCTTAATCGAGAAATAATTTTTTCGCCATTGCCTGATTGCCAGGCAATAACTAAATCCGGCTTTAGCGAAATAATTAATTCATAGTTAGCCGCCGCATGATTATTCACCCGAATAATGTCATTAGCCGCAGGAGGGTAATTACTATATTCATCGGCACCGACAATATTACTGCCTGCACCAATATGAAATAATATTTCAGTGGTATTAGGAGAAAGACTAATAATGCGCTTGGCCGCAGAATTTAAGCTAAGTTTATCGCCATTATCATCGATCACCTCAATTGCCGCATTCGCCTGACAACCGACCAACAACCCTACCAGTAATAAGTAGCGATAAAACATCAGGTAATTACCAGCGGTGTTTTCGCTATAGGGTGCTCAGCAATTACCGACTGCACGTCAAATACCTGACGAATTAATTCTTTAGTGAGCACTTTTTCTGGGGTTCCCGATGCCTCAATGGTGCCACCATTAACCACCACCAGATTGTCAGCACAGCGCGCCGCCAAATTTAAATCATGAAGCACCATAAGCACGCCAACACCACGATCAGCTAACTGCTTAACAATACTCAGGGTTAACTGCTGATGAGATAAATCAAAAGCCGCGGTAGGCTCATCCAACACTAAAAATTGCTCGCCTAGGTCGCTGGGCTGCCAAATTTGCGCCAATACTCTCGCTAATTGAACCCGCTGTTTTTCACCCCCAGACATCTGAGTGTAGAGCCTGCGCTGTAAATAACTAGCATCAACTAGCGCCAATGCCTCCGCAATAATCGCCTGATCTTTAGCAAAGCCTGTTTTGTGAGGAATGCGCCCTAGCCCAACCACTTCGGCGGCAGTAAATGGAAAATTAAGCTCGCTGTGTTGGGGCAATACCGCCAATAAATTGGCTCTATCCTGCATCGACCAAACATTTAATGGTTGATCGTTAATCAGCACATCGCCCTTAGAGGGTTTGATTTCACCGGTTAACACACGCAACAAGCTCGACTTACCTGCGCCATTGGGGCCCACTAAAACATTGACCTTGCCCGCCTTAATTGTAAGATCAATATTACGCAGCAAGTCAAAACCCGAAAGGTGCAAAGAAAGATCATTAGCGACAATCGACATAGCTAAACCTCCCCTCGTTGCTTAAGCAATAGCACCACAAAAAATGGCGCACCTAGTAACGCGGTCAAAATGCCCGTAGGCAGTTCTGCGGGCAATACCACCACTCGCGCAATGCTATCAGCTATCAATAATAAACTAGCCCCCGCCAAAGCAGATGCAGGCAATAGGGCACGGTGGTCAGGGCCAATCAACAATCTCACCATATGGGGAATCACCAAGCCAACGAAACCAATTAACCCCGCAAGGGCTACACTAACCCCAACACCCAATGCGGTTAAGAAAATTAACTGACGCTTTATGCGCTGCACATCAATACCCAAATGACGCGCCTCAGATTCACCCAGCAAAAATGCATTCAATGATTTTGCATGACTGGGTAAAAGCGAAAAAATAATTAACGACACTGCCGCCATAAGGCTGGCTTTTTGCCAGTTAGCTCCGCCAAGGTTACCCATCTGCCAAACGCTAATTTGGCGCAACATTTGATTGTCAGAAAAATAACTTAACAGGCTATTAAAAGCGCCGGCAATAGCACCAATGGCAATGCCCGCCAATAACATGGTAGTCACAGAGGTGCCCAAACTAGAAGTTGCCACCCGATAAACCAGCAGTGTAGTAATAACCCCGCCAATAAACGCACCCAAGGCAACCATTGACAGCCCCGCTAAGGGTGAAAGCATCGCCCCACCCGCAGTAACAATCACAATACTAGCACCCACTGAAGCACCGCCCGATACGCCAATAAGAGACGGGTCAGCCAATGGGTTACGAAATAAGCCCTGCATAACAGCGCCCAAAATCGCCAGAACAGCACCCACCAACAGCGCTAAAATAAGCCGTGGTAAGCGAATTTCCATAATACTACATTGAATTTGCGATGGCTCAGAACGGCCACCCATTGAAAGCAAGAGAGTTTCAATGATTTGAAAAAATGAGAAATTAACTGTCCCCACAGAT
>JAQWIR010000041.1 GCA_029248755.1 Porticoccaceae bacterium
CGCCAAATGATTTATCCAATACAACATTGCGACCCTTGGGTCCAAGCGTTACCTTAACTGCATTAGCTAGAATATTTACACCCTCTAGCATTCCTTGACGAGCGCTGTCGCCGAACTTTACATCTTTAGCTGCCATGATTCTTTTCCTTGCAAAATCAGTTACAAAAATTCAAATAAATTAGCCTTCAACTACCGCTTTAATATCACTCTCGCTGAGGATAATTAGCTCCTCACCCTCGACATCAATTGTGTCATTGCCGGCGTACTGGCCGAATACCACAACGTCGCCAACTTTGACATCGACTTCACGAGTATCACCGTTGTCGAGAACACGACCGCTGCCAACAGCAACTACTTCTCCGCGATTTGGCTTTTCTTGGGCTGAACCAGGCAAAAGAATTCCACCGGCTGTTTTCTGCTCCTCTTCCTCGCGACGCACGATCACTCGATCATGTAATGGGCGAATTTTCATACTTATTATCTCCAATTATCTATCTAAAAAATTTTAGCCTCGGGTTACGGCATATTAAATTCCGCTCTTGGCGTTTATATGGTGGCACTGTAAAGCCTTTTCAAGGGCGAAATGAAAAAAATTATCTATTTAGGTTCTTTTAAACTTTCTTCGGATTCCCATGATTCACCATCAATGGTATCGCCTGTATTTTCAGTCTTAGAACTAAACTGCTGAGAAAAATGAGCTGATGACGCATTAACCAAAGTAAATTTTCTGATAACAGCTTTAACCGCTAGGATTCGCGTAAGCGGCAAAAGACCCAAGAACCCAAGAACGTCAGTGACAAAACCTGGCGTTAATAGCAGCGCACCTGAAACAGCTAATACAATACCCTCTATTATTTCCTGTGTCGGCACCTGCCCCTGTTGCAGCTTTTCCTGTCCTCGCCAAAGGGTTGAGAAGCCCTGCCGTTTTAAAAGACCTACACCTAGCAATGCCGTTAGCATCACTAAAAAGATAGTATTCAGCGCACCGATATGGCCGCCAACAGTAATTAGCAGCCACATTTCAATGATGGGCATCACAATAAATAGTAGAAGTGCAAAACGCATAATTTTTACCAAATTTTCACTTAGAATTACTGACTTAAATAGTATATTGGGTTAGTTTAAGCTTTTTCAATGTTATCTCTTTTTAGCTAGTGTAAAGTTGTACCAGATTTAAACGAGTATAAACGATGACTATAAACAATAATTCGACCAAAGCCAGCTGGACGAATAGTATTTCTGCAATCGCTGATTCCAGAGTAATTAGCATGTTGTTTTTGGGCATATCCGCTGGCATTCCCCTTTTACTTATTTTTTCATCCCTAAGCCTATGGTTGCGAGAAGCGGGGGTTGATCGTTCTGCTGTGACTTATTTTAGTTGGGCAGCATTGGGCTATTCTTTTAAATTTGTCTGGGCGCCCTTAGTCAATAGCCTTAGGTTACCACTTTTAACAAAACAACTAGGACGGCGGCGTGCCTGGCTATTGCTGTCACAATTAATGATTATGCTATCTATTAGCCTGATGGCTTTTGTTGATCCCGCAACAGACCAGTTAACTATAATGGCTTTAGCCGCGGTTCTGTTAGGGTTTTCTGCGGCCACCCAAGATATTGTGATTGATGCCTATCGAATAGAGTCTGCGGGACAGGAATTTCAGGCCTTAATGTCCTCTGGCTATATAGCTGGATATAGAATAGGCATGCTCATTGCCGGCGCCGGCGCTCTATATTTAGCCAGCTTTTTAGGCTCTACAAGTAATCAATACAACTATCAGGCTTGGCAATCGACCTATCTTTTTATGGCACTGGCTATGTTAATAGGCGTTATAACCACGTTGTGTATTTCTGAGCCCGATATACATAAAAGAGGCGGTCATGAATCTTCAACCAACAATGGTTTAAGGTTTTTTCTGTTATTTACTGCTGCAGTAGTTGGATTTATTGGTTGCTACCTCGCAAGTTCTGAATTAGCTGAACTTTTAAAACAACATCTGACCCAGCTATTATCCAATGGTTATTTAGCTGCCACCCTTGTTGAATTATCTCGACTTTTATTGGCCCTAGTTGTAGCCGCCTTAATTGCAAAGTTACTCATCAATATGGGTTTGGTTGAAAAAAGCCATGCTCATCAAGCTTACATAGAACCGGTTAAAGATTTCTTTGATCGCTATGGACTTTCTGTGGCATTGACTCTACTAGCGCTTATTGGTCTTTATCGAGTTTCAGATATAGTTCTGGGAGTGATTTCTAATGTTTTCTATCAAGATATGGGCTTTAGTAAAAATACCATCGCCACTGTGGTGAAAAGCTTTGGTCTTGGTATGTCTATAGTGGGCGGCTTTGTCGGCGGAATTTTGGCATTACGCTATGGTGTAATACGCATTTTATTTGTGGGCGCAGTTTTATCTGCATTGACCAATATTTTATTTATCTTACTAGCAAAATCCGGTCAGGATATTGCCCTATTGTATTGGGTAATAGCTGCAGATAACCTGTCTGCTGGCTTGGCTAGCGCTGCCTTTGTTGCTTTTTTATCCAGCTTAACCAATATTTCATTTACCGCCATGCAGTATGCAATCTTTACCTCAATAATGACCCTTTTCCCTAAGATTTTAGGGGGTTATTCGGGTTCTATAGTAGAGGGCATTGGTTATGAGTCGTTCTTTTTAATTACCGCTTTGATGGGCATACCGGTGCTATTTTTGATCGCTTGGGTTAATCGTCTGTTAGGCGCCGAACAATCTAATTAACAATTAAGTAACTGCTTATATCTTTGCCAATCAAAGGCTTGTCCCGGATCAGTTTTACGCTCTGGCGCAATATCGCTGTGCCCAACTATTCTATCCATACTAATAGCTGGATACTGAGTCATAATTTGCTGACTTATTTGTGCAAGTACTGAATATTGGATGTCGTTGTAGGCAATATCGTCAGTCCCCTCTAACTCAATACCAATTGAAAAATCATTGCAGCGCTGGCGCCCTTCAAACTCGGATACACCAGCATGCCACGCGCGCTGATCAAAGGGGACAAACTGAGTGACATTGCCCTGACGATCGATTAACAAATGGGAGGAGACTTGCAACTTATGTATGCCCCTAAAATAGGGATGATCATCAGGGTTTAGATTATTTGAGAATAATTGCTCGATATAGGAGCCACCGAACTGCGCTGGTGGCAAGCTGATATTATGTATAACCAAAAGACTAATATCATTAGCATCAGGCCTTAGATCTACATTAGGCGATTCAAGTTTTTTTGCTGTGTTTAGCCAACCCTTTGTTATACCCATAATTTATACACGAAATTTAGCTTTTAGACCCAGTAATCAATGGTTCACTATACTAACTATTTAGTCGACTCAATACGAGGCAATTTGTTAGGTCAAAATGCTATACTTGCACTCCTAAATATATATCTATTAACAAGGTTATGTTGTTTCGATGAGCTTTCTATCAAAATGTGTCGCTGAAGATATTCCAAAATGTGTCGCACGCGCACTAGCTGAGGATATTGGCTCTGGCGATATTAGTGCACAGTTAATCGATGCCAATCAATTGGCTACTGGCACGGTTATTTCCAGAGAAAAAGCCCTAATTTGTGGTCGTCCATGGGTTGATGAGGTATTTTTTCAATTAGATCCAGCCATTGTTATCGATTGGCATATCTCAGAAGGTGACTGGGTGTCGGAAAATCAAACGTTGTTTTCAATTTCTGGCAATGCCCGGGTTTTACTAAGCGGTGAACGCTGCGCGCTGAATTTTCTGCAAACATTATCAGGTACTGCAACCACCGCAAGACACTATGCGCAGCTAGCGACAAATTCTCAGATACGTATTCTCGATACCAGAAAAACTATCCCCGGTCTGCGTTTGGCGCAAAAATATGCCATAGATATTGGCGGCTGCAGTAATCATCGTATTGGTCTTTATGATGCTTTTTTAATTAAGGAAAATCATATTATCGCCTGCGGTGGCATTGCTAACGCTGTGAATAAAGCTAAACAAATGTCACCTGATAAAGAAATCGAGGTAGAGGTTGAATCTCTTGATGAATTAAAGCAGGCAGTGTCGGCAGGTGCTGATCGTGTAATGCTAGATAACTTCACCCGTGAACAAATAATACAAATTAAAGCTATTGATCTGGGTAATACCAAAATAGAAGTCTCTGGTAATGTGACTGAGCAAAGCTTATCTCAGTACCTTGATATGCCAATCGATTTTATTTCTTCGGGCAGTCTGACAAAACATATACAAGCTGTTGATCTATCGATGCGCCTTTCACTGTAACTCAAGCTAAACAGTCACTTTACTAACAAATTTCTGGTCTAGAACATACTCCGTCATTCCATTCGACCCTGCCTCCATTTTTTAAAGTTGCGGTAAGGGTGTAAGTTTGTTGAGCATTGTCTGAATCGGTGGGTGCTGTCGCAATAATCTTTACCAAATCACCTTCTTGTACAATTTTAGGCGTCTGTGCCTCAAAAATATCGCTGGTTAATTTCACACCCACTACGCCTTTAGCTGGATTTTTAATCGCTGGAATTCCATGTCTATTATGCTGACAACTTATTACATTGGTAATCCCAAGCATCTGCACACAAACTTCAAAACTAGCCTTAACCGCACCCACTGCCATCTTAGTTTCAATAAATTCTGCCCTTAAAATAAAATTTCTGTAACTGGGCAAGGCAACTAAAGCTAGTAAGCTTATAATCCCTATTACTACCATTAACTCAACCAAAGAAAATCCTTTTTTAAATACTTTATCCATACTCTCCTCGCGCTATTCCATTGCTAATATGTCATTCACTTTTTTAATCTAACCTATTCAAGTCTAGATCAACTTTTTTTGTTTATTTTTTTATTGTTGCGGTTTTGTGAACCAGTTCACTGAAAAAGTGACCTAAATTTCATAAAGTTTAAAAACTAAGGATTAAAACGCAGCAAAATTGCTGACAAGGAGTTATTCCATGCCTTTAACTGGCAATAGCGTATTTTTATATTGCGGCAAAAACAGTCATGGTCAATTTATAGAGGGTCGAGTCAGAGCGGAAAATAGTGAATGGGCAAAACATAAACTTAGAAAGAAAGGTATCAAAATCCAGTCTTTAAAAAAAAGTTGGAACGCACCCTTTAGCCATAATCAATCCATAAAACCGTCTGATATTACTCAATTTACCCGACAGCTCGCTATTTTATTGAAAGCTGGAATTCCAATTAGAAGAAGCTTTGATATTATTGCCAATAGCGCGAAGAAAACAAGTTTTAAACAAATTATCCGTGATATTAATAATGATATTTATTTAGGTGATAGCCTTGCTAAATCACTGAGAAATCATCCTCGCCAATTCAATGATATTTTTTGTAATATGATTAGTGTCGGTGAAATATCAGGCACTTTAACCTTAAGCTTAGAACGCCTAGCTAACTACCAAGAAAAAAATGAATATCTCAAAAAGCGAGTAAAAAAAGCGCTTACTTACCCAGTGATTGTTTTAATCATTTCTGTTTTAGTTGCTTCGGTAATGCTAACTAAAGTCATTCCGAATTTTGCCCAAGTCTATGAGGACTTTAGCGCTGAACTACCCTTTTTCACCCAGCTTATTATTAGCGTTTCTGATACTTTTAGTCATGTTTGGCCCTATGTTTTAGGCGGCTTAATAAGTTGCTATATCATTATCCATTTAATGATAAAAAATTCCTTATTTGCCATGCGATTTGCCCACAAAATCATCCTCTCATTTCCTTTAACTGGAAATTTAGTAAAAAAAGTAATGTTAGGAAGATTTACCCAAACACTAGCCACTACTATTAGCGCTGGATTACCTATTATTGATGCATTGAAATCGTCGGCGTCCGCCATGGACAACCTCTATTATAAAGAAGCCATTGATTGCATTAGAGATGATATTATTAAGGGATTATCCTTACATAGAGCTTTGAGTAAACAATCTATCTTTCCAATAACATTGCAACAGATGGTTGACGTCGGGGAAGAATCTGGATCACTAGCACCAATACTAGAAAAGGCCGGCCAGATTTATGAGCGAGACATTGAGCTTGTATTAGATACTATAATTCCACTGATCGAGCCTGTTATGATGATTACCTTGGGATTGCTTGTTGGGGGTTTGTTAGTAGCTATGTATTTACCTGTTTTTCAACTGGGGCATATAGTCTAATATAACACTTAGCTTTTCAATTTGAATAAATAGAAGACAAAATGGATAACTGATGATTTTTGACTTACATTTTTCACCCACAATTTTGGCCATGATAGGTTTGTTATTTGGTGCCATTATTGGCAGTTTCCTCAATGTGGTGATCTATCGTCTTCCGCGAATACTTCGTGCGGAATGGACACATGAGGCAAAACAATTCTTGGATATAGCGTCAGATGATAAACCCTCTCTATCACTATCGACACCCAGATCACAATGCCCTGATTGTGGCACTCAATTAAAAGCGATCCATAATATTCCTATTTTGAGTTACTGTTTTTTGCGGGGTCGCTGTAGTAATTGCAACAGCCTAATTTCAGTTCAGTACCCCATAATTGAACTTCTTACAGCATTTTTGACTGCCTATATATTGATTGCCCATGGCCTTTCTGAAAAGGCTTTGTTTAGCCTTATTTTTACCTATAGTTTGATCGCTCTGGCAGTTATTGATATACACGAACAAATTCTGCCGGATCAGGTTACCTTGCCCCTTGTTTGGCTAGGTTTGATTGTGAGCTTATTTGGCCACTGGACTAACCCTACTTCGGCAATTATTGGCGCTAGCTTAGGTTATTTGTCGCTCTGGTCTGTTATGCACCTTTTTAAATGGATTACGGGCAAAGAGGGTATGGGCTATGGCGATTTTAAACTCAACGCCGCTATTGGAGCTTGGCTTGGCTGGCACATGGTTCCAACAGTTATCTTGGTCTCTTCATTCTTAGGGGCGATTATAGGCCTCTGTGCAATTATATTTTTAGGTCATGATCGTCGCAGGCCCTTTGCTTTTGGTCCCTATCTCTGTCTGGCTGGTTGGCTTGCTATGAATTGGAGTGATCAACTTAGCTACCTGTTTAGCTATCTGTCACTCTAACCGCACTGGATTATTCATAATATGAGTAAACAATATATTGTGGGACTAACTGGCGGTATTGGCAGTGGTAAAAGCACAGTTGCCGATGCTTTTAAGCAACTAGGCGTCAGGGTTATTGATGCCGATCAAGCCTCAAGGGCGGTTGTAGAACCTGAATCGGAGGCTCTCAATAAAATCGAGGCCTACTTCCAGCCTATCGCAGGTGAAATTCCTATTATCGTTGAAGGAAAACTTAACCGTTCAGCTTTAAGAACAATTATTTTTAATAATGCGGATAAAAAAAACTGGCTTGAGGAACTACTTCATCCATTAATTAGTCAGTGGATCGATCATCAGATAGTCCAAACCACAAAAAGTCCCTATATTATTTTAGAGTCGCCTCTTCTTTTTGAAACTGAGCAGTATAAAAAAGTAAATACATCCCTGTTGATAGATATTCCACCGGAGTTACAAATTCAACGAGCAGCACGAAGAGATGGTGCAAGTAGCGAACAGATTCAAGCTATTATTAACACGCAGATGAGTCGCCAACAAAAAATGGAATTGGCCGAGTATATTTTTGATAATTCTCTTGGGATTGAAAGCGTTGATAAAAGAGTATTGGATCTGCATCGTCAATTTGAAAGCTTAGCTAAATCAAAATAAATATATATTAGGATTTTGTAATGAACAAACCAACCATTGTTAACTGTCCAACCTGTGATACTAAAGTTGAATGGACAGAGGCATTTCCCTTTAGGCCATTTTGCACGGACAGATGCAAGCAGATTGATTTTGGGGATTGGGCTACGGAACGTTTTAGTATTGCTGGAGAGCCCTGTTTAGATCCTTCAAAACTTGGGGAAGAAGAATAAGCTTACAAGGATTTTAATTTTGCTAGTATGGCTTGGTTAGCTTCGGGGAATTGATACTCACTCTGTGGACTGACTAGCTGTTGTAAACTAACCCACCGGCACTCTTGGCCCTCGACCCCTCGCGCGTCCCCAGAAAACTCAGTCACTGTCAAAATATCTAAAAAGACCTGTTTATCTGGGTAATTATGCTGAACCTGCATCATTGGTTGGCTTTGAGTCACTGTAATACCCAATTCTTCAAATAATTCGCGCTTTAGGGCCTGATCAACTGTCTCGTTCTCACTTACCTTTCCGCCGGGGAATTCCCACAGCCCTCCCTGATGCAGGTGCTGTGGTCTTTTGGCGATAAGAATTTGATCCTGCTGTTGGTTATTAAAGATAACACCAACTGCAACATGGACCGGAACATTAGACATAAATTAGTCGTTTTTAGGTTCTGTATTCGGCATTGATGCGAACATACTCGTAACTGAGATCGGTAGTCCACAATGTCTCATTAACTTGTCCACGATTTAGCTGAATAGTGATCTCAATATCTTCGGCTTGCATGGCTTGCTGACCCTGCTCTTCAGAATAAGATACTGCTCTAGCACCATTTTCTGCAATCAACACTGAATTCAGACTTATTTGTATTTTTGAAACATCTAAATCAGCCACGTCTGCTCGACCCACTGCGGCTAAAATTCTACCCCAGTTAGGATCAGAGGCGGTCAATGCCGTCTTTACCAGTGGCGATTCAGCAACGGCATAGGCAACTGATAGTGCCTCTTGAACATTATTCGCACCCTCAGCATTCACTGTTATAAATTTACTGGCACCCTCACCATCACGAATTATGGATTGGGCTAGCTGAACGCAAATATCGGTGAGCTGAGCTAGAAACAGCTCAAAATTGGATTCATCTATTTCAACACCACTGGTGCCAGTAGCAACTAATACCACTGCATCATTGGTTGATGTATCGCCATCCACTGTGATTCGATTAAAGGATTTGCCATTGGCTTTTCTAAGGGCGGCATGCAATAGCTCGTCATCAATAGAGGCATCGGTGGCGATATAACCTAACATGGTTGCCATATTGGGTTTGATCATTCCCGACCCTTTACAGATTCCAGTTATAGTGACCGTTGACCCATTGATATCCCATTGAACTGAAGCACCTTTAGGGCGGGTATCCGTTGTTAAAATACCCTCTGCTGCATCTTTCCAACCATTGTCTGAAAGCTGTTGTAGTGCCTTAGGTACAGCATCACAGATAGTCTTAGCCGGCAGTGGCTCACCAATAACACCCGTAGAAAAAGGAAGAACCTGATTAGGGTTTACGCCTGTAGCATCAGCAACTGCCTGACAGCAACTTAGGCTGTCAGCAATACCCTGATCTCCAGTGCCAGCATTGGCATTGCCGGTATTGATTAATAGATAACTAGGTTGCGCTTGTTGTAAATGTTGCTTGGCAATAATAACCGGTGCTGCACAGAACTTATTTTGGGTAAATACAGCCGCAGCAGTGCTGCCGCCAGCTATTTCCATAAGCACGAGGTCTTTGCGATCGGTAACTTTTATTCCGGCACAGGCGGTTCCTAGTCGAAACCCTTCAACTGGATACATGTTTGGAAATTTTTCGCTACCTGTCGCCATCGTTAATTTTCTCTTTTAAATCGTGCTGGAATCATACTATCAAAATAGTATAGTCAAATTTTACCGCAACATTGTTTATATTTTTTCCCCGATCCACAGGGGCAAGGGCTATTGCGTCCTACCTTGGGTGTCGATCTTATCACGGGTTTGCTGGGTTCTGTTGAATTCTGCTGATCTGTTGCACCATCACCCATATCGGCAACCTGTGCATGCTTGTACTGGCGCTGAGTTTCTTGCCGTCTACGCTGCTCTTCCAAACGCTCTGCATCATCACGGGAGGATACTTCAACATGACTGAGATATTTAATGGTCTCGTGCTTGATATTTTCCAGCAATTGCTCAAAAAGATCATAGGATTCACGCTTATACTCTTGCTTAGGATTTTTTTGCGCATAGGCTCTTAAACCTATACCTTGACGTAATTGATCCATATTTGATAGATGATCTTTCCACAGTGTATCGAGTAGCTGCAACATAATTTGACGTTCGATCTCACGCATTGCACTACCAACGTGGGCATATCGCTCTTGGTACGCAGTTTGAACCTCAGTAACCACTTTTTTGCGCAACTGGTCTTCATTAAATCGCTGATCTTCATCTAGCCATTGTTGTACTGGTAATTTTGCCGAAAACTCCGCGGACAATGCTTTCTCTAAGCCAGAGACATCCCATTGTTCTTCCAAACTTTCCGGTGGAATAAAGGCACTGATGGTACTGTTGACAACATCATCACGCACGTTGGTAATTATATCGCTGATATCCTCGTCCGAAAGAAGATCATTGCGCTGTTGATAGACAACTTGTCGCTGATCATTGGCTACATCATCATATTCTAAAAGATGTTTTCGAATATCGAAGTTGCGCCCCTCAACTTTGCGCTGAGCTTTTACTATGGCGTTGGTTACCATCCGATGCTCTATGGATTCACCCTGCTCCATACCCATGGCGCGCATCATATTTTTGACGCGATCTGAGGCAAATAAACGCATTAAGGGGTCTTCTAAGGATAGGTAGAATCTTGACCAACCAGGGTCACCCTGACGACCCGATCGACCGCGTAATTGGTTATCGATACGGCGGGATTCATGGCGCTCTGTTCCAACAATATGCAAACCTCCTGCCTCAATAACTTTGGCATGTCTTTTTTGCCAATCTTCTTTAACTGCGGCTATAGACTTTTCGCTGGCATTGTTCTGCGATAACTCTTTTAGCTCTGCTTCAAGGTTTCCGCCGAGAACAATATCTGTACCACGACCCGCCATATTGGTGGCGATAGTGACCGCACCCGGGCGCCCCGCATTTACAATAATATTTGCTTCGCGCTCGTGCTGTTTAGCATTCAGTACACTGTGTTCAATTTTTGCTTGTTTTAATAGGCTGGCAAGTATTTCTGAGGTTTCAACGGATGCCGTACCCACTAATACTGGAGCGCCTTTTTCTACTAGCTCTTTGACATCCTCAATCACTGCTTCAAACTTTTCCTGCTGAGAGATAAATATCAAATCATTATGATCTATTCGCTTTACTTCAACATTAGTGGGTATAACCGTTACTTGCAGGCCATATATTTGTTGGAATTCATAAGCTTCAGTATCAGCTGTTCCAGTCATACCCGATAGTTTTTGGTAAAGACGAAAGTAATTCTGGAAAGTTGTCGAGGCGAGAGTTTGACTCTCTTGCTGAATATTTAATCCTTCTTTAGCCTCGATTGCTTGGTGAAGACCTTCTGATAATCTCCTGCCATGCATAGTTCGACCGGTATGCTCATCAACCAATACAGCTTCGCCATTTTGCACAATGTACTCAACATCATTTTGAAATAGATGCTGCGCTCGCAAAGCTGAATGAACATGATGTAATAACCCTAGATTGGTTGCTTGATACAGGTTTTCGTCCTTGGGGAGAAGGTCTGCTTTAATTAGAATTTGTTCAATCTTTTGATGGCCTCCCTCGGTCAACTCAACACCGCGAGTTTTTTCATCAAGGATAAAGTCACCTTGAGGTTCAGACTCTTGTTCTTCACCCTCTAGTTGCTCTTGTGGCTCTAGCTTTAAAACCAACTTATTCATGGCCTTGTAAAGTTCTGAGCTGTCCTGTGCTGCGCCTGAAATGACTAATGGGGTTCTAGCTTCATCGATTAAAATTGAGTCGACTTCATCAATAATCGCAAAGGATAAATCCCGCTGGGACTTATCTGCCATGGATAAAACCATATTGTCGCGCAGATAATCAAAACCAAACTCATTATTGGTGCCATAAATAATATCGGCAGCATAGGCATCTTTTCTGCTACAGGGGCTAGCTTGGCTACTTTGATCGTTGATTTCAATAGCGAAAGAGCTAGGCATATCAGGCCCTTGAAAAGACTGAATAATTCCAACAGACATTCCCAGCGCTTTGAAGAGCGGCGCCATCCATTCAGCATCTCGCTTTGCTAGATAATCATTGACGGTAATAACATGAACGCTGCCACCACTGAGGGCATTTAAATAGGCTGCCAATGTTGCTACAAGGGTTTTACCCTCACCGGTGCGCATTTCGGTAATTTTACCTTGGTGAAGGACTATTCCACCGATCATTTGCACATCAAAATGGCGCATCTCTAGGACACGCTTTGCTGTTTCTCTAACGGTTGCAAAGGCTTCGGGAAGAATATCATCCAGGCTTTCACCTAAATTGATACGCTGTTTGAATTCGGTGGTTTTACTTTTTAACTGCTCCGAGGTTAGATCCTGTAATTCAGGCTCTATTTGATTAATTCGATCGACAGTTTTTTGCATCTTGCGAAGTTCACGATCATTACTACTTCCGAAGATGCTTTTAGCTAACTTACTTAACATTAATTTTTCACCTAAACATACCAAAACATGCAGCACACAGTTATTTGTATACTACGCTATATTATCTGTAGTTTAGGGGATTAGCGACTGGTTCGACGAATATAGGAAGCTGGATCGACGACTCGACCATTTTTGAAGACTTCGAAGTGAACATGGGGGCCGGTAGAACGACCGGAGGTACCCATCTTTGCAATAACGTCACCTTTATTGACCACAGTACCTAATTTGGCAATATTTTCGTGATTATGTGCATATCTAGTGACGTAACCATCGCTATGATTTACCTCGACCATTTTTCCATAACCACTTTTTTCACCAACCCAGGTGATTACACCTGAGGCTACTGAGATCACATCAGATCCATATCTACCGGCAAAATCTACACCACCATGCCATCGCTGATCTCCACTAAATGGATCGGTACGCATACCATAGGGCGATGACATCCAGCCTTTTGCAATAGGCCGGCCAGCGATTCTGCGGTCTTTGATTAAATTTTTGTCGGCAAGGCTTGAACGCAAAAGTTTTAGCTGTACTTCCCGCTTAGACAGCGATTTGTAGATATCTGACATCATTGCATTCAGATCAAATTGCATTGTATTGGCGCCGCGATAAACTTGTTGGTCTAGGTTAATTGGCCCACCAAGTCCAGGCATACTGGAAAAATCAAACTCACCACCTTCGATCCCAGAAAGTTCTGTTAACTGTTCTCCAAGCGCATCCAACCGCACAACGCTGGCTTTCATCTGAGCTAATTTAGCGGTCATTAGAGATAGTGTTTGTGAAACTCGTTGACGATCCTCGAATAATTCTTGTCGGCTTAGGATTAATTCATTTTGCATATCTGCAATATGATCTTCAAACAGTAACTGCCAGCGACCATCGGCAAGCTTTAACCCTAAAAGTACTCCGGCAGCTACAGGAATACCCAGCAATGCTACAGACAGTAGGACCCGCACCCAGCTATTTAAGCTGAATGTCCTGACCTTGTCTGAACGTTTACTGATAAGAATAAGTTTCACTGAAAGTAGTTGCCTCACCGAGCTAAGTAATATTTTTCAAACATCCATGTTAACTATTATAGGATATTGGGGCTTCGTCTGCGTTATTAACGAAGGTTACCATTTCCCATGCGTCTTCTTCGGCTATCAACGCAAGCAGTGATGCGTTATTGAGGCCATGACCTGATTTATGCGCATCAAACTCGCCAATTATGCTATTACCCATTAGATATAAGTCACCAATTGCATCGAGAATCTTATGTTTTACAAATTCGTCTTCAAAACGCAGGCCATCTTCATTCACAATCTGTGATTCATCAACCACGATAGCATTATTTAAACTACCACCTCTGGCGAGACCTTTTGCTCTTAGATATTCAAATTCATGCATAAAGCCAAAAGTTCTGGCTCTACTGACCTCTTTAACGAAAGAGGTACTAGAAAAATCAATACTTGCATTCAGAGTCTGGCTCTCAAATACTGGGTGATCAAAGTCTATAGCGAAGTTTATCTTAAATCCATCAAATGGCTTAAATGTCGCTTCTTTTCCATCTTGCTTAACAGTCACAGGACGCTTAATTCGAACAAATTTTTTGGGTGCATCTTGCTCTTGAATTCCCGCCGATTGCAATAAAAATACAAAAGGCGCAGCACTGCCATCCATAATTGGAATTTCTGGAGCTGAAACATCGACAATCAGGTTATCGATTCCCATTCCTGCAAGTGCGGACATTAAATGTTCTACGGTTGAAACGCGTGCGCCATCTTTAACTAAGGTAGTTGATAGGGTTGTATCACCGACATTTTTTGCCTTGGCTGGAATTTCTACAACTGGATCGAGGTCGGTACGGCGAAATACAACACCAGTATCTGGTGCTGATGGATGAAGTGTCATATACACTTTTTCACCGGTATGGAGACCCACACCCGTGGCTTGTATGGAATTTTTTAAGGTTCTTTGCTTAACCATAGGTAGCACAGCTCGCTATCTTCAGCTGGCTATTCTAGCAGACAAGCCCTCCTACCACCAAGGATATAATCCGAGGCGCGGTGGCAGGAGGTTGGTAGCGGTATTAGTCTGCTTGCTTGCGCAAGAATGTTGGTACATCTAAATAGTCCGTTTCGGAATTCAACTGAGCATCTAATTGACTGGCAGTTGCTTCATTGCCACCATGCATAGTTGCTGTTCTTCTATTGCGATTAATTGTTGGACGATCTAACTGACCATAATCTATATCCCCACCGACTTTGCGTGGGGGCTGATTATCAACAATCACTGCTCTCGGTCCTGACTGTTCTGCCGGTGAACGAAGGCCTGTTGCAACAACCGTAACTCGCAATTGACCTTCTAAGCTTGGATCAAACACACTACCGACAATAATAGTGGCATCTTCATCAGCGAATTCGCGAACGGTATTACCAACTTCTTCAAATTCACCCAACGTTTGATCAAAGCCACTGGTGATATTAACCAAGATGCCTTTGGCACCATGAAGATTAATATCTTCTAGTAGCGGGCATCTAACGGCCGCTTCTGCAGCGACAATTGCACGATCTTCACCACTGGCTTCACCTGTGCCCATCATGGCCATTCCCATTTCTGACATAACAGTTCGCACGTCAGCAAAATCCACATTGATTAGACCGTCTAATAAAATAAGATCAGTGATACCCTGAACTGCGCCAAATAGGACATCATTTGCTTGTTTAAACGCATTGAGAACTGTCATATCTTTACCCAATACTTGCAGTAGCTTTTCATTGGGTACGATTATTAACGAATCTACGCGCTCTTTTAACTGGGCTATGCCCTGATTGGCAAGTTCCATACGCTTGCGCCCTTCAAAACCAAAGGGACGGGTCACTACACCTACTGTTAGAATACCCATTTGTTTGGCAACTTCTGCCACAACAGGGGCTCCGCCAGTACCGGTTCCACCACCCATACCCGCGGTAATGAAGACCATATCAGCACCATCTAGGGCTTGCGCAAGTCTGTCTTTATCTTCAATTGCAGCTTGCCGACCTACTTCAGGATTAGCGCCCGCTCCCAATCCTTTTGTTAGGCCTCCACCTAACTGCAAAATTGTTGCATTGGACATGTCATTTAGTGACTGAGCATCGGTATTAGCGCAAATAAAATCTACACCATCTATATTGCTCGACATCATATGACGAACCGCGTTACACCCGCCGCCGCCTATTCCTATTACTTTTATTTCTGCATTCTTTGGAATGCTATCTACTAGTTCAAACATAGGTTTCCCCTTATTATGCGCCTCAAAAAATTACATCAAAACCATTGGTTTTGTGCCTATACTCCCGCCTGGAAAAAATTTTTAATGGTATCCAGTATGCTATTACTATCCTGACTTACTGCTTCTTTAAAACCCTGCCTTGCCTGCTCTTGCACACCAAATTGCAAGAGCCCAACCCCTGTTGAATAAATTGGGTTGTTAACAATTTCTTTTAAACCTTTCACACCGGTCGGCGTACCAATTCGAACCGGCATATGAAATATTTCTTCGGCTAATTCACAGACACCTTCCATTTTTGAGGTGCCTCCTGTAAGTACTATGCCTGCAGCGATTAACTCTTCAAATCCACTGCGTCTTAGTTCCGCTTGAACCAGAGTAAATAACTCGTCATACCGTGGCTCTACCACTTCTGCTAGAAGTTGGCGTGACATGTCTCTGGCATCCCGATCACCCACACTTGGCACTTTGACGGTCTCCTCTGGACGCGCCAATTTAGCCAACGCACAGGCATATTTTATTTTTAATTCTTCGGCCTGAGCTGTAGGAGTGCGCAATGCCATAGCGATGTCATTGGTGACCTGATCGCCGGCGATTGGAATAACCCCTGTGTGACGAATGGCACCCTCTGTAAATATGGCAATATCTGAGGTTCCTCCGCCTATATCGACCAGTGCTACACCTAGTTGCTTTTCATCTTCTGTTAGAACTGCATAGCTTGAGGCTAGCTGTTCTAATGCAATGTTATCGACCTCTAAACCACACCGTCGTATACACTTTTTAATGTTCTGCGATGCATTGGCGGCGCAGGTCACAAGATGTACTTTGGCTTCTAGACGAACACCTGACATACCAATAGGTTTATGCACACCCTCTTGATCATCAATAATGTATTCCTGAGGTAATACATGCAGTATTTCTTGATCAGCTGGAATGGCCACCGCTCTAGCCGCATCAATCACCCGATCAATATCTACTGGTTGTACTTCGCGGTCACTAATTGCAACGATACCGTGGGAGTTCAAGCTGCGAATATGACTTCCGGCAATACCTGCATAGACTGAGTGAATTGAACAACCAGACATTAATTCAGCTTCTTCGATTGCTCGCTCTATAGAATTTACTGTGGCTTCTATATTGACCACCACACCTTTCTTTAAGCCACCTGATGCATGCATACCAGTGCCAATGATTTCTAGCTCACCACTGGCATTAATGGCACCTACTATGGCAACCACCTTGGAGGTACCTATATCAAGCGCAACGATCATATTTTGTTCATTTGTATTTGCCATTTTTTCCTCTACAGTTCTCTATCATCCGCGGATAATAGTCACTTTCCTCAATTCATCTGATGTTTCATCTAATCTTTTTATCGCAACTTTTCTTGTACTCTTCCAAGATACCGCTAGGCCATTTGGATAACGAAGGTCTATCATTTTGATCTTGCTTGCTTGCTGATTGAGATCAGTTTCCCAAACCAACACTAGGCGTCTTATTTTCTCGCCTACCTTGTTGCGACCTAGAATGAGCTGAATCCCATTACTGGTTTCCACTTGCCAAGCGCCAAGGCGATCAAGTGTTAATTTTGATAGTTTTAATCCGGTTGGAAGTAATAGGTCTGTTAGTCGTTGATACTGCTTCATCACTTCTGATGAACTTCCAAACTCTGCTGTCATCAGCGGTAATTTAGCTAATTGACTGTTATCTTTAATAATTAATTTGTCGCCTAATCTGTTTAGAAATGCGTCGTCACCCCAACGGGCAATAGGCACTTCTTCGACTACATTAATTCGCATATAGCTGGGCCATTGTCGCTGAACACTTACCTCTGCAACCCATGGATGCTGGTGGAGAACATTTTGCAGTGCTTTGAGATCAATTGTGATAAATCCACCATTCATTTGGCTATTGACCAATGCAACCAGTTGCTGGTGATCTAAATATTTGAATTCACCCTCAATGCTCACTTTAGTGATGGGCTTATCTAAATGTTGAATGGCTAGATTGGCACCATAGGCAATACTAAAGAACAAAAGCAGTGTAATTATTTTGCTCATGTTATCCATTAGCTTATCGACAACACTTCGGTCGTCTTCTTTAGTTTTTGAGCTAACTTGCTGTTCTGAACGAGTCATTAGATAGATTCCTCTAAGATCGCTAAAACCAATGCTTCAAAATCCATTCCCGCTGCTTTTCCGGCCATAGGTACCAGACTATGGCTGGTCATTCCCGGCACTGTATTAACTTCTAGCACAAAAAATGTACCATTGAGATCGGTCATAACATCCACTCGACCCCATCCTTTACCATCAATACTTTTATAAGCATTAATACACAACTGAGCTAACTCATTTTCTCTCTGTGCATCTAAGCCTGATGGACAAAAATAGTCAGTTTTATCTGAAAGATACTTTGCTTCGTAGTCATAGAATGTGGCATTGGCTTTAATTCTTATTGAGGGCAACGCTTGCTCACCGAGTATGGCAACTGTGTATTCTTCACCCATTAGGCGAGGTTCTGCTATTACTTTGGCGTCATATTTAGACGCTAATTGCCATGCTTGCTTTAACTGCTCTGGAGATTCGGCAATACTCATTCCAACACTTGAGCCTTCACAGGCTGGCTTAATCACTAAACAGCCACCGAGCCTATCAATGGTTTGCTGCCAATCTGTATTTTGATCTAATGAAGCAAAATCCGTGGTGGGTAAGCCAATACCTTTCCATATCTGTTTGCAACGCAACTTATCCATCGCCAAAGCTGACGCCATTACACCGCTTCCGGTGTAGGGTATACCAAGATATTCAAGGGCACCTTGAAGGGTTCCGTCTTCACCACCGGGACCATGTAATGCGATAAATGCTCGATCCAGATTAGCCGCACAAATCGATTCAATCGGATGGTCTTTAATATCGATAGCAACGGCATCAACACCCTTATTCTGTAGAGCTTGTACAATTGCAGTACCAGTTAATAGGGATATTTCACGCTCTGATGAATGACCACCATAAAGCACGCCTACTTTGCCAAAATGAGTGCCTTTAGACGTCATTATTTGCACTCCTTTACTGGCTTTAGCTGACTTTCTTTTAACATAGCTACCAGTTTTGACACACTACCTGCACCTTGAGTGAGGACTATGTCATCTGCCTGCACTAAACCTGCCACAAGATTTGGAATTTCTTCCATATTTTCTACATAGATAGGATCTATAGCACCGCGCTGGCGAATACTATTGCAAAGGTTTTTACTGCCGGCACCCACTATAGGGTCTTCTCCTGCAGCATAGACATCAAGCATAATTAAGAGGTCAACCTCAGAGAGAATCTGAACAAAATCTTCGTACATATCTCGAGTACGACTATAGCGATGGGGTTGAAATACCATAACCAGACGCTTTTCTGGCCATCCATCTCTTACAGCATCTATGGTTGCTTTTAATTCTGTGGGATGATGCCCGTAGTCATCTACTAGCGTGGCTGTTCCAGCTTTGGTGTTTTCAACTGAGTATTGGCCAATTGTTTCAAATCTACGCCCTACACCACAGAATTTCTCTAAACCTGCAATAATTGCTGTATCTGATATGCCTTCATCAGTTGCTACTGCAATTGCGGCGGCGGCATTGAGAGCATTGTGGCGACCCGGAATATTTAAACTCACACTTAGAGCTGTTTGGTTATCTGGGCGATCAATTACAAACTGACCGCGACCCTCTATCATGGAAAACTCAGAAATACGGTAGTTTGCATCCTCACTAAACCCATAGGTTAGTGTGGGTCGACCTATACTTTTAATTAACTCGCGTATCACTGGGTCATCAATACAGACAACGGCCAAACCATAAAACGGTAGATTATGTAAAAATTCAATATAAGTGGTTTTTAGTTTTTCAAAATCAAAGCCATAGGTTTCCATATGATCCGGCTCTATATTTGTAACCACAGAGACCATGGGCTGAAGATGCAAGAATGAGGCATCACTCTCGTCTGCTTCGGCAATAATATAGCGACTGGCACCTAACTTGGCATTGGTTCCAATACTATTGACTCGACCGCCAACAATAAATGTGGGATCGCGTTTTGCCTCGGCAAAAATTGCCGCGATTAAGCTGGTAGTTGTTGTCTTACCATGAGTTCCAGCAACAGCAACCCCATGACGATAACGCATTAATTCGGCAAGCATCTCAGCCCGCCTTACTACAGGAATGCCTAACTCATAAGCAGCAACTATTTCGGGGTTATCTAATGTCACCGCTGAAGATTTAACAACAACATCGGCCCCTTCGACATTAGTTTTGGCATGTCCTTTAAAAATCTGCATACCACTGGCTTTTAACCGTTTAACAGTAGGCCCAAGATTGATATCTGATCCGGATATTTGATAGCCTTGGTTCAAAAGAACCTCTGCTATTCCACTCATACCACTGCCGCCTATACCAACAAAATGAATACGGCTAATTCGGCGCATTTCTGGTGGCTGAAAGTTTAAACTATTAGACATTAGCAACCTCCATACAGACCTTGGCAACTCGCTCAGCTGCACCATTTTTTGCCAGTGATCGCGCATGGTTTGCCATACTTAAACGTTGCTCGGGGTTATTGGCTAAGCTCATTATCTGATCCGCTAAGCCCTGGGGTGTTATATCCCGCTGTTGAATCATTAGTGCTGCTTGACCATTAACTAACCACTCAGCATTTGTGGTTTGATGGTCATCAATGGCATAAGGAAAGGGCACAAGAAGTGCACCTAGACCTACAGCGGTTAATTCGGCAACTGTTAGTGCACCTGAACGACAAATTACAAAGTCAGCCCAGTCATAAGCTTCTTGCATACTGTCAATAAAGGACACAATTTGAATAGCGTTGGATTCAACATCAAGACTCTGGGCTTGGTAAAATTCTTGGGTTGTTTGTAAATGTTTATCCCCAACTTGATGTAAAACCACAGGTCTTTTTTGCGGGTCTATTTTTGCTAGCGCCTCTGGAATTAGCTTATTAATGGCTAAAGCACCTCGACTACCCCCTAGAACAAGAAGTTTCATCGCGCCCTTTCGGTTCGCTAGACGTTCTAAAGGTGGCTTTATAGCTTCAATCTCAGCTCGAACTGGATTGCCACAATGCTCAGCTTGATTAAAGGTATTAGGAAATCCCTGCATTACACGTGTAGCTAGTTTTGCTGAAAGTCTATTGGTTGTTCCAGCCACTGAATTTTGCTCATGAATAACCAGTGGGATTCCTTTCAATTTAGCCGCTATAGCACCAGGGCCAGAAACAAAACCGCCCATACCTAATACTACGGAGGGGTTAAATTGAGTTAGCGCTGAGCAGGCTTGAATAATCGATAAAATTAATTTGAATGGCGCTCTTAATAGAGCTAATAAGCCACGGCCACGAAGACCCTCGACATTCAAATAATGTAACTCGATACCCTGCTGTGGAATAAGTTCTGATTCAATCCCTTTGCGTGTTCCAAGCCAAGAAATACTGATCTGTTGCTGCTGAAGTTTTTTAGCAACGGCCAGTGCTGGAAACACATGCCCACCGGTACCGCCTGCCATTATCATGACCCGCATACAGTTTAGGGATGGTGTATTAGCTTCCATAACCAGTCCTCCCTGAAACAGTTTTGGTTCGCTGAAGCTCATGACTGAGACGCATCATCATGCCTAACATGGCACAGCAGACAATTAAGCTACTACCACCATAACTTATAAATGGCAGTGTTAGGCCTTTGGTAGGCAATAGACCCGCATTAACACCTAAATTAATAAATGCCTGCCCACTGAGAATTAAACCGAAACCAATCAAAACATAGGCGGCATACCAATTTTGTTTACTAATCGCTTTTTTACCTAACTGCAGAATGCGAATCACCAAAAAACTGTAAAGCGCGACTAGGCATACCACGCCAATAAAGCCAAATTCCTCTGCATAAATTGCAAAAACAAAGTCTGTATGTGCATCGGGTAAATACAGCATTTTTTGCACAGATTGACCTAGGCCTACGCCAAATAGTTCACCTCGCCCAAATGCGATTAATGACTGAGTTAGCTGATAGCCAGAATTAAATTGATCTGACCATGGATCCAGATAGGCTGTTAAACGCGCCATACGGTAGGGGGCAGCGGTAGCCATTAGCCAAAATGAGAGTCCCGCTAGTGCAAGAACAGATAAAAACTGACGAATATGTGAGCCACCTAAAAATAACAGCGCCATAAAGGTACAGCCCAAAACAGCTACTGAGCCAAAATCTGGCTCTAATATAAGCAGTATAGATAATACAATAATAACGGCCATTAACTTGCCAAACTGAGGCCAGCTGTTACTGAGAGTATCTCGATATTTTTCAAGCTGAGCGGCTAAAAATACCACTGTAGCGACTTTAACTAACTCAGAAACCTGCAGTGTAAACCCGCCCAAACCTAACCATCGACGACTACCATTAAGATTTAGACCAACACCAGGCACAAGCACTGCAACTAGCAATAAAATAGACAATAATATCCACACTAGGCTGTACTTAGACCAAAATGAAGGTGCGAGATAAAACCCAACACCCATAGCGCCAAGACTGATAATAAGATAGGCAAAATGGCGTTTTACAAAATAAAATTGGTCGCCAAATCTGTGATCGGCATAACTAAAGGACGCTGAGGCAACCATCACTAGACCAATTGATAATAAGGCGAGTGCGGGCAATAAGAGCTTAGTATCGAAATACCAACTATCATTTCTTTGGGCCATATTTTTCATTGGAATCGTTTGACTCATTGGATAGACCCCTGAGCTTTACTCAATGCTTCTACAGCCATTTCAAAGCAATTGCCTCGATGCTCAAAACCATCAAACATATCAAAGCTGGCACAGGCGGGTGATAACAATACTGTATCGCCTGAATCAGCGTGTTGATTGGCTTGATTTACTGCCCCATCTAGAGAATCTGAGTATTGGTATTCGCTACTATCCTTTAAAACTGAGGCAAACTGCTCAGCGTCTTCACCAATTAAAATAGTTAACTTAACGGACGCTGATATCTCTGATGCTAGCGCTGAAAACTCTTGCCCTTTTGCCTGCCCACCGGCAATTAATATGATATTTTTACTATCTCTGCTACCAAGTCCTTTGATAGCAGCAATGGTAGCGCCAACATTGGTGGCTTTGGAGTCGTTAATAAAACTGACTGCATCAATCTCTGCAATTGTTTGGCAGCGATGAGGTAAACCTTTGAATGTTTTTAAGGTATCGAGCATGCCTTGCATTGGTAGATCGACGCTATAACCCAATGCAAGGGCCGCAAGTGAATTTGCAATGTTATGAGAGCCTTTTAAAGCTACTTGATCAACCCGCATCAAGCGCTCGATACCATAGGATAAATAACCTTTTTTAATACCCTCTAAAATACCGAAGCTTCCAAGATCGGGTTGATTTAAACCGAAACTAATCATGGGAATCTGGGTTGATATTAAAGGCCGAGTTAAAACATCTTCACGATTAATCACCACTTTACTGGCACCACGAAAAATACGATGCTTTGCACTATGGTATTGCTGTAGATTTTTATACCGATCAAGATGATCAGGGCTAATATTTAATAGGCAGGAAATAGCACCGCGAGCATCATTGAGCAATTCTAATTGGAAGCTAGATACTTCAATAACATAAAGCATATGGCTTTCGTCTAGAAGATCTAGCATTGGCGTGCCTATATTGCCACCAATACCAACACTTAACCCACTATCTTCAGCCATTTTTCCCAATAATGCAGTCACCGTGCTTTTACCATTGGATCCAGTAATTGCTATCACTGGCGCCTGTGCCTGCTCTAAAAATAATTCGAGATCGCCCAGCAGTTCAATACCCTGCTGTTTTGCCTTCACTAGGGCGGGCTCATCGAGTGATATTCCCGGGCTAACAATTAGCCGGTCATATCTACATAAATAATCCGCATCAAAAGCGCCCAAAGACACTTCAGCCTGAGGATGATTGGCTTTAATTAAATCAATATTGGGTGGCTCATTGCGACTATCGGAAAAATCGAAAGGCATATCCCTAGAGGCTAAGAAAGAAGCGACAGAGACCCCTGTAGCTCCCATACCTAGGATAGCTGTTTTACGATTAGTCACAATAATATCTGACATTTATAATTCCGATCCTAACGCAGTTTTAATGTAGCTAGGCCCAATAGGACTAGCATGACTGTAATAATCCAAAAGCGGACAATTACCCGCGGCTCTGGCCAACCTTTTAGTTCAAAGTGATGATGCAATGGCGCCATTCTAAATATGCGTTTTCCTGTCAACTTGAATGATCCAACCTGCAAAATTACAGACAGTGTCTCCATCACAAATACACCACCCATAATCATCAATACAATTTCTTGTCGAACGATCACTGCTATAACGCCTAAGGCAGCACCTAATGCAAGAGACCCCACATCACCCATAAATACCATGGCTGGGTAAGTGTTAAACCAAAGAAAACCAAGTCCTGCACCACAAATTGCGGCAGAAAATATAAGAAGCTCACCGGCTCCGGCGATATAGGGAATATGTAGGTAGCTAGCAAACTGAAAATGACCGGTTAAATAGGCAATTATCCCCAGAGCGCCAGCTACCAGAACGGTTGGCAAGATAGCCAAACCATCTAAACCATCTGTCAGGTTAACTGCATTGCTGGTTCCCACGATAACGAAATAGGTCAAAACAATGAAAAATGGTCCCATATAAATTGCTATATCTTTAAAAAATGGAACGATCAATTCTAAATCTGCTGGACTCTGAGCTGTATTGTATAAAAATAATGCAGCACAAAGGCCTACCACAGACTGCCAGAAGTACTTCCAGCGACCGGGTAAGCCTCGAGGGTTTTTCTCTACCACTTTACGGTAATCATCTATCCAGCCAATTAAACCAAACAGTAATGTCACCGCCATCACTACCCATACATAGCGGTTACTCAAATCAGACCACAGCAAGCTACTGACAAAAATCGATAGTAATATCAATGCGCCGCCCATGGTTGGAGTGCCGGCCTTTTCGAGATGAGTTTTAGGGCCATCGGTGCGGATCGTCTGACCCATCTGCAACCGATTAAGAAGACGAATTACTTTTGGGCCAGCGGCTAAACTTATTAATAGCGCTGTAAGTACAGCTAAGATACCCCTCAGAGTGAGGTATTTAAATACCGAAAATGGTGTATAAAATTCACTTAAATATTCAGCGAGCCATAATAACATTAGCTAATCTCCTTATTGGAAAGTGTTTTCACCACTTCTTCCATGCCTGAGCTTCGAGAGCCCTTAATTAAAATAGTTGTTTTTGTTTTGCGGTCAAAAATCTCACCCAACACATTGATAAGATCATTTTTATTGTCATAGTGAGTACCACCAAATTTATTGGCGGCAATAGCGCTTAAGATACCCACTGAATGTAATTCATTTAGACCTTTATTCTGAGCATAGTCACCAATCTCTTCATGCATTTGCATGGCCTTATCACCTAATTCAGCCATATCACCCATCACTAACACTTTATTTCCCTCGACAGAACTGAGCACATCAATTGCCGCCTTAAATGAATCGGGGTTTGCGTTATAGGTATCATCAATAAGCGTTATATTATTGGCTAACTGATGAGCATTTAGACGTCCAGGCACTGGCTTAACAGAAGAGAGACCGTTATTGATTTGCTCTAAACTTATACCAGACGCAAAGGCACAGGCAGCAGCGGCAACTGCATTTTTTACTGCGTGCAAACCAGGCATAGTTAAATTGACTAACACCCTTTCATTATTGGCGCAGAGCTCAAATTCACAGCAACCACTGTCAAGGGTCTTAATATTATCTGCAAAGATATCTGCATCTTTTTTCTCGATTGAAAACGTAATACAGCGAGTATTAGAAAGTGATTGCTGCCATTTTTGAGACCAAGATAGATCCAGATTGATTACCGCGGTTCCATTAGCATTTAGTCCGCTATAGATTTCAGCTTTTGCTGAGGCTACACCTTCAATTGAACCAAAACCTTCAATATGCGCATGCTGTATGTTATTGACTAGAGCGATATCTGGTTTGGCAACTTCGCATAAATAAGCGATTTCACCTGCGCCACTGGCACCCATTTCTATTACTGCAATATCGGCACTTGCATCCATAGTGAGCAATGTCAGTGGGACGCCAATATGATTATTTAAATTACCCTTTGTGGCATGAACTTTAGCGCCTTGACTAAAAATAGCGGCTATCATTTCTTTCACAGAGGTTTTACCACTACTTCCCGTGACTGCAATAAGCTGCCCTTCAAACCGATCCCTATTCATTCGCGCTAACTGACCGAGTGCCTCGGTAGTATCTTCAACCACCCACTGGGGAATAGGGAGATTTTTATCAGGATTATTAACTACCAAGCCTGAAGCTTTGGTAGCAATTTCACCCAGAAATTCATGGGCATCAAAACGCTCACCTTTTATAGCTACAAAAAGATCGCCATCTGTGAAATTTCGGCTATCAATAGAAACCTGATTAAATTCGCAGTCCGGATTTAATAGGGTGCCGCCAAATGTAAGGGCCGCATCAGTTAATCGGAAATCGGAGATCATAAGATACCTCCTTCAATCGATGGCGAGCTATTTAACTGAGCCGTCTCTAGTGCTGACTTAGCCTCTTCTTGATCACTAAAGGCGATACGACTATTACCTAAGATCTGATAGTCCTCATGACCCTTGCCGGCAATCAATACAATATCCTGCTTTTCAGCCTGAATAATACTGGTGGCAATAGCGCGTCTGCGATCTAACTCAACATCAGCCTCACCATTAATACCCTCAAGTATCTGTTGTACAATTTTTTCCGGGGCTTCAAATCTTGGATTATCATTGGTAATAACTACTCTATCAGCGTATTGATCAGCGATCTTACCCATCTGCTCACGCTTACCATTATCACGATTGCCGCCACAACCAAATATCACCCAAAGACTGCCATTACAATAGGGCTTTAATGCTTGAAGTGCCTTTTCCAGAGCATCAGGCGTATGAGCATAATCCACAACTACCTGAGGTTGCATATGTGCCGACACCAACTCCATTCGACCCGATACCGCTAATAACTCTGGAACAACTTTCAAACAGTCATCCAGAACAGCTCCTTGAGAACAGGCAACCGCGATTACCGCGAGTAAATTACTCAGATTAAATTGGCCAAGTAGATTTGATTTAAGATTCCCAGAACCCCATGGCGTATTAATAGTCGCCTCAATACCGGTAGCTGAAAGAGTAATCTCTGAACAATATAAATCTGCACTACTGTTATCCAAACTGAACGTTAGTAAACTAATATCCGATCGCAGTTGCTTGATTATCTGCGCACCTACTGCATCATCCTTATTGATTACCGCAGTTTTTATAGATGGCATTTCAAACAGGCTAGCCTTTGCGGCGGCGTAATTCTCTATGGTTTGATGGTAATCAAGATGATCGCGGCTTAAATTTGTAAAGACCCCAGTATCAATCTGCAACGACTGAATACGATGCTGGACTAAACTATGAGATGAGGCCTCTAGAGCCACATATTCAGAACCGTTACTTAGTAACTCAGCCAGTATTCTTTGGGTAGAAACCGCATCCGGCGTAGTCAACTGATGGTCACTCTGTTTATGCTCAAATACCGCATCTAAGGCCTTTGATTCAGCCATACCAAAACCTGTAGTACCTATATAGGCAGGCTTAACAGACATATCTTTAACGGATACCTTTGACATTAACTGGGCGTAAAGCTGAGAACAGGTTGTTTTACCGTTAGTTCCAGTAAATGCCGCTATATTTAATTGGCGTGATGGCTCACCATAAAAACGACCGGCAATCTGTGAAACCCACTGTGTTAAATTTTCAACACTTAAAACAGGCACGGGGATATCTGACGAATTGATTGGTACTTTAGTTGCTTGATCAACCAAAATAACTACAGCGCCATCAGCTACTGCTTGCTGTATATAATGAGCACCATCCGTCACTGCACCTTTTAAAGCAATAAAGCAGTCCCCTACTTTTACTGCTCTACTATCAATAGTGACGCCACTCACTTTAACCTGTGGTATCTGATCCTCATCAACCAAACCCTGAATTAGATGTGAAAGCGGTAAATAACATTTTTTTGCAAGGCTCATCATGACTCCCCTCGCAAAGTAGACGCGGGGCTCTTAACTAAAGAACCATTAGTTTTCATTTGATCAGGTGTTACCTGCATTAATCGCAACGCAGTGCCGGTCACCTCAGAGAACACCGGTGCCGCAACAATACCGCCAAAATAACCGCCAACAGAAGGCTCATCAATCACCACAACAGTCACTAATCGCGGCTGCTCAATAGGTGCAAATCCAGCAAAAGCCGACATATAACGGCTTTTGTGATACCCGCCTGCACTATTGGTTTTATGTAAGGTACCGGTCTTACCGCCTACGGTATAACCCTTTATATTGGCTTTTTTACCCGTACCTTTTGGTCCTGTAGCCGCCTGCAACATATAGCGCAGCTCATCGGTTAAGCCGGAATCAATAATTTTACTACCCTCAGGCATCGCATCTACAGCAACTAAGGAAACTTCTTTGCGCACACCGTTATTAGCTAGAACCGCATAGGCTCGTGCCAACTGCAGTGATGAGGCGCTCAAACCATAGCCAAAGGCAAAGTTGGCTTGAGTCACTGCATCCCAGCGACGATGTGCAGGAAGAACTCCGCTAGTTTCACCCGGAAAACCACTACCAAGATTTTCACCAAAGCCTACTCGCTGAAATAACTCTCTGGTTTCATTTGGATTAAGTTGTAAGGCTATTTTTGATGTGCCCACATTACTTGATTTAGCAATAATTCCCGACAGATCAAGCAAGCCATAGTTATTTTCATCTTCAAAAACCTTGTAGTCTACTTTTAGGTAACCTGGATGAGTATCAATAGTAGTATTTGAATGAAATTTACCACTCTCCAGAGCGGCCAAAATAGCAAAAGGCTTGACCGTTGATCCTGGCTCCATCATATCGGTCATTGCCCGATTGCGAACAGAATCTGGTCTTAGTTTTGATCGGTCATTAGGATTAAAAGATGGTTGATTAGCCATAGCTAAAACCTCTCCCGTCTCCACATCCAAAACAACCACAGAGCCGGACTTAGCATTGTGCTTTTGTACCGCAGACTTCAGCGCCCTGTAGGCTGCATACTGAACGCGTAAATCAATACTTAGGCGTAAATCTCTTCCTGCATGGGCTGGTTTAATCAAGGAAATATCCTTGATAATACGACCCGTTAGATCTTTGATAACTTTTTTCGATCCCGCTTGCCCAGTAAGACCCTCATTGTAGGCAAGCTCCATACCTTCTTGGCCGTTATCATCGATATCGGTAAATCCAACTAACTGAGCAGTCACCTCTCCCGCCGGATAAAACCGCTTAAACTCTTGGCGGCCAGAAATGCCGACAATACCCAGATCCAAGACTTTTTGCGCCTCATTCACTGGCAACTGACGCGCCAAATACATAAATGATTTATTGCGATAACGCGTTAGCCGAGCGCTAAGCTGAGTGAAGCTAATCCCGAGCGCAGCCGAAAGGTCTTTTAAATCTTTTTCAGAGGCTAATTTTTGTAGGTGTTTAGGATTGGCTATCAACGAAGTGACAGGCGTACTTACGGCCAATGGCTCACCGTTGCGATCGGTAATAAGCCCTCTATATGCCGGGATAATTTCGCTGCGAATAGAGCGCGCATCGCCCTGCGTTTGAAGGAAATCAACGCCAAACTCTTCATCTGGCATTATCTGCAACTGAGCAATATGGGTAATAAGCAAAATCGGCAGAGCGAATAACCCCGACATCACTAAAAAGTAACGCCATCTGGGTATTAACTTTTGCGTCTGTTGCTTGGACACGTTTTTACCTTTGGTTGCCAATATCGAGCCCATAGCTCGAAAAATCTGTTTACGTTATTGTTTTATCATCACAATTTCATCAGCTTCAGGAGTGCGCATTTGCAGCCCATTGGTCGCTGTCATCTCAACTCGTTGCAATGAACCCACTGCACTTTGCTCCAGTAGGTATCTGCCATATTCCACCTGAAGCTGATTTGCTTCTCTCTGCATAGCCGTTAACTGACCATAAGTCTGTCGCGACACATGGCTGTAATGTGTGACCGCCAATGCACTGGCCACTACCGCTATCCATAACAAACCGATCTTAATAAAAGACGGCATATCCATAGCTCTTATGCCACACGCTCAGCAATGCGCATTACCGCACTGCGAGCCCTAACATTGTTTTCAATTTCAGAGGTAGATGGTTTTATCGCCTTACCCACTTTAATTAAGCGAACACCACGATCTACATCAGGTATCGGTAAATTCTTTGGCAGTTGTATACCGCGATGCTGATCCCGAATAAAACGCTTCACCCTGCGATCCTCAAGAGAATGAAAGCTAATCACCACCAAACGTCCACCAATAGCTAAACTATCAATCACCTGCGCTAGCAAATCCTCTAAATCAGCTAGCTCGCGATTAATAAAAATTCTAATTGCCTGAAACGCTTTAGTTGCTGGATGCTTGCCGCGCTCCCATGCGGGATGGGCTGCAGCCAAAATTTTTGCCAATTGAACAGTGCGCACTATTGGGTTCTCGACTCTTTCACGCACAATAGCTGCCGCCATACGCCGCGCAAATCGCTCTTCCCCATAGTCTTTTATCACTTTAGCTATGTCTTGCTCATCGGCTTTGGCTATCCAATCAGCCGCTGACAGACCGCTACTAGTATCCATACGCATATCTAGCGGGCCATCACGCATAAAACTAAACCCACGTTCAGCCTCATCTAATTGGGGCGATGACACCCCTAAATCTAAAAGCACCCCAGAGACACAACCATGCTTTCCTGCTTGTTCAACAATAGTCGTTAAATCAGCGAAACTGCCGTGCACAAGGGATAACCGATCATCATCAGAAAAGTGTTTATTGCCCGAGGCAATAGCATCCAAGTCTTTATCAATTGCAATCACAGAACCTTTGACAGACAGTCGAGACAACAGTTCAGCTGTATGTCCACCGCGTCCAAAAGTACCATCTACATATAAGCCATCGGGGTCGACGACCAAGGCATCTATAGCCTCCTGAAGAAGTACCGTGGAATGCTCAGCCACAACAGACTCCGGTGACTGAACAGCAACTACCATGATAGATTCTTAAGCGCATCGGACATGCTCTCCTTGTCTAGCAACATTGCGCGGTAATTGTCTTGAGATTTCTCTCTTTCCGCATTCCAGTTAACTTCAGACCAAATTTCCAAACGCTGAGTTCGCCCAACCAGTACCAGCTTCTTATCTAACGCAGCATAGCCACGCAATTCAGTAGGTATCAAAATTCGACCACTGCCATCCACCTGAAGATCCTTAGCCTGGCCGACTACAAACCGGCTTAACATTTCACCCAGATCGTCCATCGCCGGAAGCGCGGCGACTTTTTGTTCAAATTTTTTCCACTCGGGTAATGGCGATAAGGTTAGACAGGGAGATTTCATATCAATAGTAATCACCAGCTCGCTGTCACAAACCTCATCGAGCAGGCCGCGATAACGAGTCGGAATAGCCATCCGCCCTTTTGCGTCCATATTAATTGGATCACTACCCCTAAACATTTTTAACCCTTTTGCTCCACTTAAACTATAAAAAAGTACACTTTTTGCCACTTTTACCCACAATTTATAATTATGGCTTCTATCCTCCCAATGTCAAGGCGAATAGAATGGAAAAAAAGTAATAAAATCAGGTAGTTCCGCTAGGGTTAGCGGTCATTCTTGAGGGTGAAAATAATTAACAAATATAAAACAGGTAGCTAAGACTACAACTTAAAGTAACTTCTAGCTAATAGGGGTTTTAAGAATATTTAGATTTAAAAAAATTTATTTTAAGATTAAAAGGTAATAACAAATATCGCCTTTATTTTACATGTTGCTAGCAAAAAATAATCAAGCAATAACAACATCAAAATAAGGTTGAGTTGGCCGATAAGCCGGGTTCTGTCGAGGACAATCATTCATCTGGGATAAACGTCACCGCTTACCTCAAGCGACCTACCCGTTCCCAACGCGGGTCACGCCTAATGGGAACCTATTTGGTCTTGCTCCGAGTGGGGTTTACCTTGCCGTTGACTGTTACCAGCAACGCGGTGCGCTCTTACCGCACCCTTTCAGCCTTACCTGTGCTTCTTACGAAGCCATCGGCGGTCTACTCTCTGCTGCACTTTCCGTAGGCTTTCGCCCCCCAGGTGTTACCTGGCACACTACCCTATGGAGCCCGGACTTTCCTCTGCAATACACCCTTTTAAACGCAAGCGAACAAAAGAGAC
>JAQWIR010000002.1 GCA_029248755.1 Porticoccaceae bacterium
AACTAAATCTGGCTTTAGCGAAATAATTAATTCATAGTTAGCCGCCGCATGATTATTCACCCGAATAATATCGTTAGCCGCGGGAGGGTAATTACTATACTCATCGGCACCGACAATCTTATTGCCTGCACCAATGTGAAATAATATTTCCGTGGTATTAGGGGAAAGACTGATAATGCGATTGGCCGCAGAAATCAAGCTAAGTTTGTCACCATTATCATCGATCACTTTAATAGCGGCATACGCCTGACAGCAGGCCAATAAGCCTACTAATAATAGGTAGCGATAAAACATCAGGTAATCACCAGCGGTGTTTTCGCCACAGGATGCTCAGCAATCACTGACTGCACATCAAACACCTGATGAATTAATTCTTTAGTGAGCACTTTTTCTGGGGTTCCCGATGCCTCAATGGTGCCGCCGTTAACCACCACCAGATTATCCGCACAGCGCGCCGCCAAATTTAAATCATGAAGCACCATAAGCACACCAACACCACGGTCAGCTAACTGCTTAACAATACTTAGGGTTAACTGCTGATGAGATAAGTCAAAAGCCGCGGTGGGTTCATCCAATACTAAAAACTGTTCGCCTAGGTCACTGGGCTGCCAAATTTGCGCCAATACTCTCGCTAATTGAACCCGCTGTTTTTCACCCCCCGACATCTGAGTGTAAAGCCTGCGCTGTAAATAACTAGCATCGACCAGCGCCAACGCCTCGGCAATAATCGCCTGATCTTTAGCAAAACCTGTATTATGGGGAATGCGCCCTAGCCCAACCACTTCGGCGGCGGTAAATGGAAAATTAAGCTCGCTGTGCTGGGGCAACACTGCCAAAATATTAGCTCTATCCTGCATCGACCAATCATTTAACGGTTGCTGGTTAATCAGCACATCGCCTTTGGAGGGTTTGATTTCACCCGTTAACACACGCAACAAACTCGACTTACCTGCGCCATTGGGGCCCACCAAAACATTGACCTTTCCCGCCTCAATTGTAAGATCAATATTACGCAGCAGGTCAAAGCCCGAAATATGCAAAGAAAGGTCATTAGCGACAATCGACATAACTAAATCTCCCCTCGCTGCTTAAGCAATAACATAACAAAAAATGGCGCACCTAATAACGCTGTCAAAATACCCGTGGGTAATTCTGCGGGCAATACCACCACTCGTGCAATGCTATCAGCAATCAATAATAGACTAGCACCCGCCAAAGCAGATGCGGGTAATAGGGCTCGATGATCAGGGCCAATCAATAATCTCACCATATGGGGAATCACCAAGCCGACAAAACCAATTAGCCCCGCAAGGGCCACACTAAAACCAACACCCAATGCAGTTAAGAAAATTAATTGACGCTTTATACGCTGTACATCAATACCTAAATGACGCGCCTCAGATTCACCCAGCAAAAAAGCATTCAGTGATTTTGCATGACTGGGTAAAAGCGAAAAAATAATTAACGACAGTGCCGCCATAAGGCTGGCTTTTTGCCAGTTAGCTCCGCCGAGGTTACCCATCTGCCAAACACTGATTTGGCGCAACATTTGGTTATCAGAAAAATAACTTAACAGACTATTAAAAGCACCGGCAATAGCGCCAATAGCAATGCCCGCCAATAACATCGTAGTCACAGAGGTACCCAAACTAGAGGTTGCCACACGATACACCACCAGCGTAGTAATAACCCCACCGATAAACGCACCCAAGGCAACCATTGACAGCCCCGCTAAGGGTGAAAGCATAGCGCCACCCGCAGCAACAATAACAATACTGGTACCCACTGATGCACCGCCCGAGACGCCAATGAGCGAAGGGTCAGCCAATGGATTACGAAATAAGCCCTGCATAACCGCACCCAAAATTGCCAGAACAGCACCCACCAATAGCGCTAAAATAAGCCGTGGCAAGCGAATATCCATAATAATACTTTTAATTTGCGATGGTTCAGAATGACCACCCATTGAAAGCAAGATCGTTTCAATGATTTGAAAAAATGAAAAATTAACCGTCCCCACAGATAGGGAGGCAAACGCCACCACTGGCAGCAAAAATGCCAGACACCAGATTAACCTGGCGGCAGACAGATAGCGCAACTAGAAATCCACACCCTTTCGAGCCATAACGCCCTCGTTATAGGCATGCTTAATTTCCTTGACCTCGGAGACAGTATCGGCCAGATCAGCAAGCTCGCCACCACCCCCACGACCAGTAACCACCAATGATTGCTCAAAGGGTCGGTCCTTGAGTGCTGTTAATACGCGCTCTTTATCTAAGTATTTAAAACTTAGCATATAGGTTAGCTCATCCAATACAACCAAATCGTACTGCTCATCAGCCAGAGCTTCTTCAGCCACTGCCCAGGTTTTTTCTGCCGCAGCAATATCCCCTGAACGATCCTGAGTATCCCAAGTAAAGCCAGTACCCATCTGATAAAACTTTACCTGCGGGCATTGATCCCGCAGATAAAGCTCTTCACCAGAGAGTTGCTCACCCTTAATAAACTGCACTACAGCGACTTTGTGCCCATAACCTAGCGCGCGCATCACCATACCGAAGGCAGAGCTGGTTTTACCCTTGCCATTACCGGTCAGTAAAATACACACGCCACGTTCCAAAGAAGCAGACTCAATAGAGGCATCTATATTCTCTTTAAGCTTTTGCATCTTGGTTTGATGCGACTTTTCCTTCTGTGATGTCATGTCTGTCATAGGGCGAACCTTTTATTACTTAAGTTTGTAACGGAATCCGGCGCTTAAACCAAAGCCAAGAGTTTCATAACCATATACTTCTTCATAGTCTTCATCTAACAAATTATTCAAATGCATATAAACAGCTAAGTTTTTGGTAGCATCATAGTTGGCACTTAAATTTATTAGGGTAAAACTATCAAGAGTAACTGTCTCAGTCGTCTTACCAAAGAAATCATCTGTTTGTGAGCCATTGAACTGAATATTTGTATTGATATGAACTCTATCCACAGGATTCCAGGCTAGATTTAAGCTAGCAATATGACGTGGGCGTCTAATTTCATCGTCATAGGAATCACCATCCGTTTCAACAGAGTCGGTATATGTATAAGAAGCATTTAGATCTATCATGTTTCCTACTTTTCCAGAAGCCGTCAACTCAACACCCTGCCTCTTACTCAAACCCTCTTTGTTAACTGCAGTAAATCCAGTGCCGGCCCAATAAAAACCATTAATTTCATTTTCTAGCTCAGCATTGAAGATAGTTGCAGATACTGTCATGTCACCTCCATCCAATTGGCGGTCAAGGCCAATTTCCCAGCTCTCCGATTTTTCTGGCTGAAGATTCGAGTTGCCAATAAAATTTGTGTAAGTACCAAAACGCTCAGAAAATGTGGGGTTCTTAATAGCAGTGCCGTATGCGCCACGAAGACGACCAATTTCCGTCTGATAGCTAGCCTCGAGTTTTCGCGTGGTAGCATTATCAAATTCCGAGTTGTCATCATGACGAACACTTAATGCATAAGTTAGCTTTGAAGTTAACTGAGACCTAAATTCTACGCCCACAGAATCTGTAGTACTCTCTCTATCTTGATTAGGATCCGCTCCCCACGAAGTCAGAGGACCCTGTTGACTGAAATCCTGCTTTTCACTTTCCAACAATACTGACAATCTCTGAGAAGAAGCATCCCATAATTTAGAGCCCACAAACTGATACTGATCTTTTGAGGAACTAGTCATCATACCTGCTACACTTTCCGCATAGGCTTGGTTGTAGTTACTAGTGTTTGACAGCTTCAATTTGTGCTGCCACTGTTTATCAGCTGAAATATAGTTAGCCTGAATTCCTCTAGTTTCGTTTTTAAAATCAGATACCTGATCTTGATCTTCCACAAAACCATCGTAGTCATTGTCGCTATCGGATTCAATAAAACCCTCTGATTGGCGAGCTGAAATAGTGACATCCAGCTGTTCACTTAGCTCAAGGCCGGCAGATAAGGTATATGTATTATTGTCATAACCATCTTTTTCATTGCCAACCCGAGAAATATTTTCTCCATCAGTCTCTATTTGATTTACTGAAAACCTAACATCATAGCCATCCTGTACATGCCCAACATTAAATCCATTGCGCTTTGTGGCGAAACTACCTACATCAGAATAGATTGAAGCGCTAAAAGGATTCTGAGCTCGACGGGTAGTGATATTTACAACACCAGAGACCGCATCACTTCCATATAGTGCACTTTGCGGGCCTTTAATAACCTCGATACGCTCAATATCATCGGAAGTTAATGTGCCCCAGTTTACCGCATCGTCTTGCGAGGGATCGCCTGCTTCAACTCCGTCAATCAGAACTAGCAGATGATTCGCCTCTGCACCACGAGCACGTATTTGCGTAAGCGACCCAGCAACGCCACTTCGACTTACCGCCAATCCAGCAACATCTCGAAGCAAATCACTCAAACTTAGGGCTGCGCGATTTTGAATTGCTTCTTGATTAATTACAGTAAATGCATTTGCCGATTGACTAGCAGCAATTGGAATTAAAGAGGCGCTAACTAAGATTTCTTCAATTTCTGAGAAGTCTTCAGCACTCTTAAGGGGTTCTTGCGCATTAACCGAAGACAGCGCAAAAAAAGGAACTAGGCTTAAACCTAGCGATAGTTTTATTAATTTTTTCATTATAGGACCTATGTACTCTCACCCGAGCATAATTATTTTATTTTTTGCGGGATATGAACAGGCGAAAAGACAGCAAGAAACTGTCGATCAGCGCAATACCGCACCCCGCGGTTTGTCTGCAAAGCGACAGGCCGGTCTCCGGACTTGTAAGTGAGCGACTAGTGAGTTGCTCTGCTAGGTTACCTTCCCATGCCTTATTGGAGCACAGTGGTCATACAACTTAGCATTCTTACCTACCGTTGCGGGGGCAGTATTGGAATAACCTAAACTCTAAAAACAAACAAGTTAGGCGCACCAATTTCCCGTTTCACTCTTTGATTTAAGAATTCAGCCAAAGAGAACCTGTTGCCGAAGCAAGCAGTTATTTAACCATAGAAGGGTTAGAAATCAAACAACTTTAACGAATTAAGACAGAGCCTCTAAGGCCTGGTTAACTGTTCGTACAGCGGTAACTCGCATACCTTTAATAGGCTGCTTTGGCTTGTTGCCCGCTGGCACTATGGCATGCTTAAACCCATGCTTGGCCGCCTCGCGAAGACGCTCCTGACCATTGGCCACTGGTCTAATTTCGCCGGCTAAGCCCACCTCACCAAACACCACTAAATCATCAGGCAAGGGGTTATCCCTAAAACTGGAAATTACCGCCATAATCAATGCCAGATCGGCACTGGTTTCTAATACCTTGACGCCACCAACCACATTGACAAAAACATCCTGATCTCCCGCCATAATCCCGCCATGACGATGAAGCACTGCTAGCAACATAGATAAACGATTATGATCTAGCCCGACGGTCACGCGGCGTGGATTACCTAAATGGCTATCATCTACGAGTGCCTGCAACTCAACCAATAGCGGTCGTGTTCCTTCCCAAACTACCATCACTACACTGCCCGAAGAAACTTCTTCACCGCGCTGTAGAAAAATAGCTGATGGGTTTGCTACCTCAACCAAGCCTTTATCAGTCATGGCAAAAACACCCAATTCATTGACGGCACCAAAGCGATTTTTATGACTTCTTAAAGTTCTAAAATGGCTATCGCTGTTGCCTTCGAGCATTAATGAACAATCAATCATATGCTCCAATACTTTAGGCCCTGCCAAAGACCCATCTTTGGTAACATGTCCAACTAGAATCAATACCGTATTAGTCTGTTTCGCATAGCGCACTAGCATCGAAGCACTTTCGCGAACCTGCGATACACTGCCCGGTGCTGAAGTGACCTCTTCCATATGCATTACTTGAATCGAATCAATCACCATAATTTTTGGTTTTTTCTGCTGGGCAACAGCGCATACCGTTTCAACTGAAGTTTCAGCCATGATCTCTAATTTATCAGCGGGCAACCTTAGACGAGAGGCCCGCATGGCCACCTGCTGGGGTGATTCTTCTCCGGTGATATACAGGGCAGATTCTGTTTTTGCTAAATGACACAGTGTTTGCAGTAATAATGTACTTTTACCAGCCCCTGGCTCACCACCCACCAAAATAACTGAGCCAGGCACCAAGCCACCCCCTAATACCAAATCCAATTCCCCCACTGAAGTGCTTATTCGAGGGATTTCATCAAGCGTAATTTCTGATAGGGTTTTAATTTGACCATCGACCGCGGCGGCAAAGCCCATTCTCGATACAGGAGATGAGCGCGTCGCACTCCCCAAACGCACCTCAGTTAAGGTGTTCCAAGCTTTACAATCAACACACTGCCCCTGCCACTTTCGATACTCAGAGCCACAGTCACTGCATACATAGGCGGTTTTAGTTTTGGTCGTCAAACAATGTGCTCCTTTACTGTTTTTATATACAGTAACTCAAAGTGGGTATATTATCAATTCAATGTATAAGAATATTTATATTTTCTCGTTCATTGTGATTGTTTCTGATAAAGTAATGGCATGTCACTAATACCTGAAAAATCCATTGTTTTTTCTCCAACACTGGCCGCTACCTTGGGCCTTGAGGAAACAATACTGCTTCAAATTCTGCAAGAATGTGTCACTCATTCGGATCAGGTTGTAAGTAGTGGTTTTGCATGGACATCCATATCAGGATTAAAAATCCTTGAGCTTAGCCCCTTCTGGAATGAAGATGATATTCGACGGCTAACCGCAAGTCTGCATGAAAAAGGCCTGTTACTTGTTGGAGGCGGCGCATTTCAGGCTAGCCAAGAATTCCGCTTTGCTTTCAACGAGAGCAACAGCCATTCAAGTAGCCCTCAAGTTAGCAACAGGTCTGCTCCAATAGCGCCAAAGCCCAGTTCAGCAAAAACCATTGGTAATAGCTGGCAACCCAGTGAAGATTGCTTACGACAACTTGCACAGCTGGGGGTGACAAAAGAATTTGCCCAACAACAAATCCCCCCATTTGTCGCCTATTGGCGCGATAGAAATATTCCACGCCACAGCTGGGAAGCAAAATATATCAAGGAAGTCTGGCGCCAATGGCAACAAGCTGAAGCTGTTAGCTACCGTAAAAATAAACAATTACCAATGGCCGGAGATTGGTATCCATCAAAGGATGCGCTGGATATTTTATGCAATCAGGGTGCAATTAATAGCAATTTTATTGAAGACGCTATTCCTGAGTTTATCCTCTATTGGCGAGGTACTGGAGAAGCATCAAGCACCTGGGATTCAAAATTTGTTCAGCATGTTCGGCGCCAGTGGCAATTCTTTAATGGCATGATGAATCAAGACAAAACACCCAAAACAATCACTGGAGCATGGCGCCCCAATGAATCGGTTTACGATGTATTGCACATGGCTAACATAGAGCGTGATTTTGCTGAGAGACTAATCCCTGAATTTGTGCTTTACTGGCAAGAAAATGGCTCAGCCCAATGCTCGTGGAGCACAAAATTCTTACAATATGTTAAACGTCAGTGGGCTAGAAATAGTCAACCCCAGACAGCGGAAAAACACTATGGCAAGCAACAAGGATCTGGTTCAACAGGTCGTATCCGAGATCGCAACATCATCGACGCGCTCTCAGACAGAAGCTGGGCATCCTGAAGCCACACCTCAGAGCCCTGAACTGATTGATGCTATCAATCAGGTTTTTGCGCTGTTTCAAATAAACTATCACAACCAATATTTCAGTGCCTTTGGCGACAACACAAAATCAGAAAATTTAGCTAAAAATTTGTGGCTTAATAAGTTATCGCAATTTAGCGCCGAAACAATTTGTGGCGCGGCAGAGAAAATTATTGCTGACAATGATTATCTGCCAACCCTTCATAAGATGCTAGAAGCCTGTCGTCAAGTGGGAATGCCAAAGGGCTTACCCAACCCGCGAAATGCCTATATTGAAGCCTGCAACAAGCCCAGCCCCAAGTTATCCCAAGACTGGTCACATGCGGCTGTTTATTTGGCAGGGCGCGACTGTGGTTGGCATACGCTTGGTAATGAAGTAGAACGCAAAGCTTTTCCATTATTTAATGAGTGCTATCGACAATATTGCGATCGGGCTTTAAGTGGCGAAGAACTAGCCATTGACCCACCAAAGGAACTGCCAGAGACTGCTGGAAAAAAAGCCAGTCGCGCAGAAAATCTAAAGCAGCTTAAAAAACTACAAAAATTAGTCGACTGACCTTATTTAAAGGTAATGCTATTTAGGGGTAGGCAATAAATACCGAACGGCTTTGTTTTTCCATCTTAATACCATCAATCCCAATAGCTGTTAATTGCCAACCATTAGCGATTAGATCTCCTTCCTTGAACGATTGGTCGTTCGCAAATAATCGATTAGATTCTGAACCCTGCGCAAAGTACATATGACCACTAATTTCTAATACTGGCAATGCAAACGCCTCAGGATCAACCCTTGGCTTTAATTCATCCACTAACGGCTCAACAATATTAGCGGGCTGTGGATTATCGGACACAATCTCAACCTTTTGCGCCAAAGGCTTAAAACTACCCTGATAAATCACCAAAACCAAACCAAGAATTGCCAGCGAAATAAACACTAAGACTATCGCTGTCTTGTTAGATGCGGGTTTTTGCTCATAAGGATCCCAGCGCGCACTGGCAAAATCCTCCAAATCTTTAGGGTCATCACGAAGTCGGTCTTGTTCCGCTTTTTTTAGCGCATTCAATATATAAGACATTACAAATTGCCCTCTTCCAACTCAACAACCCTTAGTCTTGGAATGTTAGGGTCAGCTAATTGATTGAGCCTCATAATAGTTTGTCGGCCAACCACGCCATCCGCCCTAATACCCTGAAGCGTTTGAAAATCTAGCACCCTATTTCGAATCACTTCAGTGTAATTACCGCCAGTGATAAAGGGCAAATAATTACTATCAATCAGTTGCAACTGTGACTGCACCCAATCAAGAGCTATTGAATTTTTGTCTCCAAGGCGCAGACTTTTAATATCCGAGGGAGAATGCCATAAAAACAGATAGGCCCCATTCCAGCGCTCATTAAACCACTGCAAAGATTCACGACGATCACCAGAATTGGTCTTTAGCAAAACTGAGTCATCATCTAAAGCCATTAATAAATGACTTTTTAAGCGTCCATTGTCCTCTTTAATCCAAATAATACCCGGTCTATCTATAGCCACTAATTGCAAGTTTTCGGCATCCGTTAGCTTTTCAGCGCCTAAATTATTGATCTCTGCGAGGGCAAAGACTTCCTCTTCTGAAAATAATGGCTCAACCTCAATCGACCAAGCGGCAAATAAATCTGCAAAGGGATTAGTCAATACAGAGGGAGAGACTTGAGTTACATCGGGTTCTGAGACTGGTATCACAGCCTGCATTAAAGGCTCAATTAAAATTTCTTCAGATTCAACAACTTCAATCAGGGGTTGCACCTGCTCTGGTATTACAGGTGCTTCGTCGACAATAATCTCAGCTTCTTCAACTGGGTTATTTAACTGACTAGAATCATATCTCTCAGCTATTAAGAGCGCAAAAATCCCCGCGATAAATAGCGCAACCAACCATTTTCTCGATGAATTTTTTTCAACAATTTGAGTGTCAAATATTTCCTTAGCAGCATTTTTAACTAATTTTGCAGATACAGTCTTAGCCCCTGTAGCATAAGCGGCAAGCAGGGCATGATGACAAATCAAATTAATTAGTCGAGGAACACCTTTGGTTAACTTAAACAACCTAGTCATTGCCGCACTCTCAAAAATCGCGCGATTAGCCCCTGCGTGATGCAGGCGATGATTTACATAATTAGCCACATCAGATTTAGCCAGTGGTAAAAGATGAAAACGCGCAACCACGCGCTGATTGAGTTGACGCTGGTCCTTTTGTGCTAAGGTTTCTAAAAGTTCTGGCTGGCCAACCAACAAAATATGCAACAGTTTATGAGTGGCTGTTTCAAGGTTACTTAATAAGCGAAGTATTTCCAAAACCTCTGGCGTTAAATTCTGCGCCTCTTCAATAACCACTAACGTTTTCTTACCCTCGGCATGGGCGGTAATTAAATCGCTATTTAGGGCATCAATACAATTTTTAGTTAATGAAGTTTTTGAAGACTTGGGCAAGTCAATAGACAGCTCCTGACAGATGCTTGCCAATACGTCGGTGACCTCAAGAGTACTATTAAGTACATAGGCCACCCGCACATGAGCTGGAATTCGTTTTAAAAGGGTACGTGTTAGGGTGGTTTTTCCGGTACCTACCTCGCCAGTCAGAAGAACAAAACCGCCCTCGCGATCAAGTCCGTATTTTAGGTGCGCTACTGCTTGGCGATGTTGGCTACTGGGGTATAAAAACCCCGGGTCTGGGACAATAGAAAATGGCTCACAATTAAGGGCAAAATACTGCTGATAGATGCTCATAATTCACATTTACTCAGTCTCTTGAAGTTGTCCTTCTTGCAAAATCTCTTGAAGCCTTTCACTAAGTTTGCTTTGCTTTTTGCCGTCCAAATCACGACTAATTAGATGCTCAAATTTGTCGTTAGATAAAACCTTGGCATCACCAGGGGTACGAATAATTGTCGGACGAATAAACATCATTGTAACTTTTTTATCTTCCGTCTTGGATGAACTTTTAAATAAATGTCCCAATAAGGGAATATCACCCAAAAATGGAACCTTAGTCTCACCTTCTTTAAAATTATCCTCAATTAAACCCCCCAAAACAAGCAACTGACCATCTTCAATCATTACATTAGTTTTGATAGTATTTTTGGAGGTTGTCACCTGACGAGTTTGAGGGTCAACGCTTGCCACCTTAGAAGATTCTTGTTCAATCTCCAATCGAATTGCATTGCCCTTGCTAATCTGAGGCTTCACCGTTAACAGTATCCCCACTTCCTCACGATTATAAGTCGTAAAGGGATTTGATGTTCCTGAACCGCTAGGCTGATAACCACCAGTCTGAAACGGCACCTCTTCACCCGAGGTCAATTTTGCCTCTTCATTATCCAAAGTAACTACCGATGGCGTTGACAAAATATTAGTATCATCGTCGGTCTTAAGCGCCTCGATTAACAATCCCATTCCCTTACCAGTGACAGGATCAAAATCCCCACCAACGATAACGGTAGACTGAGGAATACTACCAACAACGGTAGTCAATGTAGCTGCATCTGGAGTGCCATTTAGGCCAGTACCCACTAACGAGGTAAGCAATCCATCAAAATTGGTTAGGTAACCGCCTTTATCCTTGCTGGTATATAACAAATCTGTGCCTAATTCATTGGCCTGCCTCTCTGATAGCTGGGCAATAACTGCTTCAATCAGCACCTGCGGGCGAGAAATATCCAATTTATCCACAATATTTTTAATTTCACGAATGACCGCAGCAGGGGCAGCTAAAATCAGGGCATTATTAAGCTCATCAATTTCCACTTTATAGCTAACCTTAGCGCTACTCTTTTTTCCTTTAGACGTGGTTTCACCGGCTAAACGCAACAATATTTCAGAAGTTAACAAGCCATCTAATACTGGCTTAAGCTCTGCAGCGCGAGAATAGTTAAGATAGATAACCTCAACGCTGCCTTTTTTGCTTAAGGGCACATCAAGTGATTTCAGCATAGTTTTGAATGCCTCTCTGGCAGAGCCTGGACCACTGACAATCACGCGATTGTTTAGGTCATCTTCAACCAGAGATAGCTCTTGTTTTTGTAGCTGTTTTAATTGCCCCGCAATATGCACAGCTTCAGCCGCTGATATATGATCAAGACTAATCACCTCGACCGCTGTTTGATCGGGGTCATCTAAATCTTTAAGTAGCATTTTTAAGCGGTTAACATTAGAGCGAATATCAGACACAACCAGATAGTTACTCTGATTATAGGCTTGAACGCGGGCACCATTACTCATAAGTGGCTTTAGCACAGGTATTAAAGTGGCCGCCTGAACATAGCGCACTTTAAGGATCTCAGTGACTAGCTCACTATTGCCACCCCCCGCTAGATTAAAAGATTGATTAAACGGTACTATTCTAGTCACCGCACCATCACGAATAGCTTGGTAACCCTGAACCTGGATAGCAGAAAGTATTGCCTCATAGAGCAATGACTTATCAATAGTTTCCGGTGAAATAATGGTCACTTTACCTTTCACTCTAGGGTCTAAAACAAAAGATTCGCCGGTGATTTCAGCAACACTTTCAATAACACTTCGAATATCCGCATCGCGGAAATTGATTTTCACCATATCTGCGGCAAATGCCTCAACAACAAAACCTATTGAAATAATTAGGGTAACTAACCATTTAATTAGACCAGAGCATTTTCTCAATTGACCCACGTTCATATACTTTAACCACTTATTAATTTTAATATTCATTTTAGGGTTTAAATCCTAGGTTTGGCATCATTTTAGCCGATAGGCTAGAGGCATTGATATAGATAATCTGCTTTTCACCTTCTCTCATTACAGTAACTGGTAAATTGGTAGAAGCACTAAACTTAATCCAATTGGTAGGGTCTGCCATTATATCTCGCATTGATATTCCATCTACACCAATTACAACATCACCCTCACGTATATCCGCTAAGGATTGTACCTCGGCAGATAAATCATTAATCTTGAACCCAGTAGTCCCACCAGACAGAACTGGAACAGCACCAAACATATTGGCTAGCGCAAATCCTCCAGCTGATGACCCCTTAGTATTGGCTTTGCCAGAACCTTTAGTCTGCTCAATAATAGTGTCTGGCTTTTTCATTAGCATTTGTTTATTCACGCCATCTTGGAGAACAACTATCCTGAAGCTCTGAATATCCACAATTTTTGTTTGGCCTTCAATCTTGTCACCAATAAAATGAACCACTTCTTTAGAGCCGCCAAATTTTATAGTTGCAGTAGACTCATCGCCAGCCAGCAAAATACCCAATAATTGAGCATTAATATTGGCTATTGGTAGATTTTCTGGAATATTATTTAAATCAATTGATTTCTTCGGCTTAATTTCAGCACCAAACCAATTAAAATTCAGTTTAGCGGGGGATCTAACCTGCTCAATGGCACTAATAAAAGGCTGCTCTTGTATTTTTTCTAGTAATACCGCAACAACTAAAACAAGCGTTACCAAGCCCAAAGCTAGCGTGGGTAACAACTGATTTTGCTGTATTCCGAGCCTATCTAAAAACTTAGTTAACACGCTGAACCTCAAACCTTGCTTTTATTTTCGACAAATCATCAACCTCGGAAGTAAGTGCCACTTTATCAAGCATATAACCTCTACAGGCAATTTGATGCATTAATTTTAAGAACTGATTGCTTTTAGTGCCACTTACCGTCAAAGAAAAAACATTATCCTTTTCAGCCGAAGAAACTATCTCTAACTGATTACGCCTAACCAATGAAGAGAGGTCAGTTTTTAAGCTATCATCCTGATTGCGGATTGTTTGGCAGTTGTTAGCTAACCCTGCAACTAATTCACGCTTTTCTTGCAACCAGGACATATCTGCCTTTAGCGCATCTGCTTGCCCTTTTAGCTGAAAATAGACTTCCAATCTGGGTAAAAGCAACATAACTACCATCAGAATCGCCAACACCAACGCACCTATCTTTAGGAATAGTCTTTCGCGCGACTCTAATCCTGCAAAAAATTCAGAAACCACTGCTATGATATCGTTCATTGATTTGCTCCCGATTTTTTCGGAGTTAATCTCAGTTTTATGGCATCTTTATCCTTACCCGCCTGCTGAGTAATTCCAACCCGATAGCCTGAAATATTAAGCTTGCGTTTTTTTAGCGCTGAGCCATTCTGAATTTGCATTTCTAGTTCATTTTTAGAATAACTAAGGCCAGTTAACTGACAGCCACAACCCTTCATAAGATTATTTATAGCTACTAAACCTGATATGGGCTCTGAGCTTAGACTATTTCGCTGTGAAAATAATAATGATAATTGCTTATCAGCTTCAATCCTAACATCCTTAGCTACAGGCCTTCGGCCCTCAAATAAACGCGAATAACCCTGTGTGAGACGACTTTCTAATTGACTAATTTCTTCCATCATATTGGCACTAGCAATTTGCAAATAAATAACCGACAACAGGATAGCAATTACTCCCAACAGGGCAGCAGGAAGAAATGCCATCAAAGCATTGAGCGAAATTTCAGGCTTATGGCCACCGCTTAGTAGGTTACATTGACTGGGCATTTGAGAAAACTGCCAATCAACTTCTGCATTATTAATATCCGCAAATTCAACCAAATGCTCAGGAACTACTACTGTTTCAGGAACTGACAATGAGACCTTAATTGATTCATCTTGCTGAAGCAGTGTATCAATCATCGTCCATGCTACATCTGGACTTGCAGCAAATCCATCAATCGCACCATAGCGCACTAAGCAGAAGCCATCGCGCCAGCCAATACTGACTCTGCCATCTTCATAAGGTAATGCCATATAATCGGGATACATTGATTTAGGCACAACACCTGAATTTCTTGCTACACGTTGCCAATTTTGAATATCAGAATCACCAACAACTAAAATTTGTAATTTCCCCTCAGTATTCTGACCGCATACCACAAAATGGACATCTTCTATAGGCTGCAACAGTCGGTCCTCAAGTATCCACGGAATAAGTTCTGCCCATTTTCGCTTAGGCGCCGAAGGAGGATCAATAAGATGTAAAGCGACAGATTCAGATGGTACCCATAAGTCCATACTGATTAAATCAGCATCAGCCACCGACTCAAACGCCTCACCCTCATTGGTAATGTAACTATCAAGATTGTGAATATGGTCCACTGGCAGCGTCATTTTAAGCCCCGATCATTAAACAAGCTGGAAGTACTTGCTGGTCATCTATTATTTTTTCAGATTCTTTACCAGAATCTGCTTTTGCCAACAGCTTTCCTAGCAACTCTGAAGCACTATTTTTATCTACACTGGCTGGCACCGTAGTAAGTTCTCTGGAGATTATAACCGAATCTGCTCTAGAACTGCGCATTATAATGCTTCTAACTTCTATTCGTGCATCACCGAGAGTAACTTCAATGTACAACTCAAAAAAATCTGACTTTATATCAACTAACGTATCTGGCCAACGACGCTGTATATCCGATTGAGATAAAGCAAAATCATCAGCCAACTGAGTATGAAATTCTGATAAATTTTCAAATGGGCGATAAGCTAATACTGAATCCCTAAACTGCATATCAAAATCACCACCCATAGCCAATAGCAGCTCCTCAGAGGCAGTATTTACATTGATTTTAACAGGTGTGTGTTTAACTCCCGCCTTGATATCCTCAACCGGTAATGTGGTTATCCAGGGCCTTAGTTTTTGAACCTCAAAAATTTCATACCCCACCACTGAGGCTAATTCACCGGGCTCAACCATAGCCGAATCGGCTATCATTCGTGGCGGAATGGCCGCCGCATATTCATCTTGTTCAGCGCCATCTGGACCAATTTTTGAAGAGCCTTTGTCTACCCAGTCAATAATTGCTTCCACTCGCCCAGGAAAGACCGGAATATCTAGATACCGCAGCAAATTATTCCATATCTTGGCAGAGCTAGCTTCATCCCCAGAAAGCTTCGCACTAAGTGCTCCTGAAGATCCATAGCCTACCAAAAAGTTGTTTAAATTGAACCGCCCCTGAAGATCTGAAATACAGCCATTAATCATTCCACCATCAACCGGCATAGCGGGGATTGCTTGGGCCCATAATTCCTCAAAATGATCTACCTGTGAATCAGCTGAATCTTCATTTAGTAGCTGTCTCGCCCAGCTTTCAGCACCTAGTGCTAAAAAATAGGCCTGTTTTTGATGAATAGCCAAGGTCGACTGTGCAATATTAATTTGATGACGATAAAAAATATTACCCAAAATAAACACAATGCTCGTCATTAACAACAAAGTTGCAATTAGGGCAACACCGGATTGTCGAGAGAACGATTGCCTCATGAAGGGCTTACCCCCAAGAAAAGCCTAGACGTTTCTGCACCATTTTCCATCGTAATTGTGACTCGAATCATTTTTGGCAGCGGACTAGTTTTCCCTAATTTTGCAGACGGCCAGTCAGGTGTAAATATATTATTTGGGCCTAAATGCTCAAATAAAACCTCATCCACACTCTCTAAAAGTACAACAGTGACACCATCTGTATATCTTATAGATTCGGTTATACCCCATGATTGACGGATGAATTTCTGTTCATCATTAAGAATATAATTAATTCTTCTAATTCCACTGGGATTAGGCGTCACCATAGGGCCACCACCGCGGCTAAATCGAACGCCAAATTTGCTATTATCAGTGATATAAGGTGGCTCAACACCCCCAAGCCCGTCTTTAAAAGGACGATCTCTTAGATGCATTAAATCGCGCTGAATGATATTCCAAGCCCTTTGGATTTCAGCCTCTCCCATTTTTTTAGATCGACTTCGCTCATCAGCTGTTATAACAACTTCAATTGCCTGATAGGACATTAATGAAATAATCGCCAACAGAGAAAGGGAGACCAAAGTTTCAATCAAGGTAAAACCTGACTGACTTTTAGAGTGCTTTTTCTGCCTTGAGGATTGGATTAAATACATAATTAATCCTCAATAATATAAAGAGCTAATGAACTTATAATTTGATCACTACCCGCCGCACTAATTTTTGCCTCATAACGATATAGATCTTTACCTACAGCAGGTTCGACGGTCGTCTTCCAATTCCAGTCTCGACCATATTGTGCTTGTTCGCCTTTTTTTAAATTGCCGGAGCGATCAGAGTTGGATACCCAGCCTTCAGAAAATCGATATTGCTCCATCAAAACATTCCATGCAACCTGCGAGCTAAACGTTCTATTGCTCATATGATTACGCTGATCAGCATATTGATGAACAGTTGATATCGCTCCGCCTAGAACTATACTCAGGATAAAAAGTGCCACCACAACTTCTATTAGGGTAAAGCCGGATCTAGAACTGGAATATTTCACTTTTTGAGCTTCTCCATCTTAATACGCAAATTTTCACTATCCCAATAATAAATATAGCTCAATTTATAGCCCTTATAAAATAGCTTGATAGAACCTTCAGGTTCAACATAGCCATCAGGCAAGAAGGCTAAAGTCGGCTCTAAAAATTTGTCCTCTTCGTCTTCAGGAGATCGCACATCACCTATTTTAATTTCTTCTTTTGTCGGTAATGCCGCCTGCTGATAGACCAGAGGCTGCTTTTCCTGATCATCTGAAATCCACTGAATATCAGCACCTTCACCAAGAATATAGGGCTCTGGAAAAGATACCTCTACCCACTGGTTTCTGTAATATATAACCGCACTTAACTGAGAAATTTTCTTAGTTTTTTTATCGGGCTTTGAAAGCACACCAAAAGCAGCCCCTTGCATGATAGAAAAATCAGCTAACTGATTTAGCCAAATGGATAACTTTTCTGCCTCACTAGAGTAGCGCTTATTAAGAGTTTGGCCAATAGACGCAGCAGCCACTGCCGCTATCAAACCAAGAACAGCAATCACCACCATAATTTCTATCAGGGTATAGCCTTTTTGGTGACGAAGCCTAGAAATCACAGCTTATCCTCAGCAATTATTAATTAGCCTTATTTACTGAACATTCCAATTGCCCCAGTCTTTGTTGGAACCTTCACCACCAGATACGCCGTCAGCCCCATAGGTAAATACATCAATATCTTTACCCTTTGTCCCTGGATTTGCATATAAGTAAGGGTTACCGAATGGGTCACTGGGAACAGCATCCAAATAGGGTCCATTCCAATTATCAGATCCATCAGGGGGAGATGCTAAAGCCTCTAAACCCTGTGCTTGCGACGGATAGCGAAAATTATCTAAGCGATAAAACTTAAGTGCATTCTCAACTACTCTAATATCTTGCGCGACCCTTGTTCGCTCGGCTTTTTCAACCTGATTAAAAACCCTTGGACCAACCATCGCTATTAACAATCCTATGACCGCAACAACAACCATCATTTCAATCAAAGTAAAACCCGCTTGTTTTCTTTTATTACACGTTTTCATTAACTTTCCTCTTCATTACCCTTGTAACTACTTAAATAATTAGCCCAGTAGTATTAAACCATATTACCCATATCCATAATGGGTAACATTACCGCGGCAACAACCGACAAAATAATGCCTCCCATAAAAATGATAAGCACTGGATTGATTAACTTTAAAAAAACTTCTACCGCATTAGATAGACGCAGCGAGTAATAATCGGATACCCGCATTAGCATTTTATCTAACTCACTAGACGCCTCACCGCTTCCCACCATGTGGATCAAGAATCCACTGCCTACCTGATTTTCTTCTAGTGCTTTCTGTAGAGAAACACCTCGACGCATACTCTCAGTGACTTTTTCCATCTTGCTGCGCATGAAAAGGTTGGTTACCACTGCTGAAGATATCTTAAGCGCGGCCAAGGCAGGCACACCATTACTCAGCAATACTCCCAGACTACGCGACCAGTCAGCGACATTGGCCATGGTAGTCCAGCGGCCTATACCTGGCATTCCAAGAACAACTTGGTGCCAGCGTCTTCTGCGCTCGGTATCACGCAAAAGCCACGACGATATTGCAGCTAAAATAATCCCAATAAGCAAAATATATAAGCCATATTGCTGGGTGAAATCACTAATAGCGATAATAATTTTGGTAATGGTAGGCAGTTCACGATTTGAGCTTATAAAAATAGCCGTAATTTTAGGCACTACCCAAACCATCATCATCGCCACCACCAACATGGAAGCACCTAATAATGTCGCTGGATAAATTAGCGCCCTGGTAACTGTTTTCTTATTTTCAGCACTGGTTTCTATATCTTCAGCTAGTCGCATCAAAACTGTATGAAGGTGTCCACTCTCTTCGCCAACACCAACACCCGCTAGAACGCTCTCTGGAATTTTATAAGGTGAGCGACGCATGGCTTCTGAAAAACTACGCCCTTCAATAATCTCTGAACGCCAGCTTTCTACCATTCTTTTTTGGCGATCAGTTTCAGCTTGCTCGATAGTCATTCGCATTGCGTCTTCTAAGGGCAGGCCCGACTGGATTAATATGGCTTGCTGCTGCAAAACCAACGAAAGATCAAACTCGTTGACCTTAGAACTTATTCCAAACTTAGACTTAGGAGATGATTTCGCCACCTCGGCAAGCTTTGATGGGAGTAGTTTTTTATCCTTGAGTAAGCGGCGTGCATGACGTTCAGAGTCCGCAGAAACAACACCATCTACTAGCTTTCCAGAAACATCATATGCTGCATAATCATAAGTAGGCATTAGCTAAACACTCGTAACTCGGAGCACTTCTTCTACTGTTGTAACACCCTCGCGCACAAGTTCGAAGCCAGCCTCACGAATACTTGGAACATGCTGTCGTATGGACTGCTCAAGCTCAATTTCACCGGCATTTTCGTGAATTAAGGACTGCAGTTCGGCACTAACAGTTACCAGTTCAAATAGCGCTTGACGACCCACATAACCAGTATTACTACAATGTTCACACCCCTGAGATTCAAAGATAGTAGCGTCTTTTGGTAGTTTTAGTAGGTTTCTATGGTACTCATCTACCGGAACCTCTTTACGACAATGGGTACATAATTTACGCATAAGTCGCTGAGAAATAATCCCTCTGACCGTGGATGCCAATAAAAAGCTATCAACCCCAAGATCCTGCAATCTGGTAATAGCCCCGGCAGCTGTATTGGTGTGCAGGGTAGATAAAACTAAGTGACCTGTAAGACTGGCCTGAGTTGCAATTTCTGCGGTTTCGCCATCACGAATTTCACCAATTAAAATAACATCGGGATCTTGCCGCAAAATAGCACGTAGTCCGCGAGCAAATGTCATACCAGCACGAAGATTAATTTGCGTCTGACTAACCCCTGGAAGGTCGTACTCCACTGGATCCTCTACAGTCATAATATTGCGCTGCTGACGATCCATTTGCTGTAATGCAGCATAAAGTGTTGTGGTTTTACCCGAGCCTGTAGGCCCTGTAACCAGAATAATTCCATGAGGTCTAGAAATTAGCTGATCTAATTCTTGTTTGGTATTTTCAGGCATACCCAAATGCTGTGCTTTTAACTTTCCAGCATCTTTATCGAGCAACCGCATGACTACGCGCTCACCATGACTTGATGGCATTGTCGAAACTCGCAAATCAATATTGCGACCACCAATCAGAACACTCATTCGACCGTCTTGTGGTAAGCGCTTTTCAGCAATATCTAGTTTTGACATCACTTTGATTCGTGAAATTAACAACGGAGCAATTTGTACTGAGGGCGTCAGCACTGTTCTTAGAACGCCATCTAGACGAAAGCGCACCAGCGCTTCTTTTTCATAAGGTTCTATATGAATATCTGAGGCGTTTTCTTTGAGAGATTCAGTAAGCACTGCATTGAGAAGCCTAACGATAGGCGCATCATCATTTTCTGCATCTAACAGATCACTTACATCTTCAAGGTCAGCGGCTGCAGACTCCATATCAACGAAGTCTTTGATATCTTCCATTACTGACTCTGATGTGCCTGAACGACCACTATAGACTTGACTTAGATGCGCATCAAATTCTGCTTCAGCTAAATGGCTGACCGGCAGCTTAGCCCCAGTTACACGACTTACCTCAGCGACAGCCCATAAAGGAGCAGCGGGGCCAATCAGCAATTGTTCTTGTTCGCTATCTACGATTACCCGATTTACTCGAGCAAATTCGAAGGGCAATAATTTTAGCGCTTGCTGTTCCAACATAAATTACACTCTGAAAGTTACTTTTACTGAATGTGGCTCTAAATTAAAGGTAAGTAAAACCTTTTAATACTATTATGTAAAGTATACACCGTGGTTAATTTTTATAGCCTATTTTAATACCATATCAACGTTTTTTTAATGGACGACCCTTACTCTTTGGCAGGATTAACACCAACCATACTAGGAAAAGGGAATGGACTAATATTCCCTCCCTTTGGGGCTTCTGATATCTTACACGTTCCTTCCTTTTCTACCTCGTCAATCCTGACAATAGACTGCATTGGAATAAAGCTACGCTTAATTGACGAAAATTCGCTTTTTAATTTTTCCTCAGCTGGGTCTACAATCATTTTTGATCGCTCGCCAAAAACAAATTGTTCTACTTCAAGGAATCCCCAAAGCTCACTTTGAAATACATGCAGCGCATATATTTCATATACTTGCCCTTGATTAAAGAAAGTAATTCTGTAGATAGGCTCATTAGTCATTAAAAATCACATATATATCATTAAAAAAAGGCATCAATTATACCACAAAACGAACGGGATAATATTGCCAATTAATGATGCAAAGCTATAATGCATGTATGTTTACCCAATCACTTGAAGCACTAGTCTAATGGCAACTGAATCTGTTAAAAAACTGCATATCGTGACCCATGGCTGCCAAATGAATGAATACGATTCATCGCGAATGGCAGACCTACTGGGTGAAAGCCATAATATGGTGGCTACAGACAATGCCGATGAGGCCGATGTTTTACTTTTAAATACCTGTTCTATTCGTGAAAAAGCACAGGAAAAAGTGTTTCACCAGCTAGGGCGCTGGAGAAAATTAAAAGATAAAAACCCCGATCTGGTTATTGGTGTTGGTGGCTGCGTAGCTAGTCAAGAAGGTGATGCTATCGCTAAGCGTGCGCCCTTTGTCGATGTGATTTTTGGCCCACAAACCCTTCATCGCCTACCTGAGATGATTGAAACCCAAAAACGAGATGGCACTGTATCTGTTGATATTAGTTTTCCCGAAATAGAGAAATTCGATCGACTGCCTACCCCTGAAGCAGATGGCGTCAGTGCCTTTGTTTCAATTATGGAGGGCTGCTCTAAATACTGCACATTTTGTGTGGTTCCTTATACTCGCGGAGAAGAAGTAAGTCGACCGCTGGCTGATGTTCTATCCGAAATTAGCGCACTTGCTCAACAGGGCGTAAGAGAAATCAACCTTTTAGGTCAAAATGTCAATGCTTACAGAGGTAATATGCCTGACAACTCAATCTGTGACTTAGCTGAACTCATAACTTATGCGGCTGAGGTTGAGGGTATTGACCGTATTCGCTTCACCACTTCTCATCCAGTCGAGTTTTCTGATGCGTTAATCGATGTGTATGCCAAAGTCCCGCAATTAGTTAGTCATTTGCATCTCCCAGTTCAAAGCGGATCAGATAGAATTCTAATGGCCATGAAGCGTGGCCATACTGCGATAGAATACAAATCAAAAATACGCCGACTTCGAGCGCTAAGGCCGGATATTAGTATTTCTTCAGATTTTATTATTGGCTTTCCCGGTGAAACAGAAGCAGATTTTGCCGCCACTATGAAGTTGATTGAGGATATCGGTTTTGATACTTCCTTTAGTTTTGTTTATAGCGCTCGACCTGGCACGCCTGCGGCAGACCTTCCAGATACTGAAGATGAGGGGATAAAAAAACAGCGCCTAAAAATTCTTCAGGATCGCATTCTTCAACATGCCTTCGAAATAAGTCGTCGTATGGTTGGTACCCAGCAAACTCTTTTAGTCACCGGTGTTTCTAAAAAGGATCCAGGTCAGCTTCAAGGGCGCACTGAAAATAATCGTGTAGTTAACTTTTCAACTGATAACCATGAGCTAATTGGGCAGTTTGTTAAAGCGGAAATTACGGAAGCTTTACCAAATAGTTTGCGCGGGATGCTTTGTTAAACCTCGCAACCACCCAGTAATAATAACGCGGTCAAATAATAGTCATAAAAAGTATTTACGCTGCGTTTAATTTCGCGCTATGCTAGACCCATCTATTTTTAAGAGGTATAGAAATAACCAGTGAATCGACTGGAATCACTATCATCTACTCATAGCATTCATCTTGAGCCTAACGATGCGCATCGTCTCGCCTCCCTATGCGGTCAATTTGATGAGAATTTGCGTCTTATCGAACAGCGACTGGGTGTTGAAATTCGTTCACGTGATAATTTCTTTGCTGCTTATGGCGAATCTAAGGCCTGTCAAAAAGCATTAGACACTTTATTTAACCTCTATCAAGAAACTGCTCATTATCCAGAACTACCCATTGAAGAAGTCCATCTCAACCTCCGACAATCTGAGAGAGAAAAACCTATGACCCAAAACGCTAGCAATATCGAGTCATCTGACAATATTGATAACTTTTCAGTGATAAGAACTAAGAAAGGCAATATTAAGCCTCGAGGACTTAATCAACAGCGCTATGTCCGAGCCATTCAAACCCATGACATTAATTTTGGCATTGGGCCTGCGGGTACCGGCAAAACATATCTCGCGGTCGCCTGCGCTGTAGAGGCATTGCTACGCGACGAAGTTGAGCGAATTCTCTTGGTTAGGCCTGCAGTTGAGGCCGGTGAGCGTCTGGGCTTTCTTCCTGGTGATCTGGCGCAAAAAGTAGATCCCTATCTGCGCCCACTTTACGATGCTTTGCATGAAATGCTTGGTTTTGAAGCTGTCGCCAAGCTACAAGAACGAGGCGTGATAGAAGTTGCTCCACTGGCCTACATGCGCGGCAGAACTTTAAATTCAGCTTATATTATTCTCGATGAAAGCCAAAACACCACACGCGAGCAAATGAAGATGTTCCTGACAAGAATAGGCTTTGGGTCTACCGCTGTAATTACTGGCGATTGCTCTCAAACCGACCTTCCCAAAGGCGTAAGTTCAGGGCTAATTCATGCTCAAGAAGTTTTAAAATCAGTTGAAGATATCAGCTTTACTAATTTTATTTCAAGAGATGTGGTGCGCCATCCGGTGGTTCAAAGTATTGTTGATGCCTATGACAATCACGAAGCCAAATCCTAAAATATAATATTACCGGAATGGCCATTATCCTAGACATTCAGTCGGCTTCATCCTCTGAAGATATACCAGACGAGCACAGTATAAAGTGCTGGGTCACGGCGGCTGTTGGCTTGAAAACTGGCGATACTGAATTAAGTGTTCGCATTGTTGACGAGCCCGAAGGCAAGGCACTCAATGAAACATACCGTGGCGCTAGCGGTCCCACTAACGTGCTTTCATTTCCATTTGATGTAGAAATTCCCGAGCCATTGCCGTTAATTGGCGATATCGTTATCTGTGCGCCCGTTGTTGCCAGAGAGGCTAAACAACAAAATAAAGACCTCAAGGCACATTGGGCTCACATGATTATTCATGGTGTGCTACATTTGCTAGGCTATAACCACCAAAATGATTCCGAAGCGGTAATTATGGAAACTCTTGAAACGGAAATTATGCAGACTTTGGGTTTCCCGCCGCCCTATGCGTGCTAATAAGAACAGAATAATGAATGACGAAATAGACAAGATCCAACCAGAGAAAACACTTCTCCAAAAATTGTGGGAAACTTTCTCTCCTGCCCCATCAAATAGTGATGATGTTATTGAGATTCTGCGCGATGCTGAAGATCAGTCCATTATTGATCCTGGTGCGCTGCAAATTATGGAGGGGGCTCTTAAAGTATCCGATCTTCAGGCTCGAGAAATCATGGTTCCTAAATCCCAGATGATGGTGATTGAAGAAGATTTTACGCTAGAGCAGATTTTACAGGTCGTTATTCAATCCCAGCACTCTCGATTTCCAGTTATTGGCGAATCTTCTGACGATATTAAAGGCATCTTGCTAGCAAAAGAGCTGTTGCCTCTGGTCTTATCGGGCAAAGAATCTTTTGACCTTCAGCGCATGCTTAGGCCTGCTACTATTATACCGGAAAGTAAGCGGCTTAATGTATTGCTCCAAGAGTTTCGCGAGCAGCGCTACCACATGGCAATTATTGTCGATGAATATGGTGGCGTGTCTGGCTTATTGACCATTGAGGATGTTTTGGAAGAAATAGTAGGTGAAATTGAAGATGAAACTGACGAGCATGAGGCTGCCCAGATTATTCAAATATCTGAAAATAGTTATAGCGTTGAAGCGATTACCACTATTGATGACTTTAATGAATTTTTTGATGTGGGATTTCCCGATGACGAATTTGATACTGTTGGAGGCCTAGTAGTCAGTGCTTTTGGTCATCTACCAAATATGGGCGAGAATGCCATAATTTCACAATTCGATTTCAAAGTATTGAACTGCGATAATCGAAAAATCACTCTGCTTGAAGTCACCAAAGATCCACAAAACTAAACTTCTTCCATGCGCACTCAAACGCTTTTACTCTATCTAGGCCTTCTGATTGCGGGGGGAATATTCCCTCTATCCTTGGCGCCATTTTCCTGTTGGCCTGTTGCCATTATCAGTATGGCAGCACTTTTTTTAAGCCTTCCTCAGCAATCTGCTACAGAAGCTTTTAAACGCTCAGTATTCTTTGGCCTAGGAATGTTTGGCACAGGGGTAAGCTGGGTTTTTGTCAGTATGTATTTTTTTGGCGATATTTCATTTTTATTGGCCCTGATGGGGACATTTTTGTTCTGCTTTTTTAATGCGGTAGTTTTTGCAGTCCCTTTTTCACTTTGTGCCCTTATTCCTCAGAGAAATAATCTATGGCTTTTGGCGCTTCCAGCAATTTGGGTGCTCAGCGAATGGACTAGAAGCTGGTTATTAACGGGCTTTCCATGGCTTTATGCCGGCTACAGTCACACTGACACATGGCTGAGTGGATGGGCGCCTATTGGTGGTGTTTTTTTACTGAGCTATTTTACCGCCCTTGCAGCAACGGTTCTGGCTCATAGCCGATTACAACAAAAATTGCGCGACCATTTGTTAGGTTACACCTTAATTGCCACGATTTTTTTAAGCGGCCTAGCACTGCAAACTGTCAACTGGACTGAGCCCGCAGAACAATCAATCTCAGTGGCCTTGATTCAACCTAACGTCAGCCAAAGTGATAAATGGTCTCCCGGGATGCGCAGTGAAATTTTACGGGATCTTACCGCTCAGACGAACCCATACTGGGGCACTGAGATTATTATTTGGCCTGAGGGTGCAATACCTATTATATACACTCAAGTCAGCCATTTTTTAGAGAACTTACACCTTCAAGCACTGTCAGAAAAAACAGCTTTAATCACTGGTTTACCTACAAACACAAAACCCGAAGGCCCTTACTATAATTCGATGCTGGTATTGGGCGAAGGCCATGGTATTTACAATAAAACCCGATTGGTACCCTTTGGCGAATATGTGCCCTTTGAGACTTTAATTCGGGGACTCAATAATTTCTTTGATTTACCGATGTCATCGTTTTCGTTAGGTAATGAAGAACAAAAACCACTAATGGCCGCAGGCGTTAATATTTCAACCGCAATCTGTTATGAGATTGCTTACCCAGATCTGGTTGCCAGAAACACTCGTAATACAAATATATTATTAACTGTTAGTAACGACGCCTGGTTTGGAGACTCTGTAGCACCCGCCCAGCATATGCAGATGGCAAGAATGCGAGCTATTGAGAATGCCAAGCCTGTTATGCGCGGTACTAACAATGGAATAACTGCCTTGGTCGATCATCGAGGGAGAATTACAGATAAATTAGATCAATTTACTGCAGGGGTTTTAACTGGAAAAATCAGCCCTCATACTGGGCATACGCCATTCTCTAGGCTTACAAGCTGGCCTGTAGTAATTATTAGTCTATTAATTATATCAATGCTTGGATTAATGCGATTGCGCACAAAATTTTAGGAGACATCAATGAAAATTATCACTCAAAGTATCGCAACACTGGCCCTTCTCTTTTCCGGCGCATGCCTTTCCCTTGAAGTTGGAGACACCGCCCCAGATTTTTCTTTGCAGGCATCCGATGGAAAGACCTATAGCTTAGAACAGTTCAAAGGAAAACAGGCTATTGTAATAGCTTGGTATCCGCGGGCCTTCACCTCAGGTTGCACGATCGAGTGTAAGTCATTGGCTGAGAATAGCGCCCTTCTGAAACAATTTGATGTTTCTTACTTCATGGCTAGTGTCGATCCACTTGAGAAAAATATCGCCTTTGCCGAATCCACCAAAGCTGACTTTCCATTGTTAAGTGATCCGTCAAAGAAGGTGGCGAAAGCATACGATGTGTTAACGCTTAATCTTTTTTCAAAAAGACATACTATTTACATCAGCAAGGACGGCAAAATTTTGATGGTTGACCAGAATATCAATGCAGCAACCTCTGCTGAGGATATGATGGCCAACTTTGAAAAACTGGGCATCCCTAAAATTGCACCTTCTTCAGCCGGCTAAAATATAGACGTTAAAATCATATCACTTTACTTAATCGCTGTTAGAGCGACGAAGCTTGGCCTATAATTCGCCACTGAAAATTAATTTTTTAAAACAGTGAGCCCAATGACCCAAGAACAACAATATGATCCGGCCTTAGTCGAGCAACAGGCACAGACGTTTTGGTCTGAAAATAAAACGTTTGAAGTCGATGAAGATCCCGATAAAGAAAAGTTTTACTGTCTTGCTATGTTCCCTTATCCAAGCGGTAAGCTTCATATGGGGCATGTTCGCAACTATACGATCACTGATGTTATTGCTCGCTATCAAAAAATGCAGGGTAAAAATGTTCTTCATCCTATGGGTTGGGACGCCTTCGGTCTTCCCGCTGAAAATGCAGCTATCCAAAATAAAACGGCTCCCGCCAAATGGACCCGCGAAAATATAGATTATATGAAGACCCAGCTTAAATCGCTGGGCTTTGGTATCGACTGGTCTAGAGAGCTCGCAACCTGCCAGCCAGATTACTACAAGTGGGAGCAATGGTTCTTCACGCGACTGTATGAAAAAGGCTTGGTCTATAAAAAAACTAGCGCAGTAAACTGGTGCCCACATGATGAGACTGTTTTAGCCAATGAACAAGTTATTGATAGCGGTTGCTGGCGCTGTGGAACTATAGTTGAGCGCAAAGAAATACCACAGTGGTTTATTCGAATTACCGACTATGCAGATCAATTACTTGATGACTTAGATCAACTTGAGCACTGGCCTGAGCAAGTAAAAACCATGCAGCGTAACTGGATTGGTAAAAGTCGCGGTATCAATATGAGCTTCCGATTACACGAAGCCATTGATAAACATCATAGTTTTGACGTCTATACCACTAGACCCGATACGCTAATGGGGGTTACCTATCTTAGCTTAGCCCCGCAACACCCCATTGCATTAGAACTTGCAAAATCCAATCCAAAGTTGGCTAAATTCATTGAAAATTGCCAATCACAGCAAGTTTCAGAAGCTGAAATGGCGACTATTGAAAAAGCGGGTATGGCAATTGGAATCGAGGCTATACATCCCCTTACCGGTGAAGATATCCCTGTTTGGGTCGGCAATTATGTCTTGATGGATTATGGGTCTGGCGCAGTTATGGCGGTCCCTGCTCATGATCAGCGGGATTATGAATTTGCCCAAAAATATCAACTACCCATTAAGCAGGTTATTAAGCCTGCTGATGGTCAAGATTGTGACCTTAGCCAACAAGCCTTTACTAGCAAAGGACAATTGATTAACTCAGGAGAGTTTGACGGTCTTGATTTTAATGCCGCGTTCGACGCGATAGCAACAGCACTCAATGAAAAAAATCTTGGATCCGCAACTACTAACTTTAGGTTGCGAGACTGGGGTGTTAGCCGTCAGCGTTATTGGGGCTCGCCTATTCCAATGTTTAATCTTGGGGATGGTGCTGACATTCCAGTTCCTCTTGAAAAATTACCGGTTCTTTTGCCTGAAGATGTCGAAATGGATGGTATTCAGTCGCCGATTAAAGCCGATCCTGAGTGGCGCAAAGCGCAATTAAATGGTCAACCGGTCGAGCATGAAACCGACACCTTTGATACGTTTATGGAATCGTCTTGGTACTATGCTCGCTTTACCTGTCCCGATGAAAAAGAATCTATGTTAAATCCTGATCGGGCTAATTACTGGCTTCCGGTTGATCAATATGTGGGTGGAATCGAACACGCTATTTTGCACCTTCTTTATTCTCGATTTTTTCACAAACTTTTAAGGGACGAGGGTTTTGTAAATAGTGATGAGCCTTTTAAGCGTTTGCTTTGTCAGGGCATGGTATTAGCGGAATCTTTTTATTCCGAAAAAGAAGGCCGTAAAGTATGGCTAGCGCCATCAGATGTTGATGTTGAAAGGGATAATAAAGGTCGAACCATCAAAGCTATAGACCGCAACACTGGAGAGGAAGTCCAAAGTGGTGGCACTATAAAAATGTCTAAGTCTAAAAATAATGGCATCGACCCTCAGTCCGCCATTGAAAAACATGGCGCTGACACGGTTAGATTATTCACTATGTTTGCTGCGCCCCCAGAGCAAACTTTAGAGTGGAGCGATGATGGCGTTTCTGGTGCCCATAGATTTTTGCGTCGCTTATGGCTTGCGGTTTTAGCGCATTGTGATTTAGGTGAAATACCAAAGCTCGAACCTAAAAATCTAAATGATGCGCAAAAAGATCTGCGCCGAAAGACTCACCAAACCATTGAAAAAGTCAGTGATGACTTTGGTCGTCGCTATACTTTTAATACAGCAATTGCAGCTGTTATGGAGCTTTTAAACGATATTTCTCAGCTCTCAAACAAGGACCCTCAAAGTACTGCGGTAAAGCATGAGGCACTGACTTCTGCTATCTTATTGCTGGCGCCTATTGTTCCTCATATCTGTCACAGCCTGTGGCAAAAGATGGGCCATAAAAATAGTATTGCTGAAGCGGCATGGCCTGAAGTTGATTCATCGGCCTTAGTTCAAAGCTCAATTGATTTAGTGGTTCAAGTGAACGGCAAGGTGCGAGGGAAAATTCAGGTTGCAGTGGATGAGTCAAAAGAAACCATCGAACAACTTGCGCTTAATGAGCCTAATGTGCAACGCTTTATTGAAGGCAATACCGTAAGAAAAGTTATTGTGGTTCCTGGAAGATTGGTTAATATTGTAGCCAACTAATAAAAATTACATAAAGTGAAGGTTTAAGTAATGCCAAAAAAATGGGGACTAGTAAGTTTAGCCTGGGTATTTCTAACCCTGAGTGCCTGCGGCTGGCAATTGCAGGGTAATCCACTCATTGCCAATCAGTTTGGTACTATTTATATCAGCTCTCCAGACACGCAATCGTCTATTATCATTGAGCTAAAACGTGCTTTAAAAGCCAATAATATTGAGATTGTTGGTGCTGCTAGTAATGCTGATTATCAAATTAAAATTTTAGATAATCGTCAATCCCGTCGAATTAGCGCACTCAATCCAAGTGCGCGAGCAGCTCAATATCAAATATATCAAGCTGTTGAATATATGGTTTTTAATGCTCGAGGAACCCCCGTTGTTCCGCGCACTACTGCTTTAGCAGAAAGCACTTATAACTTTAAAGAAATAGATGTCTTAGCCTCAGAAAATGAGGAAAGACTTTTACAAAATACTTTACGCTTAGAAATTGTTAGGCAAATTGTGCGTCGCTTAGGCGAGATATCTGACAAGAAAAAAGGCACTGAGTGAAAATAAAACCTGATCAGCTGAAATCTTATTTGCAAAAAAGCTTGCAGACCAAACAGCTATCACCCATTTTTATTATCAGCGGTGATGAACCTCTTTTATCTCAAGAAGCGGCAGATGCTGTTCGAAGTACTGCGCGCCAACTAGAATTCACTGAAAGAGAAACATTTGATATAGATGCTAGATTTGATTGGAATTTGGTTTTCAACGAAACTAACGCACTTTCATTGTTTTGCGATAAAAAAATTTTAGAATTACGTATTACTAATGGCAAGCCTGGCGATAAGGGCAGTAAGGCCCTTTGTGAGCTGTGTGAAAATCTCAATGACAGTAATTTGATACTCGTTATTTTACCCAAATTAGATAAAGGCGCTTATCAGAGTAAATGGATGAAAACCCTTGAATCTAAAGGTGTTCATATTCAGGTATGGCCGGTTACTCCAGAACAACTTCCAAGATGGATTAATCAACGCCTTGTGCAGTGTGGCATTGACGCCAGTCAAGGCGCAGTGGATATTCTTGCTGATCGAGTTGAGGGTAACCTTTTAGCAGCTATGCAAGAAATCAATAAGCTCAAACTACTATCCTTAGAAGGTAAAGTGGATGCCGATATTATGTCCACAGTTGTCGCAGATAGTGCCCGATATAATCTATTTTCTTTTGTCGATAAAGTATTAGACGGGGACGCTCAGTCTGCTGCAAAAGCGCTCCGAGGGCTTGAAAATGAGGGCACTGAACCACTGGCTCTGCTGTGGGCAATTACAAGAGAGCTACGAACTCTAAATAAAGCCAGTCATCAAATTTTACTGGGCAACTCAAAGGATAAAGCCTTAAAAAGTGCTGGAGTTTGGGATAAGCGCATCCCAATTTTCAGAAAAGCGCTAAGTCGACTCTCTCCTGCTCACTTACGCATGCTTATGCATCAAGCAGGTGCAATTGATCGCGGCGTAAAAGGATTGCGTCAGGCTGATATCTGGGATGAGCTAACCACACTTGTGCTTTCTTTTGCTGGCAGCCAAACCCTTCACCCAAAAAACATTAAAACTCTACTACAGCAGTAATTAAAAATTCCGCCTGAGCATATGTAAAAAAGCGGCTACTAGAATGCCTATAATATTGGCTAACAAATCCATCCAATCCGCTTGGCGATAACCAGTATAAGACTGTGCTATTTCAATCAAGCCGCTAAAAGCAGCCAATAAGATAGCTAACTTCCATAATTTTTGCTGTTGCTCATAAGCACCCAGCAATAACCAAAATAGTACTGCATAAGCGAGTAGATGATGGAGTTTGTCTTGCCAGTCAAAAATATGCTGAATAGGCTCTAAAGTCACTACTGAGAATAAGCCTACTACCACAAGTAGGCACCAAAAAGTCGCTCTATAAGCTGTTATTAAAATCATCATCTATCCTATTTTGATCGGCTTATTAATTCTTTAGTAATTTGTTTAGACGTTTATATCGTTCGACAGTTCCAACATCACACCACTGACCTCGATAAACTGATCCGGATACTGCCTGAGCATTAATTGCCGGTCGCAACACATCTCTAAGAGGAAAACATTGTTGTTTAGTTTGATTCTTAACATAGTCTTGTATTAATTTTGGCCTGATTAAGCTTAAGCCACTAAAGGTATATTTTATCTGGGGATGATAACTCACTAAATTATCTGCAAGCCCAAAATCACCCTCAGAATTATGCTCTGGGTTTTCAACCAATAATAACCAAGCAGCTTGATCATTACTCAGCTGATAATTTACAACTGAAGAAAATTTAAAATCCGTCCATATATCCCCATTGATCAACAAAAAAGGTTGATCTCCCAGCAATGGTAGGGCTTTTTTGATACCACCCCCCGTCTCTAAGGGCTCGCGCTCTCTCGACCATGTAATATTGATCCCATACTCTGAACCATTACCAAAGTAGTCCTCTATTTGCTCTGCCAGCCATGATGTATTAATAATAACATCTGTTATCTCATTGGCCGCAAGATGCTCAATATGGTGCTGCAAAAGCGGCTTACCGCCTACAGACAATAAAGGCTTAGGTGTTTTATTGGTTAAAGGCTGTAATCTTTTTCCATAGCCCGCGGCTAAAATCATAGCTTTCATTATTGATCCTCAAGAGTGCCAGAGTACCAAGACATAGGAGCGAGTAAAGGCAAAATTTTATGCCTAAACCACTGATTAAATTGTCTCGCCTGGGGGTACTTATCTGAGGCCTCTAGGCAATAATGAACCACAAGGGGAATATCATTTAAATAACTATTTTTAGCGTCTCTAAGTGCCAATCTAGAGAATATTCCCAAAACTTTTATGTGCCGCTGCAAGCCCATTAAATCAAACCATTGAAGAAATTGCTTATCATCCACATGGGTTAATAAATTAGTCTTCACTAGGTGCTGTTTGTATTTCAAGGCTCGCTCTATAACCCAGTTTTCGGGCCGACGAACATAACAGTCCTTTAGCAGTGAAACCAAGTCATAAGTAATACCGCCGAGCATTGCATCCTGAAAATCTATAACGCCAAGCTGTTCTTGCTCTAAAATCATTAAGTTGCGCGAGTGATAATCAGCATGAATCAAAACCTGAGGCTGAGATTTAGAGCTGCTTATCAGACATTTAAAGAATTGGTCTAGCATGTTTTTTTCGTCAGAACTCAGTTGATAACCAAGCAAGCCATTTAAAAACCATTGCTCAAATAAGGCTAATTCCTCACCCATCTTAAACTCATTATGCAAAGGAATACATGGTGCTTTATCTGTTGTTTTCTGAATTTTAAGTAATTCTTTTTCCGCTTTGTCATACAGTGCTTCAGGGTTATCTTTTTCAAGCTGCTGACCGAATAATGTAAAACCAAAATCCTCAACTAACATATACCCATCAGCGTAATTTACCGCATGGATTTTTGGCGTCATAAGCCCTTGAGCCTGAAGAAACAATGAAAGTTTTACATATTCTGAATTTTTTTCTTTTTCAGGGGGAGAATTAACAGCAATAAGGCTAGGCTCGGTGTTCACCCGAAAATAACGGCGAAATCCTGCATCACCTGCAAGTGGAGTGAGTTGCATTGAACCTGAAACCGCCGCATATATCGGCAGAGCACGCTCTATCCAGTTAGAAAAAACCTGCTGATCTTGCATAGGAATATTTATATTTTGGGAATGCATCCCTATTATAGCCTCAACAACCTATTAGCTTTCAAGTAATGAGAAATAAAAGCTTTAACCAGATTTGCTTTAATTCACATAGAATCGTCAATTCCATGCCTATTTCAGTTAGAATATTAGGTTCTAGAATTAGTAACGAGAATTATTTTGTTCAACCCAGTTAAACATAGTTTTTCAACTGCAATATTTTGCCTGTGCATAGCGCCCTGTTTATGGGCTATGACTGCGCATGCTGATGTTATACCAAAAGAGACTATAGTCACCGATTCAACTGAAATCCCAAACCAGACTAGTCTTGCTCCAGTAAACACTTTGGATTGGGTTAAAAAAGAACATATGACTCCAGAGCAACAAGCCTTGGTAGCTAAATTTTGTTGCGGAGCTTATCTGGAGCCTGAGCGCGACTACCAAGATGCCGACAAACACCCTGATGAATCTCCTCTAAGGGTAAATGCTTTAACCACCGAGGCACAAAGTGATTCCATAGCCATACTCGAAGGCGATGTAAATATCGCACAAGGCTATCGTCAAATTAGAAGTAACAGCGCCATTGTCGACCAGAAAAATCGGCTTATTACTCTAATTGGCAATGTCCGTTTTCGCGAACCTAATATGCTTTTGACTGGAAACCACGCACTGCTAAATCTTGATAGCGAGGAAGTAAAAATTGATAGTCCTACCTATGTTTTGCATCAAGCTTCAATTAGAGGGTCCGCCAAATTACTCCGCAGAAATTCAGACGGTCTAATAATTATAGAAGATTCGTCTTTTACCGGCTGTGAGCCCGAGGTTAACACTTGGAAGTTGCAAACCAGTGAAATTAGTCTCGATCAAAAATCAGGTTTTGCAACCGTCAAAAATGCACGGCTTGATATAGGAAAAGTCCCTGTTTTTTATTTTCCCTATGCTAAATTTCCAATTAGTGATCGCAGGTCATCTGGACTTCTTTTTCCTAATATTTCCAATGACCAAGAAAATGGCATTGATTTTTCACAGCCTATCTACTGGAACTTGGCTCCCAACTACGATGTCACAATTACTCCGCGCTACATTCAGCATCGTGGAATAGGGATTGAAACTAAATTTCGGCATATTAATGGCTGGTCCAGCAACCAAGTCACTGCAGGCTTCCTAGCAAATGACAAGGGCGGAAAGCACGACTATCAGCCCGATAGTTCTAGCGGCCTGTATCCAAATCAGGGTGATGATCGATATATATTTAGACTTCAACATCAGGGAAATTTCGCAAAATCTTGGTCCTCACTGGTTGATTTTAACCAAGTGAGTGATACAAACTATTATTCTGATATTGATCAAGTAACGGAAAATGAAAATAATCCTACACATCTTCGTCGGTTTGGCTCTTTGGGCTATCAAGATGACAACTGGCAATTTTCTGTTGAGTCTCAAGATTACCAATCGATTATCGCCGGCCTTAACGATCCCTATAGAATTGCCTCAAAATTAACACTTAACGGCATTTTTAGATATTCCAACTCGGTTGTTATAGGTATAAATAACCAACAGACTGAGTTTAACCATGATTCACCGAAAATGGTCAGTGGAGGAAGAACATCCCTGCACTACAACTTAGGCTGGGATAAACGTTGGAGTTGGGGCTATTTAAACCCCACCATCAGCCTAAGACACTTGGACTACCAATTAGATTCACCCCAGAATGGAACATCTAATCTTGCAGATATTACGTCAATTACAGTCCCTACTATAAGCTTAGATGGTGGTATTACTTTTGAAAAAGACAGTCTTTTGTTATCTGGTTACAAACAAACCCTAGAGCCGCGATTATTTTATGTGAATTCAGAATTTCGCGAACAACAATCATTGCCTGACTTTGACACGACACAAATTACACCATCCTATTCTCAACTATTTAGGGAAAATCGTTTTGTGGGAGGCGACAGGATTTCTGACGATCACCGTCTTAGTCTGGGTCTATCTACTAGCTTAGTCAATAAAGACAGTGGTTATGAGAAATTACGTGCAAGTATTGCTCAGGCAATATATTTTGATGATCGCAAAGTAAGTCTATCGAACAAGATTCAACATAGACCAACTCTTGAGCGTAAAAAATCGGATTTAGCTTTCGAGCTATTTTTTAGAATTAATAATAATTGGCGGCTAAAAAATGAAGCAGTCTATAATAATCAGGATAAATTCTGGGAAAAAACCGCTGCGAGCCTTTATTACAGAAACCAAGATAAGTTATTTAACATAAGTTACCGGTACTCGAAACTTGAGTCTGAGCTATATATCGAAACAGCCACTGAGCCACCCATTGAACAGTTAGATATGTCGTTTTATATACCAACAAGCAATGACTTTAGCTGGGTTGGCCGATGGCACCATGATTTTACAAATAATCGGGAACTTGAGGTGTTTTCTGGGTTCGAATATAACAACTGTTGCTGGCGTGCAGGACTGGTTGTTCGACGCTGGCTTGATAGAAAAAGTGAAAACCTCATGCGAGAGCCTGAACTTAGGAATGGTGTATTCCTGCAGATACAATTCAAAGGTATTGCTGGAACCAGTGGTCGCGTGGCCTCAATTTTGAAAAAAGGAATCTATGGTTATGAACCTCTGGAGAATTTTTAACATGGCGTCGAAGAAATCAACTCTGATAAGTCTAGCCCTAAGCGCTCTCATTGCTGTACCTTTAAATGCTAAGGTAGCTGTTCTAGATCGTGTTGCCGCCATTGTTAATGACGATATCGTGTTACAAAGTGAGCTCGATCAGCGCACCGCGTCCATCTACCGCAATATCCAGAATTCAGGAACTCAGCCACCTTCGATAGAAATACTTCAAACTCAAGTATTAGAACGTCTAATATCTGAGCGCCTGCAACTCAATATGGGCTTCAATGCGGGGGTTCGCATTTCTAACAAAGAAATAGATCAAACGATTGCACGACTCGCTATGGGCAATAATATCAGCGTACAACAATACCTAGAACAGATTAGCGCTGGCGGTGAAAGCATGACAGATCTACGCGAAAATATTGCTAATGAGCTGATTATCATGCAAGTACAACAAGGTAGCGTTATGCGCGGAATCCATATCAGTGCGCAAGAGCTAGATAATTTTTTAAATTCTGAAGAGGGTAAATTAATGACCTCTCCAGAGGTAAATCTTGGTCAAATTCTTATATCAGCCTCGTTTACTGACACTGCTGAAGAAATCACTGCTAGTCGGGAAAAGTTAAATTCTATTATCGCTGAAATAAAGCAAGGCAGTGACTTCAAACAGTTAGCTATTGCTAACAGTGAAGATCAAAGCGCACTTGAAGGCGGTGATCTTGGCTGGCGTAACCAAGCTCAATTACCGAGTCTTTTTACAGAAGCCATTGACAATCTTGAGCCGGGAGAAGTATCTAAGCCTATTAGAAGTGGTGCCGGCTTCCATATATTAAAACTATATGATCGTAAAGGCGGAGATGCACAACTTATTGAACAGCATTTCGCACGTCATATTTTGCTAAAGCCTAACCAAATACGCAATCAAGCAGAAACCGTTGTATTACTACATGATCTTCGTCAACAAGCTCAAGATAACGACGATTTTTTCGCATTAGCAAAACAGTATTCTGAAGACCCTGGATCTGCATTAAAAGGTGGAGAGCTTGGATGGTCAACGCCAGGATTGTTTGTACCAGAATTTGAGCAAACTATGGGTAGTATAGCGCTTAACCAGATCAGTGAACCCTTCCAGTCACAATTTGGCTGGCACATACTTCAGGTAACTGATCGTCGTATGCAGGACTTTAGTGATGAAATACTTCGCAATAGAGCTGATAATTTGTTGCGACAGCGTAAATACTCCGAAGAGCTACAGGTATGGTTGCAAAAAATTCGTGATGAAGCTTATGTTGAAATCAAAGAGATCTAACTAAAATGCGCTTTAAATTGGCCGTTACGCCAGGTGAACCAGCGGGCATTGGGCCTGAGCTTTTAATTCAAACCGTACAACAGGGTTGCACCCATGAGTTGGTGGCTTTTGCCGATCCAGATCTTTTAAAGCAGCGCGCCAATGAACTGGGACTTCCTTTAACGCTCAAAATATATGATCAACATCAATCCGCAACGCCATTACTGCCCAGTGAGCTTTGCATTAAGCCTATAACTCTCAATAAGGCGAGTCATCCCGGAGAGTTAGATATTAACAATGCCTCCTATGTACTGGCCTGTCTAGACGCAGCAATAGATGCCTGCTCGGAAAATCAATGTGATGGGCTAGTTACCGGGCCAGTTCAAAAATCAATCATTAATGATGCCGGCATCGCTTTTTCAGGTCATACCGAGTATCTTGCGCAAAAAACCAATACAGATACTGTCGTAATGATGCTTGCAACAAAAGAAATGCGGGTCGCATTAGCCACTACTCACCTGCCACTTCGTGACGTATCCAACGCAATCTCTAAAGACCTATTACATAGTGTCATAAAAATACTTAATCATGATTTAAATACTAAGTTTGGTATAGAACAACCAAAAATCTTGGTTTGCGGGCTTAATCCCCATGCAGGTGAGAGCGGGCATTTAGGTACTGAAGAAATTGATATTATTTCACCTGCAATAGATTACTTGCAAACACAGGGCTTGGATTTAATAGGTCCATTGCCTGCTGATACATTGTTTACAGAAAAGCATCTCGAAACTGCTGATGCCGTATTAGCCATGTACCATGACCAAGGGTTACCGGTTCTTAAGTATAGCGGTTTTGGTCGAGCGGCAAATATAACACTTGGCTTACCGATTATTAGGACCTCAGTAGATCATGGCACTGCTTTAGACTTAGCAGGGAAAGGTGTTGCAGATTGCGGAAGCTTCGAAGTTGCGATTGCTATAGCCGCACAAATGGCATCTTCACGAATGGGTGGCACTGATTGAACAATCAACACAAGCCCAGAAAACGTTTTGGCCAAAACTTTCTAATTGACCAACAAGTCATAGGCCAAATTGTGGCGGCTATTAATCCTCAGGTCGAAGATAATCTTATTGAGATTGGTCCAGGTATGGCTGCTATTACCGAGCATCTAGTTAAACTATGCCCCAGCATGACATTGGTTGAATTAGACAGAGACCTAATTGAGTTCCTTAAGAAAAAATTATCAAACTACCCTTTGATATCAATTATTAATAGTGATGCTTTAAAAACTGATTTTGGACAATTTTATCAAGGGGGAAAACTTCGTTTAGTAGGCAACCTTCCTTATAATATTTCTACCCCACTACTATTTCATTTGCTAGAGACGAGAGAAAATATTCGAGATATGCACTTTATGCTTCAGCGAGAAGTCGTTGACCGTCTAAGTGCTTCTCCAGGGCAAAAGAGCTATGGAAGATTGTCAGTCATGATTCAATACCACTGTCGTGTAATGCCGCTAATTCCAGTGCCCCCAATGTCGTTTAATCCTGCGCCAAAAGTACAGTCGGCTGTTGTTAGGTTAACTCCCTATTCAGAGCTGCCCTATAAAGCCGATAACACCCAATTGCTAAGCCAGATTGTTAGGCTATGTTTTCAACAACGTCGAAAAACATTAAAGAACTGTTTAAATACCTTTTCTGAATATCTTTCACCAAATTCTATAGCGGTTGATCTGACAAAACGACCAGAACAACTATCTGTAAAAGAATTTGTAACCCTGTGTAATTCTATTAATAAAAATATGGCCTTGTTAGATGAGTAATTTTGGAACCAACATAAATCCTTCGGATATCAGTGTTTCTGTTGAAACCGAATATCTGGATAAGCAATCAACGCCCGACGAGAGCCAATTCGCTTTCGCGTATCATATAACTATTACTAATAATTCAGACTATGGCATAGTTCTGCTTCATAGGCATTGGATTATTATTGATGCCAACGAGCAGCGTCAGGAAGTTAAAGGCGCTGGAGTTATTGGCGAACAACCCCTTATACCCACCAATGCTCAATTTAAATACAGCAGTGGAACTGTGCTTAATACGCCAATAGGCACTATGCAGGGCTCTTATCAAATGGTTGATGAATTTGGTAGTCCCGTTGAAGTACCCATTGCACCATTTCTGCTAGCCCTACCCAATCAGGTTCACTAGTCCATGGCTGTTTATGCTGTGGGTGATATCCAGGGATGCCTGACACCATTAAAGGCATTGTTAAAAAAAGTTAGTTTCAATAAAAAAAATGATCTACTCGTCTCGGTAGGCGATCTTATCAATCGAGGCCCTGAATCCCTCGAAACATTACGTTTTTGTATGGATCTTGGGGACGCATTCAAAATGGTCTTAGGCAATCATGATCTCCATCTACTAGCAGTAGCTGAAGGTGTTAGAAAGCCGAGTAAAAATGATACATTACAAGACATACTAGATGCACCTGATAGGGAGGAAATTTTATTGTGGTTACGTACTCACCCATTGCTTGTTGAAGTCGAAGACTGTCATATCGTTCATGCTGGTATACCCCATATATGGGGTATAGATAAAGCGTATAAGCTAGCAGCTGAAGTGAGTGAAGCGATTCAGTCGACTAAAAGAAAGTTATTTTTTGAGAACATGTATGGAAACAGTCCCGATACATGGTGTGATGATTTGAAAGGAACTGAGCGATTGCGAGTAATCACCAACTACCTTACGAGAATGCGTTTTTGTGGAAAAAAAGGACAATTAGATTTACAAACTAAAGATAAAACGTCCATAGCCAAGCCCTTTAGACCCTGGTTTGAGTATCGGCAAGCACAAGCGGGTTTAAAGATAATTTTCGGCCACTGGGCAGCCCTTAAAGGGACTCCATGCGGCCCTAACCACTTTGCCCTGGATACAGGCTATGTTTGGGGTGGTCCATTAAGAATGATGGAATTAAGAACCAAAAAGATAATTGAACAAGCGCAGGTAAAAGAGAAAATTTAAAACAAAAAAACCGAGCCAGAGCTCGGTTTTTTTTAACACTATAAAAGACTTATTCAGCAGCTTCTACAGCTTCAACTTCTTCTTCAACTTCAACAATTTCTCGATCTACTAGCTCAACATAGGCCATTGGTGCATTATCACCAGTACGCATGCCGCATTTAAGAATACGCAAATAACCACCAGGACGCTCCTGATATCTTGGACCGAGGTCAGAGAATAGTTTGCCCACAGCTTCTTTGCTGCGAAGACGATCAAAAACCAATCTGCGATTAGCCACAGAATCATCTTTAGCAAGGGTTATAAGTGGCTCAGCAAAACGACGGAGTTCTTTAGCTTTTGGCAGAGTGGTTTTAATCAACTCATGCTCAACCAAAGAGGCCGTCATATTGCGGAACATAGCTCTTTTATGAGAGCTGGTTTTATTAAGTTTGCGACCACTGTAGCGATGACGCATGATTATATTCCTTAATTCTTTGCTGTCTCAGCAATGATTTTAAACAAGCGACCTTTAGGCCAACTCACGATCAGATTGAATGCTTGCCGGCGGCCAATTTTCAAGGCGCATTCCCAAAGATAATCCACGAGAAGCCAACACATCCTTAATTTCAGTCAGTGATTTTTTACCCAAGTTAGGGGTTTTCAACAACTCAACTTCAGTACGCTGAATTAAATCACCAATATAATAAATACTTTCAGCCTTTAGACAGTTTGCAGATCTAACAGTAAGCTCAAGATCATCCACTGGACGTAATAGAATTGGATCTATTTCATCTTCTTTCTCTTCTGGCTCAGCAGTGGTCTCACCCTCAAGGTCAACAAACACTGCTAATTGCTGTTGAAGAATTGTCGCTGCACGACGAATAGACTCTTCAGGATCAATTGTGCCATTGGTTTCAAGTTCAAGTACAAGTTTGTCCAAGTCAGTGCGATTTTCTACACGCGCATTCTCAACGTCATAAGAAACTTTGAAAATAGGGCTGTAAGTTGCATCCAACTGTAAACGACCAATGGTACGGCTCTCTTCATCTGATGCACGAGCATCAGAAGGCTGGTAGCCGCGGCCTCTAACAATGCGAAGCTGCATGTTAATACTTGTTTTGCCCGTAATATTTGCAATTACATGGTCAGGATTAATAACCTCCACATGTCCATCGCTTTGAATATCCCCAGCTGTTACAGGACCTGGGCCCTTAACGCTAAGACTAACAATAGTATCATCACGGCCTTCCATCACAACAGCGACAGATTTTAAGTTTAGGAGAATCTCCATTACATCTTCCTGAACACCCTCAATAGCAGAGTATTCATGTTCGACGCCCTCAATTTCAACTTCTGTGATAGCACAGCCTGACATTGAAGAAAGAAGAATACGACGAAGGGCATTCCCTAAAGTATGACCAAAACCACGCTCTAAAGGCTCAAGAACCACCCTTGCATGATTTGCATCGTGTGAAGTAACATCAATATTTCTTGGTGTAAGAAATTCATTAACAGAATTTTGCATATTTTTTCCTGTAAGAGCTATTAAGCGATTACTTAGAATACAATTCGACGATTAAGTTCTCATTAATTTCTGCCGGCAAATCAGCGCGGTCAGGAGATCGTGAGAAAGTACCTTCCATTTTGTTGCTATCAACAGAAACCCACTCAACTTCGCCACGTTGTGCAGCAAGTTGTAATGCAGTTTGAACACGCAACTGCTTTTTAGATTTTTCACGAAGACTTACAACATCACCTACCTGTACATTATAGGAAGGAATATTCACTTTTTGTCCGTTTACCAAAATTGCATTATGAGCAACAAGTTGACGCGACTCTGCTCGTGTTGAGCCGAATCCCATACGATATACAACATTATCCAGACGGGTTTCTAAAAGACCTAAAAGGTTTTCACCTGTATTGCCTTTAATTTTAGCCGCTGATTTGTAGTAGTTACGAAATTGCTTTTCTAGCACACCGTATATACGACGTACCTTTTGCTTTTCACGCAACTGAACACCGTAATCAGATAGTCTGCCACGACGTTGGCCGTGTTGTCCTGGTGCACTCTCAGAGCGACACTTTGACTCAAGTGGACGAACGCCACTTTTAAGGAACAAATCAGTTCCTTCACGACGCGATAACTTACATGTTGGTCCTAAATATCTAGCCATTATTTATTCCTTTTACACACGACGCTTTTTAGGCGGACGACAACCGTTGTGAGGAATCGGCGTCACATCAGTTATACTTTGAACTTTAAATCCAGAGCTATTGAGTGCTCTAACCGCAGATTCACGACCGGGACCAGGTCCCTTTACACGAACTTCAAGATTCTTCAATCCATACTCTTTAGCAGCCTCACCAGCACGCTCAGATGCAACCTGAGCTGCGAATGGTGTACTTTTGCGAGAACCACGGAACCCTGATCCACCAGAGGTAGCCCAAGACAATGTATTACCCTGACGATCTGTAATCGTTATGATCGTATTGTTAAAGGTAGCATTAATGTGTGCTATACCATCTACAACGACCTTCTTGACCTTTTTACGGGTAGTTTTAATTGCTGCTTTTGCCATTAGAAACCGATCCTAATTATCTTTTAATTGGACGACGCGGACCCTTACGAGTTCGCGCATTAGTCTTGGTGCGCTGTCCACGCACTGGAAGACTGCGTCGATGTCTAAGGCCGCGATAGCAACCTAAATCCATCAAACGCTTAATATTCATACTATTTTCTCTACGAAGGTCACCTTCAACTTCGTTCTGCCCTACAGCAGCACGCAGCTTATCCAGTTGAACTTCGTCTAGCTCAGAAATCTTTGTGTCCTCTGCAATACCCACCTCAGCACATATTTGTGCTGCAGTTGGGCGCCCAATACCGAACACATAGGTCAAAGATATGACTGCATGTTTGTTATCAGGTATGTTGACACCGGCAATACGGGCCATTCACATTACTCCATTTACTATGAGTTTAATTATCTCTAGTTTCTTAAAGCTACCAAACTAACCGGCTACTAAAAGGCGCGCTAGGATACCGATAGACATATCAAAAATCAACCAGATTATCCTTGGCGCTGTTTATACGTGGTTCAAAATACAGTACACACGAAACACTTAGTTACTTTTGCACTGCTTTAAATCGAGGGTTTGATTTACAAATAACATAAAGACGCCCGCGACGCTTCACTACCTTACAGTCTGGACTTCTGTTTTTTGCACTTTTAAGCGATTTAACAACTTTCACAACATCACCTCTTTACTTGCGACCAACATTTTTAAGATTGGCCTTCTTCATTAGCGAATCATATTGCTGCGACATAAGATGTGACTGTACTTGAGCCATAAAATCCATAGTTACAACAACGGCAATTAACAGTGATGTTCCGCCTAGATAAAAGGGTACATTAAAGTACACATTTAAGAACTGAGGCATTAAACAGATCAATGTAATATAAACACCACCAATCAATGTCAAACGTGTAGTCACACTGTCAATATATTTCGCGGTCTGATCACCAGGTCTAATTCCTGGTAAATACGCACCGCCCCTTTTAAGATTATCAGCCACTTCCTTTGGGTTATACATCAAAGCCGTGTAGAAGAAACTGAAGAAAATAATTAATGCAGAAAATAATAAAACATATAAAGGTTGGCCAGGACCAATCAATAAAGAAATATCCTGTAACCATGCAGGGGCATTAACACCCTGGCCAAACCACTGACTGATAGAGGCTGGGAAAAGAAGTAGGCTGCTAGCAAAAATCGCAGGAATAACGCCCGCCATATTAACTTTTAATGGTAAATGTGAAGCCTGAGAGTTATAGCCTTTTCGGCCTTGTCTCTGGGCATAATTAACTGTCAAACGACGCTGCCCACGCTCAATAAATACCACAAAGTAAACAACAGCTAGAGCTAATATTAGAATCACAAGCAACATAAGAGAATTTAGATCTCCCTGACGCGCTGACTCAATTGCCTGACCAATTGCACCGGGAATACCCGCAACAATACCAGCAAAAATAAGCATTGAAATTCCGTTACCAATACCTCGTTCTGTAATCTGCTCACCTAACCACATCAAGAAAACAGCACCAGAGACAAGTGAACCAATAGCTACCATATAGAACAGACTGTTAACTTCAAAGGCTAACCCTTGAGTTGCAAATCCCACAGCAAGGCCGGTCCCTTGAAATAAAGCTAAGGCAACCGTCAGGTATCTTGTGTATTGATTGATTTGACGACGACCGTTCTCACCTTCTTTTTTTAACTGCTCTAAGGCGGGAACAGTGGCTGACATCAGCTGCATAATAATAGAGGCTGAAATATAGGGCATAACACCCAGGGCTAAAATACTCATACGCTCAAGGGCGCTGCCCGAAAACATATTAAATAGACCTAAGAACGTACCTTGATTTTGATTAAATAAATCAGAAAGCCGCTCTGGGTCAAAACCAGGAACAGGGATATGGGTGCCTAATCGATAGACAATAATAGCCATTAACAAAAAGCGTAGCCGAGCCCAAAGCTCACCTAAACCTTTCGTGTTTCCCATAGTTGCTGCATCTGCTCTGGCCATAAGAGTTACTCTTCTACCTTTCCGCCAGCTGCTACAATCGCTGCAGCTGCACCTTTAGTAGCGCCAATACCTTTAAGCGTGATAGCTTTTTTAATTTCACCAGAAGCAATTACTTTAGCGCGACTAATATTATTATTTATTAATCTGGCTTTTAATAAAGCTTCAATATCAGCTGTATCACCTTCTATAAGATTTAACTCTGACAAACGAATTTCCGCAGTCACTGCCGCTAGGCGCGATGTAAAACCATATTTTGGCAAGCGCTTTTGAAGTGGCATTTGACCACCCTCAAAACCTGGACGAATCGATCCGCCAGTCCGAGCTTTTTGCCCTTTGTGACCGCGGCCACCAGTTTTACCAATACCACTACCGATACCACGGCCGCAGCGCTTACCTTCTTTAACTCTACCCGGAGCCGGGCTTAGGGTGTTCAGACGCATCTTACGCTTCCTCAACCTGCAACATATAGTTAACTTTATTGATCATGCCACGATTAGACGGCGTATCTTCAACAATCACAGAGTGATGCATACGTCGTAAGCCCAAACCACTCAGACAAGCCTGATGATTTTTTAATCGCCCAATTGCACTCTTAACTTGAGTGACTTTTACTTTTTTTGCTTTAGCTTTAGCCATGACCTATATCCAATCATTGAGACGCTTTAAAACGTCAACTAATTCAGAATTTCTTCAACTGATTTGCCACGCTTTGCAGCAACATCATCAGGTGACTTCATATCTCTTAGAGCTTTAAACGTTGCTCTAACAACATTCACTGGATTGGTAGAACCATAGCATTTCGCTAATACGTTCTGCACACCAGCTAATTCCAAAACAGACCGCATAGCACCACCAGCAATAACGCCAGTACCCTCTGATGCAGGCTGCATATAAATTTTTGAAGCAGCATGAATACCCTTAGTGGCATATTGAATAGTCGAGCCATCCAACGCTACGTTAATCATATTTCTATGGGCAGCTTCATTTGCTTTTTGAATGGCCGCAGGAACTTCGCGCGCTTTACCGCGACCAAAGCCTACCTTGCCATTACCATCGCCAACTACAGTCAAAGCAGTGAATGCAAAGATTCGACCACCTTTAACAGTTTTAGCAACACGGTTGACCTGAACTAACTTTTCTAACATTCCGTCAGTTGCAGCATCTTTTTTATCTGTAAGAGCCATATCTTTTACCTATTAAAATTCAAGGCCGGCTTCACGCGCGGCGTCTGCCAATGCTTTAACACGGCCATGATATTTAAACCCACTGCGGTCGAAAGCAACCGATTTAACGCCAGCAGCAACAGCACGCTCTGCTACTAGCTTTCCAACAGCTGCTGCGGCAGTAACATTACCTGTACCATCAGACTTAAGATCCTTGTCTAAGGTTGATGCACTAGCCAGTATTTTAGCACCACCCTCAGCAATAACCTGCGCATATATATGGCGCGGAGTACGGTTGATGGAAAGGCGTGTTACACCCTGCTCGCGTATCTTCATTCGTGAACGTCTCGCTCGACGCTGACGTGATAATTTTTTATCGCTCATGGTTTTAACCTATTACTTCTTCTTGGCTTCTTTACGTCGTATATATTCGCCAGAAATCTGTACACCTTTGCCTTTATATGGCTCTGGTGGACGGAACGCCCTGATTTCAGCGACGGCCTGACCCAATTTTTGCTTATCAGCAGACTTTAGTAGTACTTCTGTCTGACTTGGTGTTTCAGCAGATACACCCTCTGGCAATTCATAGACAACAGGGTGTGAAAAGCCAAGTGTAAGATTTAACTTCTTACCCTGAACCTGCGCCCTATAACCTACACCGACCAAATCAAGCTTGGTCTCAAAACCCTGAGTGACTCCAACAACCATATTATTGACAAGCGCTCTGGTGGTACCAGACATAGCTCGTGCAAAAGTCTCAGTTGATCTCGCGGCAAAAGTTAACACATTATCACCTTTTACAATTTCAACATGAGGATTAATGGTCATCACCAATGTTCCTTTCGCGCCTTTAACAGAAATGTCTGTATCACCTAGAGTGACATCAACACCTTGCGGTAACGCTACTGGATTATTTGCAATTCTAGACATTATTGTTTCCTATCAGAATACTGTGCAAAGAATTTCACCGCCGATACCGGCAGCTCTTGCAGCTCGATCTGTCATCACACCTTTACTGGTTGAGATAATAGCAATACCGAGACCACTTCTAACTTGAGGTAGACTGTTACTACCACTGTACTGACGAAGGCTCGGCTTGCTCATTCTCTTAATTTCTTCAATCACCGGCTTTCCATCAAAATACTTTAAATCTACAGTCAGTGTAGGCTTAACATCTTCACTGACACTAAAGCCATTAATATAGCCTTCAGCCTTCAGAACTTCGGCCACTGAGGCTTTTAGTTTCGAAGAAGGCATTGCAACTTCTGGCTTGCTGCGATGATGCGCATTACGAATGCACGTCAACATATCTGCTATTGGATCTTGCATACTCATAATCTATTGCTCCTCAAACTACCAGCTGGCTTTACGTAGTCCGGGAACAAACCCACGCATAGCACCTTCGCGTAGTTTGTTTCGGCATAAACCAAATTTTCTATAAACTCCGTGAGGACGGCCCGTAATACGACAACGATTACGTTGACGAACCGGGCTGGCATCGCGGGGCAATTTTTGCAACTTTTGCTGCGCTTCCCAACGCTCTTCATCTGAAGCGTTCACATTGCTAATTGTTGCTTTTAGTTCAGCACGCTTAGTAGCGTATTTCTCAACTGTTTTGGCGCGACGCTTTTCGCGTTCTACCATAGATACTTTTGCCATGAGTCTTGCTACCTCAACTTTTCAGCGGGAAGTTAAAGGCACGCAGTAGTGCGCGACCTTCGTCATCATTGCGAGCAGATGTCGTGATTGTAATATCAAGACCTCGCAACTTATCAATTTTTTCATAATCAATCTCTGGGAAGATAATTTGTTCGCTAACACCCATTGAGAAATTACCTCTACCATCAAACTGCTTGGGACTAATACCACGAAAATCTCTGATTCGTGGAATAGCAACACTGATTAGACGCTCTAAGAAGTCGTACATACGTTCACGACGCAATGTAACTTTTGTCCCAATCGGCCAGCCTTGACGAACTTTAAAACCTGCAATAGATTTTCTAGCATTATTTACTACCGGCTTCTGGCCAGAGATAAGCGTAAGATCTGCCACTGCGTTCTCTAGTGCTTTTTTATCACTAAGAGCTTCACCTACACCCATATTAAGCGTTACCTTAAGGATGCGTGGAACTTCCATTACATTTGCTAGGCCAAGCTCTTTTTTAAGCCCTGGCGCTATTTCTTTATTGTAAACTTCTTTCAGCCTTGCCATTTGCTATACCTATCCTTAAGCGTCTACGGCTTCGCCGCTTGACTTAAATACTCGAATTTTTGTGCTATCTTCTTGCACTTTAAAGCCAACTCGGTCAGCTTTATTGGTTGCACTATTGAAGATCGCTACATTTGAAACCTGTATTGGCGCTTCTTTTTCAATGATTCCACCAGCTACACCTGCTTGAGGATTGGGCTTCTGGTGCTTTTTGATAATCTGCACCCCTGAAACCAATAGACGGTTATCATCTAAGACTTTTAGCACCTTGCCTCGCTTGCCTTTGTCTTTACCGGCGATAACAACAACTTCGTCGTCACGCTTGATTTTCTTCATTGCCATGTCTAAAACCTCAATTAAAGTACTTCAGGAGCCAATGAGATAATTCGCATAAATTTTTCCGTGCGAAGCTCTCTAGTTACCGGCCCAAAAATACGTGTTCCTACAGGTGCATTACTCGCATTCAAAAGTACTGCCGCATTATCATCAAACTTGATTAAGCTGCCGTCTTGTCTTCGCAAGCCTTTTTTGGTGCGAACTACAACCGCACTCATTACCTGACCTTTTTTCACTTTGCCTCGAGGTATCGCTTCTTTAACAGTGACTTTAATAATGTCACCAACCCGCGCATAGCGACGGTGGGATCCACCTAATACTTTGATGCACATAACACGACGTGCGCCGCTGTTGTCTGCTACATCAAGATAACTTTCTGTTTGAATCATTTTCGTTCCCCGAAACTATCGCTCTTAACAGAATTATTCTGCTAACGCTCGTTCTTCAATGTTTACCAACTTCCAAGATTTAAATTTTGAAATTGGCGCACATTCAGCAATTGTTACCATATCTCCCATACGCGCATCATTTGTTTCGTCATGCGCCTTAATTTTTGAAGATTTGGTCAAAATTTTCCCATATACAGGGTGTGTCACTCGGCGCTCAACTAGCACTGTGATGGATTTATCCATCTTATCACTAACAATTTTACCAGTCAGAGTACGTGTATTAGTTTTTTTATCAGCCATGACTATTCACCTGCCTTCTGGGATATAACTGTTTTAAGACGCGCAATATTACGACGTGTCTGTTTTACTTTGTGAGACTCGGTAAGCTGACCAGTTACTTGCTGCATACGCAACTTAAACTGTGCTTCTTGCTCTTCACCTAAAGTCGATTGCAATTCATCAACCGTCTTTTCATGTAAATCTTTTGCTTTCATCTTTACATCACCGTTCGTTTAACAAAGGTGGTTGCAACTGGCAACTTAGCCGCTGCTAGCGCAAATGCTTCGCGCGCTAACTCTTCACTCACACCTTCCATTTCATAAAGGACTTTACCCGGCTGAATTAACGCAACCCAGTATTCAACATTACCCTTACCTTTACCCATTCGAACTTCAAGAGGCTTATTAGTAATCGGCTTATCCGGAAAGACACGGATCCAAATTTTACCGCCACGTTTAATATGACGAGTCATTGCACGACGAGCTGCCTCAATTTGTCTGGCAGTCAAACGACCTCGACCAGATGCTTTGAGTGCAAATTCACCGAAGCTTACCTTGCTTCCTCGGTGCGCTAACCCACGGTTGCGCCCCTTGTGCATTTTGCGGAATTTTGTACGTTTAGGCTGTAGCATTTCGCTCTACTCTTAATCGCTTATTTCTTGTTTGTCTTAGTTTGTGAAGG
>JAQWIR010000010.1 GCA_029248755.1 Porticoccaceae bacterium
AATCATTATCTAACATTATTAATCAATATGAAGATTTTGGGAGAAAAAATAAAAAACAAATCACAGAACTATTGTCTTAATAACTTAGTTAATAACTAAGTAAATAATAAGAACATTAAGGGAAATTTAAGAAAATAATGCTTGTTACTTATGATTTTCAATAGACACAAGTTTGTGAAACAAACTGTGAAAGTAGGATTTAAAAACTTAATAAAAACAATAGGTTAGAAAAGTGTGAAACAGTTGGTTGATTTATAACCTATTGATTTTAAACGGATTTTTTTACTCTGGTCACTCCCACTCTATAGTGGCCGGTGGCTTACTAGAAACATCATAAGTAACACGGGAAACATCGGCAATTTCATTGATAATCCGATTAGAGACTTTTTCCAATAGATCGTAAGGCAAATGCGCCCAGCGAGCGGTCATAAAGTCGACGGTTTCCACCGCGCGCAAGGCTATGACCCATTCGTAGCGGCGACCATCACCCACCACACCAACGGATTTAACCGGCAGGAATACGGCAAAGGCTTGACTGGTTTTATGGTACCAACCGCTATTGTGTAGCTCTTCAATAAAGATAGCATCGGCTTCGCGGAGTATATCGGCGTATTCTTTTTTCACTTCACCGAGAATGCGCACGCCTAAACCGGGGCCGGGGAACGGATGGCGATAAACCATATCATAGGGCAATCCCAATTCTAGCCCGATCTTGCGGACTTCGTCTTTAAACAGTTCGCGTAATGGTTCAACTAACTTCAGTGCCATATCATCGGGCAGCCCGCCTACATTATGGTGGGACTTGATCACATGGGCTTTGCCAGTTTTAGAGGCGGCAGATTCAATGACATCGGGGTAAATCGTACCCTGAGCCAAGAAATTTACATTATCAATTTTTTGCGATTCGGCATCGAATATATCAATGAAGGTATTGCCGATGACTTTACGTTTTTTCTCGGGGTCACTGACACCTTTTAAGCCATTAAGAAACTGATCTTGAGCATTGGCTCGAATCACCTTAACACCCATATTATCAGCGAACATTTCCATCACCGCATCGCCTTCATTCTTGCGTAACAGGCCATTATCCACAAACACACAGGTTAGTTGATCACCGATGGCTTTATGCAATAAGGCGGCCACTACGGATGAATCAACACCCCCAGATAGACCCAGTAATACATGACTGTCGCCCACTTGCTGACGAACGCGGGCAATTTGATCTTCAATAATTGCCGCCGCCGTCCACAGGCCATCACATTGACAGATATTGTTTACAAAATTCTGAAAAATAGCCTCACCCTGAAGGGTATGGGTTACTTCTGGGTGAAATTGAATACCATAAAAATTTCTTTTGGCATCATGCATACCCGCTATGGGGCATGAAGGCGTAGATGCCATTAGCTCAAAGCCTTTAGGCATGGCAGTTACCTTATCGCCATGACTCATCCATACATCTAATAGGGCTTCACCCTGATCTCCTGTATGGTCTTTGGCATCTGCTAGTAATTCTGACGAATGCTCAACTTTAATTTGTGCATAACCAAATTCACGTACATCTGAACTTTCAACCTTACCGCCTAACTGACTGGCCATGGTTTGCATACCATAGCAAACACCTAAAACTGGCAATCCCATGGTAAATACGCATTCAGGAGCACTGGGTGCGGTTGCGCCTTCGGTAACCGACTCAGGTCCACCGGAGAGAATAATACCGTTGGGGCTAAATTCTTTAATATCAGCTTCTGAAATATCCCAGGGGCGAATTTCTGAAAATACGCCTATTTCACGCACGCGGCGGGCACAAAGTTGAGAGTATTGAGAACCAAAATCGAGAATTAAAATTCTTTGCGACTGTAAATCAGACATTTGCTTACCTTAAACAAAGAGGCTGCACCTTTGCGCAGCCTCTGATTATATTTTTCTACTACCTAGCTGGGTTTAACGTCCGCCCGCAGGGTAGTTGGGAGCTTCTTTGGTAATCTGCACATCATGTACATGGCTTTCACTGGTCCCTGCTGAAGTCACTCGTACAAACTGTGGCACGGTGCGCATCTGCTCGATGGTGCTACAGCCTGTGTAACCCATTGATGAGCGTAAGCCACCTAACATTTGGTGGATAATCGCTGATACTGGGCCCTTATAGGGAACGCGGCCCTCGATACCTTCTGGTACTAGTTTCTCAGCACCGGCACTGGCATCTTGGAAGTAACGATCGCTGGAGCCCTGTCTTTGTGACATAGCGCCTAATTAACCCATACCACGGTATGATTTGTAAGAACGACCCTGATAGATCTCAATTTCGCCCGGCGCTTCTTCTGTACCGGCTAACATAGAACCCATCATTACCGCACTAGCGCCAGCAGCAATGGCTTTTGAAATATCACCAGAGTAGCGCACACCACCATCGGCAATTACCGGTACACCTGAGCCTTTAATCGCATCTGCTGCACTAGCAATAGCGGTGACCTGAGGTACACCAATACCGGTGACAATACGAGTTGTACAAATAGAGCCTGGGCCAATACCTACTTTAACGCCATCAGCACCAGCATCGACTAGCGCTTTTGCTGCTTCGCCGGTAGCTATATTGCCGCCAATCACCTGAACATCAGGGAAATTCTTTTTTATCCACTTAACGCGGTTAATCACGTTTTTTGAATGACCGTGGGCTGTATCAACCACTAAAACATCAACACCAGCATTCACTAGCGCTTCAACCCGCTCGTCTGTATCCTCGCCAACACCGACAGAAGCGCCCACTCGAAGACGACCTTGGTCATCTTTACAGGCATTGGGGTGCTGTTCAGCTTTATCGATATCAGTGACGGTAATTAAGCCCTTAAGCTCGAAGTTATCATTGACTACCATCACTTTTTCAATGCGATGCTGATGAAGCAAACCACGCACCGTTTCAGGGTCAACACCTTCTTTTACGGTTACCAAACGCTCTTTCGGGGTCATTACTGAGGTTACTAGGGCATCCATATCTTCGACAAAGCGCACATCGCGGCGCGTCACTATACCCACCAGATTGCCATTATCGAGAATGGGAACACCAGAAATATTATTGGCAATAGTCAGGTCGCGAAGTTGCTGCAAGGTAGCAGAGGCGTCAATAGTAAATGGATCCTTAACGACGCCACTTTCATATTTTTTAACAGCCCAAACCTGCCTGGCTTGATGCTCGATACTCATGCTTTTATGAATGATACCGACACCGCCTTCAGCTGCTATAGCTATAGCAAGGCGCGATTCAGTCACAGTATCCATGGCCGCAGACACGAGCGGAATATTCATACTGATATCACGAGTAAGTTGGGATTTAACAGTGACGTCCTTAGCAGTAACCTCGGAATAACCGGGTACTAATAGGACATCATCAAACGTTAGGGCTTCATGAGCGATGCGTAACATAGGGAACGCTTACCTCAGCTATTTTTAAAAGTAAGCAGTGCATTATACATCGCACTACCCCCTGTAAACAACACTTAATATTTCAACTATTGCAAGAAGAGTGAATAGACTAGTGACTTTACCTATCATCTATACCTACAATAGACCCATGATAGACCAAAATACTGAACGTCAAATATTTTCCATAAGCGAACTAAACCGCAGAGTTCGGCAACTTTTAGAGCTTAACCTTCCTATACTTTGGGTAGAGGGTGAGATTTCAAATTTTGCCTGCCCTTCCTCTGGTCACTGGTATTTAAGCCTTAAAGATAAGTCGGCTCAGGTGCGTTGCGCTATGTTTAGAAATGCCAATCAACGGGTAAAATTTAGACCCGAAAATGGTATGCAGGTGCTTGTACGCTGTAAACCCGGAATTTATGAGGATCGTGGTGAGTATCAGTTAATCGTTGAACACATGGAGGAAGCCGGCTTTGGCGCTCTTCAGCGCCAATTTGAGCAATTAAAAGCCAAACTTTCGGCCGAGGGTCTATTTGATGCTAATAATAAACGGCCTATTCCTAGCTCAATTGGCCATATTGGTGTTGTTACCTCTCCCACTGGGGCGGCGGTAAAAGATATTTTATCAGTACTTAAACGGCGCTTTCCCGCTATTAAAGTGAGTATATTCCCTACCGCGGTTCAGGGTGATGATGCACCAGCACAAATTGTTAACGCACTAACTGACGCCAATGGCTGTGAGCAATTAAACGCATTAATTGTTAGTCGCGGTGGTGGCTCTCTTGAAGATTTATGGTCATTTAATAGCGAAACTGTAGCGCGAGCGATTGCCGCTAGTCGCTTACCCATTATTAGTGCTGTAGGTCATGAAGTCGACTTTACTATTGCTGACTTTGTTGCCGATTTACGCGCACCCACACCCTCAGCGGCGGCAGAATTAGTCAGTCCCGATAGCCAGCAGATTCAAAAACAGTTTTATCGCCTACAACAGATGCTGAGCGAGAGCTTGCAGCGTAACCTCATCGGTTTTAAGCAACAGCTGACGCATTTACAAAAACGCTTGCAACATCCGGGGAGTAAACTTCAGCAACAGGCCCAGCTTTTAGACCATTTGGATATTCGCCTTGTGCGAGCGATGCAAAACAAATTAAAAGAGTCCCAGCAAAAGAGCAACCAGTTAGTAGATCATCTCAGGATTCAAACACCAAAAAAACAGATTCAGGATGGCAATCGGCAGATAACTGATAGCTTGAAAAAACTTATCAAAGCGATAACTCAAAAACAGCAAAGTATGCAGCTAAAACTTAAACAGAATATGCATTTATTGGATACAGTGAGTCCACTCAAAACCCTAAGCCGAGGTTATGCAGTTATACGAAACTCCGATGGCGAAGTAGTCAACTCGGTGTCTAAAGTTAGCCATGATGATTGTCTAACAGGTCAATTAGCGGATGGTGAATTACTTCTTAAGCTGACTGATAAAAATAATAAAACCCTCGGGTAGTTATTTTTTCTCGTTGCGCTTACTGTATTTAGTGATTTTCTTACCCCGCTGCGCTGGCTTTCCCCCAGGTTTGATCGCCTTATTTTTGAAAGGATTTTCACTGGTTTTATATTCAACCCGAATTGGTGTTCCGTGCAAACCCAGCTGGCGACGGAATACTTTTTCTAAATATCTGGTGTACTGCGCGGGCACAGAATCTGTTTGGTTACCATGAATAATAATTACTGGGGGGTTACGTCCGCCAGCATGAGCATAGCGCAGTTTAATACGACGATTATGCACCATAGGTGGCTGATGATCCTCTACTGCACCCTCGAGTATTTTGGTTAATCTGGTAGTGCTAAGGGCATCAGTTGCCGCGCGATAGGCATCATTAATCGACTTATATAAATGACCAACACCCGTGCCATGAAGGGCTGAAATAAAGTGTACATCGGCAAATTCAGCAAACCGTAGTCGTCGCTTAATTTCGACTTTTATATGCTCGCGCTTATCGACATCCAGACCATCCCATTTATTAATACCTACAACTAGGCCGCGGCCAGCATCGATAACAGAACCCATTAGGTGCAAATCTTGCTCTACCAAACCTTCTTGAGCATCTACCAGTAAAACTACTACATTGGCGTCATCAATCGCCTGTAATGTTTTAACAATAGAAAATTTTTCAATTGCCAACTTGATGTTTTTGCGCTTTCTAATACCTGCGGTATCAATTAACGTATATTGGGTGTCTTCCCGTTCATAGTCTATGTATACAGAGTCTCTGGTGGTTCCCGGCATATCATATACCACCACTCGATCTTCACCGAGCAATCGGTTAACTAAGGTAGATTTACCCACATTAGGGCGACCTACTACTCCAATTTTGATACTGTCACTGTGAGTTTCTTCTTCAATGACCGGAGGGAAAGGCTCAAGCAGCTCTTCCATCATAGATTTAACACCACGACCATGAGTTGCTGTGGTGGGAAACATGCCAGAAAAACCGAGCTGGTAAAAATCTGCTAGAGCTTCTGCGGGATCTAAACCGTCAATTTTATTGGCAACCAAATAGACCTTACGATTCTTTTGACGAAGCTTTTCGGCAATGGTGTAATCAGCTGCAACAATACCGGATTTACAATCAACCACAAATAGCACAATGTCGGCTTCATCCATAGCTAATAAGGATTGTTCAGCCATACCTGCATCAATACCCTGCTCTTCACCGCTTATACCGCCAGTATCTATAACCATAAAGCGACGATCAAACATCTCGCCATCGCCATATTTTCGATCGCGGGTTAGACCTGAATAGTTGGCCACCAGTGCGTCTCGACTACGAGTAAGTCGATTAAAAATGGTGGACTTACCCACATTGGGGCGTCCGACAAGAGCTATAACTGGAATCATAAAAAAAAAGCCGCACTGTTGATGTGCGGCATTTTACTGTATTGGGGAATAATTATCCCTATTGAATTTTATAGGCGCTTATTGATCCATTATTTGCTTGAACCAAAAGGGTTTCACCAATAACTATAATAGGTGTGCTAACACCACTACCACCTACTTTTGTTCGACCCATAAAAACACCTGTTTCTGTATTAAGTAGGTGTAAATAACCCTCGGCATCAGCTACCGCAATACTGTCACCAAAAGATACAGGACCAGTAAGCTCACGATATTGAAGTTGGTTATTTTCCCAAATTTCTTGGCCATTACCGGCTTTAAACGCTCTGACTGCATCGTTTTTTGCCTCGGTTACAAATAATTTACCATCACTAAAAGCTGGACTGTAATGTGAGGAGCTATCTTGGAACCAAAGGTTTCTTCCAGTGCCGCGAGTCAAGGCCCCCAAACGACCCTGATAACTAACCGAGTAGATAATGTCTCCAACCAGAATGGGCTCACCGTCAACATCAATCATTCGCTCAAGTTCTGTTCGACCCTTAGGTAACGCCAAACGAGTTTCCCATACAAGCGATCCATTTTCGGTATTAAAAGCGATTAGCTTTCCATTATCGAATGCAGCAATCACTATATTGTTTAAAATCATGGATGAACTATTGCCGCGAACACTTAAAATTGGTGCACCAGCATCATGTTGCCAAAGTTCTTTGCCGGTCTGAGCATCAAAGGCATATAGGCGATTATCAATACTCTGAGCGACAACTATTTTTTGGTTAACAGCGGGGCTTGAGAGAACTTCAGAGCTAACAGAAGAAGACCATAACACCGAGCCATCTTTTGCATTAAGGGCATAAATCTGGCCCTCGATAGTTCCCAAAACCAGCTTCTGAGCACCGTAACCAACACCTCCAGAAACGGATAAATCCAAATCTACAGACCATTGTTGCTTGCCAGTTTGAACATCTAAGGCAACAACAGAACCACCGTGATCCGCCGCAAATAGCAAGCTATCACTTACAGCCATTCGTAAATTTGGCCAATATTCTTTATTGTTTGATACCGCTTTTACTGACCAAACCGAACTCAACTCAAACTGCTGATCAATGTTTTCTAATTTAGCTGGCTCTATTTCGTCACTGCCACCCAAAAAACTACAACCTGTTAACAAAACTGAACTCAGTGTTGTAGCAAATAATGACCTACTAATTTTCATTAAGAATCGCCTTGTGTCTCAACTGTATCGTTTTCCGGCTTAGCCTGGCTCATTTTAAGGCGAAGAATCGACATTTGCCGAGTATTTCCAGATTCCTCTGTATCAATGGCTGTCTGATAGGCAGTGTAAGCCGCTTCGTAGTGACCAAGAGAAATATGGAAGTCACCTTTGGCTTCTTCGTATACAGAGGTCATTTTTCCTGCATCTTGATCTCCAAGTATTGCAAGAGCTTTATCAGTATTTCCTCTAGCCGCTTCAACTCGCGCCAATCGCAAAATTGCCAATCCTTTAAGATCAGCAGACGGACCATTATTAATAACCCACTCTAATTCACTTGCCGCCTGATCTAAGTTATCAGCATTGACCGCCAATTTGGCTTTTAAAAGCGCTGCTAGATGTGCGTAGCCAGAGTCACCATACTGCTCTTTGAGCTGATCAGCAGTAGCATTAATTTGCTGCTGTTGATCATCACTCAAAGGCTGGTCAGCCTCCGTAGTTGCTACATCAATCATCGCTGTATAAATCGCAGAACCTTCTTCTGCATACTGCTGCTGAGAGTCCTGCCATCCTTGCCAACTGAGTGTGCCGCCTATAGCAATAACTGCCGCTGCAACGAGTTTTAGCCCGTTATCAACCCACCACTGCTTAAATGCTTCAATTTGCTCTTCTTCAGATAAATGATCTGCCACAATAGTTCCTCAATTTTCAAAATTTGTTGTTAAAAAATTGACCAATTTTATTTGATCAACTGTTTCCTGGGGTCGCTCCTGTCTAAGGAACTTTACTTGCACGGTATTGGACGATAATTCATCCTCACCTATAATTATTGCCACCTCAGCACCGCTTTTATCCGCTTTTTTGATCTGCGATTTAAAGCTGCCACCGCCACAGTGGGCCTCTATTCGAACATTTGGAAGTTCTGTTCGCAACTGCTCGGCAAGTTGCATGGCTTGATGTCTAACATCGCCTACCGCAACCAAATAGAGGTCGACTTGCTGGGCGACACTATCGGGCACTAAGGCCAACTCGTCAAGCAACATTATTAAACGCTCTATACCAATCGCAAAACCCACTGCTGGACAAGGTTTTCCACCTAGCAATTCTACCAAGCTATCAAAGCGTCCACCGGCACAAATAGTACCCTGAGCACCTAGCTCTGTGGTTACCCATTCAAACACGGTTTGGGAATAGTAATCCAACCCTCTTACCAGCTTAGGGTTAATTACGTAACTCACACCGGCATTATCGAGTATGGTACAAATTTGATCAAAGTGCTGTTTCGACTCCGTACCTAAATAGTCACTAAGAACTGGAGCATTCTTTAATAACGATTGAGTGTCTGGATTTTTGCTATCCAAAATACGCAATGGATTACTGGTTAAACGTCGCTGACTATCTTCATCTAAATCATTTTTATAAGCGCCGAGATATTCAACAAGAGCTTGTCGGTAAGCCCCGCGCTCTTCAGCTGTTCCTAAGGAGTTAATTTGTAACTCAAGGGCCTGCTCTATATTGAGTTCACGCCACAGGCGTGCAGTTAGTAATAGTAGCTCTGCATCTATGTCTGGGCCTCGCAAACCAAAGGCTTCAACACCAATTTGATGGAACTGGCGCAGACGACCTTTTTGCGGACGTTCATGGCGAAACATCGGGCCTGTATACCATAGGCGTTGCGTTTGATTATGCAAAAGGCCATTTTCAATACAGGCGCGAACACAGCCGGCTGTGCCTTCAGGGCGCAGACTTAAACGATCGCCATTGCGATCATCAAAACTGTACATTTCTTTTTCGACGATGTCGGTAACTTCACCCACAGCGCGCTTAAATAAATCTGTTTTTTCTAAGATTGGAAAGCGAATCTCTTTATAACTGTAGGCCGCAAGAATACGAGCCAAGGTCCGCTCAACATACTGCCAAGTAGCAGATTGCTCTGGGAGTAAATCGTTCATTCCCCGTATCGACTGGATTTTCATCTGTGTATCCCCAAAGCGCTTATTCCTTTATTAGCCTTTAGCTATTATGTTCTGTTGCTCAGTTTCAAGTTGAGCCTGTTTAACCTCAGCCTTAGCACGAATTTCTTTTTCTAATTGGTCTACCAGGTTTTCCTGCTCAATCTTATGGTCTGGCTTACCATCCAGATACACTAGATTATCTGGCGTTCCACCGGTTAAACCAAAGTCAGACTCTTTTGCTTCTCCTGGGCCATTCACTATACAGCCAATAATAGATACATCCATAGGTACGGTGATATCTTCCAGCCTATTTTCTAACTCATTAACCGTTTTAATCACATCAAAATTTTGCCGCGAGCAACTTGGGCAGGCAATAAAATTAATACCTTTACTACGCAATCTAAGACTGCGCAACATATCCCATGCCACACGGGCCTCTTCAGCTGGGTCGGCGGCCAGTGAAATTCGAATCGTATCGCCGATACCATCCATTAATAATGCGCCTAAACCAACAGCAGATTTTACCGTACCCGAGCGCAACCCACCGGCCTCAGTAATACCTAAATGTAACGGCTGCTCAATTCGTTTAGCTAAGTCGCGATACGCATCAACCGCCATAAATATATCAGATGCTTTTACGCTGACTTTAAAATCTGGGAAGTTATATTTATCTAATAAGTCGACATTGCGCATCGCTGATTCGACCATCGCTTCAGCTGTAGGTTCACTGTATTTACGCAATAAATCTTTACCCAATGAACCGGCATTAACGCCAATTCTAATAGGAATATTTTTATCCTTAGCTTTAGCAATTACCTCTCGTAGGCGATCTTCGCGGGTAATATTACCCGGATTAATACGCAGGCAATCCACCCCTAAGTCAGCAACTCGCAGCGCAATATGGTGGTCAAAATGAATATCTGCAACTAGGGGAATATTTACTTTGGCGCGAATTTGACCAAAGGCTTCAGCCTCTTCGAGGGAAGGAACAGAGACTCGGACAATATCCGCGCCAGCCTGTTGAATTCGTTCAATTTGCGCCACAGTTGCCGCCACATCTGAAGTGCTGGTATTGGTCATACTCTGCACAGAGATAGGTGCATCACCGCCCACAGGCACATCACCGACCATAATTTGTCGAGATTTGCGTCTTACTATGGGGTTTTCGCTAAACACAGTATTTAATCTCTTGGCTTCTTTATGTTTTCAGTATCTAACTTTTCGATGTCTTAGCTTTCGAAATACCTTTAGATCTACTAGTCTAGCAGTTTAATCGGTACTTCTTTAGCCGCCAGCTTATCCTTATATCGCTGCTGGCGTTTGGTACGATCATTGACCTCACCAGCTAGTTGACCACAGGCTGCAGCTATATCGTCACCGCGGGTTGTACGAACGGTTACAGTGTACCCTTCCCCCTGCAGAATGTCTCGAAAACGATTAAGTGCTGTATTGGTCACTCGCTTGTAATCAGAACCCGGAAATGGGTTAAAAGGAATAAGATTTATCTTACAGGGTAGGTCTTTAAGTAATACCGCCAATTCTCGAGCATGTACAGAGCGATCATTCACCTGATCCATCAACGTATATTCGACCGTTGCTTTACGCCGATTATCAGGCATTTTTTCAATATAATTTTTAGCGCTATCAACAAATTGTTTTAGATTATATTTACGATTAATGGGCACTAACTCATTGCGCAATTCATCGTTGGGCGCATGCAGTGAAATTGCCAGTGACACATCAGTTACACCGGCCAATTGATCCAAAGCGGGAACTACACCTGCAGTACTCAAAGTGACACGACGCTTAGACAGACCATAAGCATTATCTTCCATCATCAAGTTCATGGCATCGACCACATTATTGAAGTTCATCAGTGGCTCACCCATACCCATCATCACTACATTGCTAACCCTGCGTGGAGCCTTGGCTGCAAATTGATCAAATGATTGAGCGGCAATCCACAGCTGACCAATAATCTCGGCAGTATCTAAATCTCGGTTAAAGCCCTGCTTTCCCGTGGCGCAAAAACTACAGTCCAGAGCACAGCCAATTTGTGATGATACACACAGCGTTCCGCGATCCTTTTCAGGGATATAGACCATCTCAATACAGCTTCCACCTTCGACTTTAATCAGCCACTTGCGAGTGCCGTCCGTGGAATCCTGACAGCTAACTACCTCTGGCAAGCGTATTTCAGCCGTTTCTTGAAGTTTTTCACGCAGTGATTTAGACAGATTGGTCATCTGATCAAAATCCTGCTCACCCATCTGGTGAATCCATTTCACCATTTGCGTGGCACGAAAACGCTTCTCTCCCAACTGCTCAAAGAAATCGCCTAGCTTGGAAACAGAAAGCCCCAACAGGTTGGTTTTAACCAGTTGGGGCGTAAACTGCTCAGCTGTATTTAATGCACTATCAGGCATTATTTATCTCGCAATAATTAACGAGCACAAATCTCGTTATCGTCAAAGAAGTATGCAACTTCACGCGCGGCTGAGGTTTCAGAATCTGAACCATGCACAGCATTAGCATCAATAGAAGTAGCAAAATCAGCACGAATAGTACCAGCATCTGCTTCTTTAGGGTTAGTTGCACCCATTAGATCGCGGTTTTTCAAAATAGCGCCTTCACCTTGTAAAACCTGAACTGAAACAGGGCCAGAAGTCATAAAAGCAACTAAATCTTTAAAGAATGGACGCTCGCTGTGCTCAGCATAAAAACCCTCAGCTTGAGCTTGAGAAAGCTGTTGCATTTTAAGCGCAATAACCTGTAGGCCAGAGGCTTCAAAGCGGCTAAGAATTTGACCCACAGCATTTTTTGCTACGGCATCAGGTTTAATAATAGAAAGGGTGCGTTCAACGGCCATAAAATGTCTCCAAATCGGACTTTAATTTAATAGAAATCGGTGCCTTATCGGCTTGGGTGCGGATTTTACCTATTGCACAGGCGGGTAACAATGATTTTATGAAGCAAATAAGATAAATCTAATCAATCCAACTCTTCAATCCATGCCATTTGAATGGCTTCGAGAATTTTTTCACCACAGCGATCAGGGTCATCAGAAAAGTCGTCAATACTAAGAACCAAATTACGCAGATCGACAAAGTTAATATACTTTGGGTCTATATCTTCATGGTTATCTGCCAACTCGATGGCAATATCATTAATATCTGTCCACTTAATCATTTGTATCTTCCTTTTAATGTCGCTCAGACACCATATTAATGGTGTATTTGGGTATTTCTACCACCAGGTCTTCTTCTTCAACAATAGCCTGACAGCTGAGTCTTGAATCTGGATCTAAACCCCAAGCCTTATCCAAAAAATCATCTTCTAGCTCATCCGCCTCTGGCAGTGAATCCAATCCCTCGCGCACATGAACATGGCAGGTAGTACAGGCACAGGAAAGTTCACAGGCATGTTCTATATCAAGGCCATTCCTTAATGCTGCGGCACAGATGCTCTCGCCCTTTTCTGCCTCGACAACTGCACCTTCTGGGCAGATTTCGTGATGAGGTAAAAATACAATTCGTGGCATAATTTGGATATCCGAAATCGTTTATTTTAATGCATCATCAAGGCTTAGCCCTGCCAATGCTTGTTTAATACTAGCATCCATACGCCTAGCGGCAAATTCTTCGCTGGTTTTACCCACAGTTTCAATTTGCGCCGCCAGTTGGCGATGATCTTCGCTATTTTCGCGAAGCTGTTGTAATTCATCTAAAGCCAGATGCAAACACTGTAATTCTGAATCATCAAGTAATGATTGCCCATCTTTTTCTATGGCTGCTCGAAGATCCTCTAGCATACGATCGGCTTCAACTTGCTGCTCTCTGAGTGCCCGTAAACGCATATCATCTCGCGCATGACTAAAGGAGTCCTGCAGCATTTGAGTAATTTCATTATCGCTTAAGCCATAGGAAGGCTTAACTTCAATTCTGGATTCAACACCACTGCTTAATTCCCGCGCCGACACATTCAGTAACCCATCGGCATCAACCTGATAGCTCACCTGAATTTTGGCGCCACCAGCAACCATGGGTGGGATACCTTGCAACTCAAACCGCGCCAGTGAACGACAATCTGAAACCAATTCCCTATCCCCCTGCACCACATGAATACTCATAGCGGTTTGACCATCTTTAAAGGTGGTAAATTCTTGCGCTTTGGCCACTGGAATGGTGGTATTTCGATGGATGATTTTTTCGGTTAAGCCACCCATGGTTTCAATACCTAGGGATAGCGGGATTACATCTAATAACAACATATCGCCATCAGTATTATTACCCACTAAAACATCTGCTTGCTTAGCTGCACCCATCGCCACAACCAAGTCTGGATCAATAGTGCATTTTGGCTTAAGGCCAAATAACTCTGTAACTTTTTCGCTGACTCTGGGCATTCTGGTTGAACCACCCACTAGGACCACCTCATCAATGCTATTCACATCAATTTTAGCGTCTCGCATTGAGCGCTTACAGGCTTTAAGGGTTTTTTCAATCAAGTCATCTACAAGTTCATGCATTTTTTCTCGTGTAAGAACCAATGCAGTCTCAAGAACCTCTATCTCAACCTGTTCCTTTTGCGATAGCTCTTGTTTGGCAGATTTTGCCACTTCCAACAGTATTCTTTGCTCAACCACGTCGAGGGTTTCGCCCATTGCCAATTCAATTCGCAACCAATTTGCGATTGCGTGATCAAAGTCATCTCCACCAAGCGCTGAATCGCCGCCGGTAGCCAATACTTCGAATACACCTTTTGATAATCTTAAAATACTAATATCAAAGGTGCCGCCGCCTAGGTCATAAACAGCTATTAATCGCTGTTGAGATTCATCTTCTGTAATTTCAGCGTCCAGCCCATAGGCTATAGCTGCGGCGGTAGGTTCATTTAATAATCTTAATACTTTAATACCGGCAAGAGTGGCCGCATCTTTGGTTGCCTGTCGTTGAGCATCATCAAAGTATGCAGGTACGGTTATCACCGCGCCATCAAGCATACCATCAAGGGCTAGCTCAGCTCGCCCAGCAAGCTTGCGCAGTATTTCGGCTGAAACCTGAATTGGACTTACGACACCATAGGCAGTATTAATTCTGGGCATACCACCTTCATCAGAGGTGAATTCATAGGGCAAGGTATCACCCAATGTTTTTATATCATCAACACCTCTACCCAATAAACGCTTGATTGAAGATAGAGTATTTAGGGGGTCAGTACTATTATGCTCTGCTGCTTCATGACCTACACAGCTAACGCCCTCAGGAATATAATGCACCACAGAAGGCAGCAAATCTCGACCCTGCTCATCAGGCAATATAGCTTCTATGCCGCTTCTTACTGTTGCGACTAAGGAGTTTGTGGTGCCCAAATCAATACCCACAGCATTTTTTCGCTGATGGGGCTGGGGTGACTGTCCAGGCTCTGAAATTTGCAATAGTGCCACAGGCTATAGTTCCTCTAAATCTGCTTCAAGTTCACTAATATCGTTGACAAACTTAGTCGCGAACTGCATTTTTGCCAAGGTTGAAAATGCTTCATTATAAGCCTCAATTTGGTATTGACTGGCAAATTCATTTTGAATAGCTAAGGCCGTTTTCTTGGCATCAATACTCAAAGCAGTCAATGCCTGTTTAGGCCCTTTATTAGCTTTGATTTCTGATAGTTGTTCGCGCAATAACATTTGATTCATTAAAAATTGACCATCTGAGGTGACATGGCTTTCCTGATCGGCATCTAAACCTTTCAATTCTAATAAATACTGTGCACGAGATAGTGGATTTTTGATGGTTTGGTAGGCTTGATTAATAGTTGCCGCCGCCTGTACCGCAAGACGCTGTTCAAAATCATTTTTATTGGCATAACCATCAGGATGAAGAACTTTTTGTAGCGCCCTAAATTTTGTATCAAGCGCCTCAATATCAATCTCCCAAGACACTGGAAGAGAGAAAATTTCAAAGAAATTCTTAGAATTGTTCAATGGTTAAAATCCGATTGGTTTGGATGAATCCAAAGCAAAGTTAAATATGGAAGCTTTCTCCGCAACCACATTCATCTTTAACATTGGGATTTTTAAATTCAAACCCTTCATTTAATCCTTCCTTGACGTAATCTAACTGAGTGCCATCGAGATAAACCAGGCTTTTAGGATCAATTATTAACTGTACATCACCGCATTTGAAAACCACGTCCTCATCGGACTTTTTATCGACAAACTCAAGCACATAGGATAGGCCAGAGCATCCTGTAGTGCGCACACCCAAGCGGATACCAATACCCTTATCGCGATGCTCTAAGTGCCGAACCACATGAGATTCGGCAGCCGATGTCATGGTAATTGCCACGCTTACTTCTCCCGCTTTTCTCTAACGTCTCGGACCGCAGCTTTAATCGCATCTTCAGCCAGAACAGAGCAGTGAATTTTAACGGGGGGCAATGCTAGTTCTTCAGCAATCGTGGTGTTTTTAATCTGCTCTGCTTCATCAATATTTTTACCCTTAACCCACTCTGTTAACAGCGAGCTTGAAGCAATAGCAGAACCACAACCATAGGTTTTAAACTTGGCATCTTCGATGACACCTTCGTCATTCACCTGAATTTGAAGACGCATCACATCGCCACAAGCTGGAGCACCTACCATACCAGTACCGACATTTTTCGAATTGTCGTCTAGTTTCCCAACATTGCGTGGATTTTCGTAATGATCAATCACTTTTTCACTGTAAGCCATTTTTTTAACCCTATTTTAGTACTACAAATAATTCGTTTGTTGCCGCTTTCGTTTGCTATAACTAGTGCGCAGCCCACTCAACCTGATCGAGATCGACACCGTCTTGGAACATATCCCAAAGCGGAGACAGTTCTCTTAGCTTTTCTACCGCATGCCTTACTTTGGCAATGGCATCATCTACATCTTTTTCTGAGGTATAACGGCCGATACTAAAGCGAATTGAGCTATGAGCCATTTCGTCATTTAAACCCAATGCACGAAGAACATAAGAAGGCTCAAGGCTAGCTGAGGTACAGGCTGATCCAGATGAAACAGCTAAATCTCTTAATGCCATAATTAAAGATTCACCTTCAACATAGGCAAAACTGATATTAATAATGCCGGGCACATGCTGGTTACTCGATCCATTGAGATAGACTTCTTCCATATCAGAAACACCTTCCCATAGACGAGTCCGCAGATCTTTGATGCGAGCAGATTCTTCTGCAAGCACTTCAGCGCCTAATTTAAAGGCCGCACCCATACCCACAATTTGATGAGTGGGTAAAGTGCCAGAACGCATACCACGTTCGTGACCACCGCCATGCATCTGCGCCTCAATTCTTACGCGCGGCTTACGGCGAACATAAAGTGCGCCAATCCCTTTGGGGCCATAAATTTTATGGGCGGAAAATGACATCATATCCACTTGCATAGCTTCGACGTCAATGGCTGTTTTACCTGCGCTTTGAGCGGCATCCACATGGAAGAATACTTTATTTTCTCGGCATAATTTACCAATTGCCGCAATATCATTCAGGGTACCAAGCTCATTGTTTACATGCATAATCGATACAACAGTTGTATCTTCACGCAATGCATCCGCAATGGCCTGAGGCTGAATCAAACCCTGTTTATCGGGATCTAAATAAGTAATTTCAAATCCTTCACGCTCTAATTGACGACAGGTATCAAGTACCGCCTTATGTTCAATTTTAGAGGTGATAATATGCTTACCCTTGCGTGTATTAAAGTGCGCACAGCCTTTAATCGCTAGGTTATTGGCCTCAGTTGCACCTGAAGTCCATACAATTTCTCTAGGGTCTGCACCAATAAGCCCTGCAACATCAACCCGAGCATCTTCAACTGCAGCTTCTGCCTGCCAGCCAAACATATGTGAGCGCGATGCTGGATTACCAAAATTACCTGATGGCGTTAGGAATTCAACCATTTGATCAGCAACTGCTGGATCAACTGGGGTGGTAGACGCATAATCCAAATAAATTGGAAGATTCATTAATTTCTCCACATCAACAGGCCTGTGCCTGTAAGTTATCATCTAAAACCAGCAACTGGTCTAGCTGTCGCTGGGCTATCTCTTGGGTATCTTGCTTAGCAACCAAATCTGCCAGTGAAATACCATTTAAAAATTCATGTATCTGATTACTCAAATCCTGCCAAAGGCTATGGGTTATACAAATCAACCCACCCTGACAGTCACCTTTTCCCTGGCAGCTAGTGGTATCAATTGACTCATTGACCGCTGTAATAATTTGAGCCACAAATATACGGTCACTGGGCATTGCTAGATGATAGCCGCCACCTGGGCCGCGAACACTTGAAACTAATCCCGACTGGCGTAACCTTGAAAAAAGTTGCTCTAAATAAGAGAGAGAAATTGACTGCCTGCCAGAAATATCAGCCAGTGAAATTGGCTTATCTTGGGCATGCAATGTCAAGTCTATCATTGCGGTTACGGCATATCGGCCTTTTGTGGTTAGTCGCATAATCTACCTTCGATAATAAGCTTCCTACAAGGCTAATTATCTAATACCTGAGTATTTTAGTCAATTAATATAGATACTACTTAATTTTACGCTGAACCGCTGATAATAGACCTCTCAAAATAGAAACTTCCATTTCATCCATGCGGGTTCGATTAAATAAACGACGTAATCGGGTCAACAGTTGCTTTGGATTGTCAGGATCATAAAAATTTAGCGTTGCCATTGTTTCAGACAAATGGGTATGAAAATGCTCTAAATCCTCCGAGGTTGCCAAGGGTTGATCCCATTGGCTAAGCTCTGGTAGAGCGCCATTTTCATAAGCCAGGCTCGCCATGCGAATCTCGTAAGCTAACACTTGAACTGCAGTAGCTAGATTCAGTGAACTATATTCAGGGTTTGATGGAATATGTACATGGTAATGGCACTTTTGAAGCTCATCATTGGTCAAGCCACGATCCTCTCGACCAAACAATAGCGCAATTTTATGATGTTCAGCTTCTTGCCAAATTTTTTCGCCACACTCTCTGGGGTTTACTAGAGGCCAAGGAATTCGTCGCTCTCTGGCACTGGTTCCCACCACCAGCGAACAATCGGCAATCGCCTCATCTACAGAACCGACTACAGTGGCATTACTAAGAATATCTCGCGCTCCCGCAGAGCGCCATACCGCTCTTGGTGCGGGATACTCTCGAGGCTCAACCAAACATAATTCTGCTAGACCCATATTTTTCATTGCTCGGGCAGCACCCCCTATATTGCCAGGGTGGGCAGTATTAACGAGCACAATTTTAATGTTGGCTTGGCGAGCAGCAGTGGGCACGGAGCACCTCTTTTTGTTGACTAATTAACGAACAAATTTATCACTGAATTTAAGAGGCGCGATTCTACCAGAATTATTGTTAAATTTTTATATTTAAAAACCAATTTACCTTTAGCGAGTTTCTTGCGTGTAAAAAGTACGCTTTATTGATAGTTTCAATCTGGTACAATGCCCGCGCTCTTTAAATCAACTGGAATCTATCCCTATGCAACCTATGGTTAATATAGCGCTCCGCGCCGCACGAGAAGCCGGAGAAATGATTGTTAAATCCGCTGATAACCTCGATCTTATTAAGGTTGATGAAAAAGGTCGTCATGACTTTGTCACCGAAGTGGATAGACGTTCCGAAGAAACGATCATTTATCACATTAAAAAAGCCTATCCTGACCATGCTTTTTTAGGTGAAGAAACCGGTCGCAGTGGTGACTTAGAGAGCGATGTGGAATGGATTATTGACCCTCTAGATGGCACCACAAATTTTATTCGCGGCATTCCTCATGTCGCAATATCCATAGCCTGCCGTATCAAAGGCAAACTTGAGCATGCGGTAATCTTAGAGCCCTTTAAACGCGAAGAATTCACCGCTAGCAGAGGCATGGGGGCCAATTTAAATGGTCGCCGCATTCGTGTCTCTGGACGTCGCGAACAAGCCGGTGCACTTTATGGAACCGGCATTCCCTTTAGCGCACCATCATTTAATCATATGCCTAACTTTTTAGCCTGCATGCAAGAATTTGCTGAAAATTCAGCGGGTATTCGTCGACTTGGAGTTGCCTCTTTGGATTTGGCTTATGTAGCCGCAGGAAAAATGGATGTTTTCTGGGAAATGTACCTTAAACCTTGGGATATCGCGGCGGGCGTTCTTATAGTTCGAGAGGCTGGCGGTATGGTCAGTGATTTTAATGGTAACGAATCATTTCTTGAAAGTGGGCACATTCTTGCAGCCACTCCAAAATTATTTAAGCCAAGCCTTCAGGTAGTTTCTAAGCACCTTGGAAAACTAAAATAAATTAAGCTTGGCTACAGCGCGTTAATTAGGGTCTCCAGTGACGATTTGGTCTGAGGCCCCAATAAGCGATGAATCAGCTGCCCTTTAGAGTCGATTATTAGGGTCTCTGGCAAGACCGTAACTGCATCTAAACCCCATATGTGTCGTGGATCAATGTATAGATTATCAAATTTAATGCCTAATTTGGCCATTTGTTGATCAAGTTGCTCTCCAACAACCCCGTCAAAGTTAACCCCTATAACATCTAGGCGATCGCTCAACTGATGATCGAGTTCATTGAGTTCAGGAATTTCTTTACGGCATGGCGCGCACCAAGTTGCCCAGTAGTTAATCACAATAACTTTGCTTGGAGACATCAAATTAACCGTCTTCGAATTGGTGAGTAAAAATTGACTGTGTTCATTGGAGGAATACTCACCGCTACAACCAATTAACATAAAGCTGACAAGATAAATTATCCGTATCATAATATTATGTGGCCCATATTTGAGAAAATTATATTTAGCCTTAAATGGCAATTACTTAACTATAATGATTACAATTGGTTATGGATTACTTTTTTAGTAAATGAATTTAAAACCAAGGCAAAATTTTTCATGATAACAATTTACCATAACCCCCGATGCTCAAAGTCTCGACAAACCCTTGAACTGCTCAAAACACAGGGCATTGAACCGACTGTAGCGCTCTATTTAGACAGTCCACTTAGCGCCAAAACGCTTTCAGTACTTTTACAAAAGTTAGGCATACAAGCAAGTCAATTAATTCGTAAAAACGAAGCCTATTATAAGGAAAACTTAAAAGGCTTGGAATTAACCGAGAATCAATTAATCGAAGCTATGGTTCAACACCCTAAATTAATTGAGCGGCCCATTGTGGTAGCTGGTGATAAAGCGGCTTTAGGCCGTCCACCCGAAGCAGTATTGGAGATAATTTAGTGACTCAAAATAATGTAAATACCTATGTACTTATTCTGTATTACAGTGGTAATGGGCACGTCAAAATGCTGGCTGAGCAAATTGCTCAGGGCGTAGAAATGGCGGGCATTGAAGCACGTCTTAGAACCGTACCCAGTGTCTCTACTGTGTGCGAGTCGACTGAGCAAAGTATCCCAGAAAGTGGGGATATATATTGCACCATGGATGATTTAGCACATTGCAGCGGTCTCTTAATTGGGAGCCCAACGCGCTTTGGTAATATGGCCGCCCCTTTAAAGTACTTTTTAGATGGCACTGGCAGTCTGTGGGCTAGTGGCGCTTTAATTGGCAAGCCTGCAGGAGTATTTACCTCAACATCGTCTATCCATGGCGGACAAGAATCGACTTTACTCTCTATGATGATCCCATTAATGCATCACGGCATGCTGATTGCTGGCATTCCCTATTCTGAGAGCGCGCTAAGTAGTACGCAAAAAGGAGGTACTCCTTATGGTGCCAGTCATGTGGAAAGCCAATCTTTGACTGATGATGAACAAACATTATGCCAAGCACAGGGTAAGCGAATTGCCCTGCTGGCCACCAAACTTAAACACTAATTGCTGAAGGCCTTTTACCTTGACTCTAATCGATAAAATCAAATTATTAAGAAATACTGTAAAAATCTGCTTTGCCTTACTTTTGTCAGTATTAGCTATTAACCTGTGGCAACAGGGTCAACCTGCTATAATTTATTTTATAGTTCTATTTCCTCTAATGATGTTTGCGCCAGGTATTTGGGTGGATAATATGAGAACTCAAATTTGGATGGGGTTTGTGCTTTTACTGTACTTTGCCTCTGCTGTGTTTGGCGTTACCAAGCCACAACCCTCCGTACTGGACATTGCAGAAGTAACATTAGTTGTTGTGCTTTTTTGTGGCTCAATGCTATATACCCGTCTTAGGCAAGTTAACCCTGATATAACCCTCGAAAAGTGATTTTTTATGGCCTCCCAAAACCCTTCAATTATTCGACGAATTTTTAGTTTTATAGGTAAATTTTTCAAAGCTATTAGAACAATTATTGGCATTGTTTTTACCGGCCTATTAATTATTGCAATTGTTGGGATGTTTGGTGACCACCTGCCACCAATACCTGAAAAAGGCGCACTATATTTAGCCCCTACCGGTATTTTAGTTGATCAGAAATCCTATGTTTATCCAATCGATACTTTGCTTGCCGATCAGGCAATGACCAACCCTGAAACATTGGTAAGAGATGTTATTGATGCAATAAATACTGCAGCTGTGGATGATCGAATTACCCATCTAATTATTGCTACTGATTATTTTGAGGCTGGCGGAATAGCCAAGCTAGACGAAATCAGTAGCGCCCTTATAAACTTTAAAGCAACTGAAAAACCAATTATTGCTGTAGCTGATAATTTTAATCAGTCCCAATACTATCTAGCGGCTCATGCCGACCATATTTTACTCAACCCTATGGGCTCAGTTCTAATTACTGGGTTTGGTGCTTATGGCAACTATTTTGGTGATGCGCTGGAAAAATTAAAAATTAAAGTTAATGTATTTCGAGCGGGTGAATATAAGAGTGCCGCAGAACCATTTATCAGAAATGATATGTCGCCGCAGGCTAGAGAAGAACGAACCGATGTGGTTGATCGCTTATGGCAAACCTATACATCAAAAATTGAAGATCTGCGACAACTAGATCAGGGATCAATTAATGCCCTTGCTAATAACCTTGGCGGCAAACTTCAAGGGGTTGATGGTGATACTGCGCTACTGGCATATCAGGAGGGGTTGGTTGACCAATTAGCTAGCAGAAGTGAAATCTATAACTATCTAAACCAGCAAATTCCAAATGATATTGACGGCAAATATAATTCAGTGGATATGGCTGTTTATTTAGCGCATATAGATCGCGAGCAAAGCCAAGCCCTACCCGCAATTGATAAAGTAGCTGTTATTGTGGCCAAGGGTACCATTTTAGACGGCCAACAACCTGAAGGTAATGTTGGAGCAGATACAATGGCCCAAATTTTATCTGATCTTCGCTACGATCAAGATATTAAGGCTATAGTTTTGCGCGTTGATAGCCCGGGGGGAAGTGCTTTTGCGTCTGATGTGATTCGAGACGCTCTTTATCATAGCGATCTTAATTTACCCGTTGTTGTCTCAATGGGAAGCTATGCGGCGTCTGGTGGCTACTGGATTGCCGCTGAGGCGGATAAAATTTTAGCCCTTCCAACTACCATCACAGGCTCTATTGGGGTTTACAGCATGATCCCTACTGTTGACGAATCACTGGCAGCGCTGGGTATATATTCAGATGGTGTAGGCACTTCAGATATCGCGGGAATAATGCAGCTAGACCGCCCGATGAGCGACCAGGCTAAAGTAATACTTCATTCAAGTGTTGAACACCTTTATTCAAAATTTATTAATCTTGTCGCTGAAGGCCGAGAGACACCTGCTGAAAATATCGAAAAAATCGCGAAAGGCCGAATTTGGACCGGACAACAGGCGCTAGAAATGGGGCTTGTTGATGAATTAGGTGATTTAAATAATGCAATTGACTCTGCAGCCCAATTGGCAGGGCTTACCCATTATGGGGTTTTTTACCCTACTAGATTACTTTCACCTTATGAGCAATTTATCCAAGAATTTAGTCGCAATATTTCACTGTCACTCAACTATTTTGGCGTTGACTCGTGGCTACCGCAGATGCTTGGCAAGAACGTCCAATCAATTATTAGCCCATTAAAAAATCTTGATAACTTTAATGATCCAAGAAGTATGTACCTGCATTGTGACACCTGCCCTATGTGATGATTGAGCTAGATTTTTAGCACTGACTTTACAAAGGGTGTGGTCAATCGGCGCTGTTCACGCAGGGAGGCGGTATCAAGTGTTTCAAGAGCGTCAATAAGTGTTTTCGAGTCTCGAGATAGTCGAGTTAAAAGAAACTTTGCCACCTCATCAGAGAGATACATCCCACGCAGATTGGAACGAAACTGGAGCATCCTTCTTAAATCATCATCATTAAAATCATTAATAATATGGATCAGTCCCGACTGAAGCCTCGACAGTAAATCCGGCAACGTAATACCAATATCTTCCAATAGTTGATGACTTGAAAAAATAAGCCTTGTGCCACTCTGGCGACAATCATTGAAAAAATTAAATAGTGGGACTTGCCAATCATCTTTATTGCCCACCGCATGTAAATCATCGAGACAGACTATTGAAGCAGAATCCAATCCTTCTAATATCTGTTGCGCAGGATATTCTTGCAACTCCATCAACGGCAAATAGATGACATCGTCATCTTTATGAAAGGGACTACGCTGACAAGTCGCCTGAAGTAAATGTGATAATCCAGCTCCTCTATTACCCACCAAACAGGCAATTTTATGAGGGCTTTCTTGGAGCACAAACTTGGCGAGCTGCTGAGTTGAACCCTTGGGCGCGTAAAAATTATTAAAGGTGGCCTGATCATCTAGTTTTATTTCAAGATTCATTTGATGAGATTGATTCACGGGGCCACCCAATTATAGGTTAATCGACCAATTGATCGATTATCTGAGGATAAATAGGACTCTACTAAGCCCGTTCGTATTAACTCAGCATGAAGAAGCTCTACACTACCATTTATTTCAATTGCCACCACTAGCTCACCCTTGTTAACCGAATATAACTGAAGGGCTTCCACTAATTCCAACTGCTCTAAACCTCGAAGAGCCATTTGATAATTTTTATAGGATAAGACGCCATCAATTTGTACTAACAGTTTATCAGTCTCAAGCTGAGGAACATAGGTATGTGACTGCAACAATGTATCTAAAACCTGATCAACCGATGCATCAATCAAGTCGGTCATAGAGTCACCATAAAAGTCATTCATTTGACGCTTACCAGATTCTTGATAGGCCCAAGCTCCTCTAATCTGTCCGTCAGATGCTTTAAATACCCTAAGAGCGAACCAACCATCAGCGTCATATCCCTGTGACGCATTATTTAATGGGTCTACTTTCATAGCCCAAGCATCTTTAACTGAAACAGACAATTGATCCTCAAGATCATAACTAGGCAAAAAGTAACTGATAGATCGGGCTTGCATAGCGCGCTCAAAAGCCTCTATTAATTCAAATGAAGGGTCCCCAGCTTGCAACTGTTTAGATGTTGATTCATCTAATACACGTCGACCTTGGACAATGTCATCAACCATCAACCAAACCAAAAAATTTGGTCGAATTGCGGGAATAATTGGCAACTGCGCCTGTTTTAATAATTTATCAACCGATGGGCGATCAAACTTTACAACTAATCCTGTAGCTATATTTTTTTTCGCATCTGAATCAGATAATTGATTAAATCCAACCGAATCTAAGAATGCTTTAGGATCAATAAGGAATGGTTTTAGCTGTGGCGACTGTAAAATTTGACTATTTCCAGTTAATTTTATCAGTATCTTTGAAAAAGCAATTTCGATTCCCGCTTCTCTAGATTCTTTGGTTTGATCATCCACAGGAACCAAAACACGATATAAATCAGTAGCTTGGCTGGCACTTATCGCTAGACTAATGCATATAAAGATCCCTATTAACCAACGCTTCAACACTGTATCTCCAAATTATTTTGCAACATTGTACCAGTGCTTGATGAAAATTTGCCCAACTCAGCCTAAAATACCCACCTTCTGTTCATTGTTGTAGGATTTTTTCATGACCAAAGCAACTCAATCTTTGAGTTACAAAGACGCAGGCGTTGATATTGACGCCGGAAATGCACTGATCGAAAAGATAAAGGGAGCGGCTAAAAGAACCCGGCGACCTGAAGTTATGGCTGGCTTAGGTGGCTTTGGCGCTCTTTTTGAATTACCAACCGGTTACCAACAACCAGTTCTAGTCTCTGGCACTGACGGTGTAGGCACTAAATTACGCCTAGCCTTAGATTCTGGCAAACACAGTACAGTTGGAATTGATTTAGTCGCCATGTGCGTTAATGATCTGATTGTGTGTGGTGCCGAACCGCTTTTCTTTCTTGATTATTATGCCACTGGCAAATTAGACGTTGATATCGCAGCCTCGGTTGTAAATGGTATTGCGGACGGGTGCGAGTTGTCAGGCTGTTCACTGATTGGTGGTGAAACAGCTGAGATGCCTGGCATGTACGAAGGGGAAGACTACGACCTTGCAGGATTCTGTGTGGGCATTGCTGAAAAATCTGAGTTAATAGACGGTTCAAAAGTAGCTGTGGGTGACACATTGATAGGCCTGTCTTCAAGCGGTCCTCATTCAAATGGCTACTCACTTATTCGAAAGGTTTTAGAGGTCACAAAAACCGATCCATCTAGTTTTGAGTTAGACGGTGAAAAACTTATCGATCTGCTTATGGCGCCAACAAAGATTTATGTTAAGTCACTTTTAAATCTTATTTCTAAGCTTCCGGTTCATGCAATTTCACATATCACAGGTGGCGGTTTACTCGAAAATATTCCGCGTGTTTTACCCAACAATGCGACTGCTGTGATTGAAACTAAGGCATGGAAGCGCCCAATTGTTTTTGACTGGATTCAAGAGCAGGGAAATATTGATTCTAAGGAAATGTATAGAACCCTAAATTGTGGTGTTGGGATGGTTATCTGTGTCCCGGCTGAGGCTGAATCTGAGGCGTTAAAATTGCTGGCTGATAGTGGTGAAGAGGCGTTTGTTCTAGGTACTATTCAAGAAACCAAAGCTGATCAACCACAGGTTCAAATCAATGACTGATAGCCCTCAATCGTCAGTACCTAAGCGATTGGTAATCCTAGTATCAGGTGGAGGTTCTAATCTTCAATCACTGATCGATGGCTGTGCAAGTGGTAATATTAACGCCACTATATCTGCTGTTATTAGTAATAATCCTGAAGCTGGTGGCTTGGAGCGCGCAGCAAAATCAGGCATCCCAAACCTTGCGATTGACCATAGAGCTTTCGACAATCGAGAATCCTTCGATCAGGCATTGAGTGAATTAATTGATAGCTTTTCTCCAGATTTAGTTATCCTTGCTGGGTTTATGCGAATCCTAACTGCAAACTTTGTTGATCATTATTTAGGACGGATGATGAATATTCACCCTTCATTGTTACCCGCCTATCCAGGGCTTCATACTCATAGAAGAGCCCTGGAAGCAGGGGATAGAAAAGCGGGAGCAACTGTTCATTTTGTTACCCCTGAACTTGACGGTGGGCCATCTATCATTCAAGCTCAAGTTGAAATAGACAATCATGATAATGAGGACTCGTTAGCATCCAAAGTTTTGGCATTCGAACATAAAATATACCCTGAAGCGGTGAAATGGTTTTGTGATGGCCGATTAGTAATGGAAAATAATCACGTTAAGGTCGATAGCGGTTCAGTACCTGAGAGTGGAATTATTTACAATTTGATCGAACCATCCACCTAAGCTGTAGTCTAAACTGATATGATGATGCCCAGCCCTGTTAAAGCCATTAGCAATACAAGATTATTCAAATTAAGTCTCATTATAAATATTGTAATGAGCTCTTTTGTATTTGTTGGGCCAGCATATACTCAGGAAAAAACCATTAATTCAGTTGTTATTAAACCCTATGATCTGGAGTATATCGCAGAAATTGATGGCATGAAGATAGCGTCCAGAAATCAGTTATCTAAACAGGGCGCACAATACAGAGTCAAAACTAAAGCAAAAAATTTCTTGGGTACTATTAGGGAGCAGAGTGATTTTAAAATCTCTAATATTGGCAATATTGTTCCACTGAGATACTCAAAGCAACAGAAAACGATACTGGGTAATCGCTCTGAATCACAACAGTTTGATTGGGCCTCAAAGTCACTTTCATACTCAGTGAATGGTACTTCAGGAAAGTTGGATATATTGCCCGGTTACTTTGATAGGCTTTCATTAACAGAACAACTGCGACTCAGCATTGCATCTGGCAAAGAAAAATTTGGCTACAGTGTTATCAGTAGAGGGACATCAAGGCAATATCAGTACCAGGTAATTGGCAACCAAATTCTAAGGACAAATCAGGGATCTTATAATAGTCTAGTGATTGAAAGGTTGAGTGAAAATTCGGCTAAGAAAACTAAGATCTGGTTTGCGTTAGATTGGGATTATGTAATCCTCAAATTGGAAACGTATGAAAAGAATTCGAAAAAAACCATGGTAATAAGCCGCGGAAAATTAAATGGCAATTTAATATTACCCCTCGAAAATAAGGTAGAAATCTAAGCATGGCATTAGAAAAATCAGGCTCAAGTAAACTTATCATTGCGTGTGGCAGCTTAGCGGCTGTGACACTTATTTTTGGCGTCCTCTACAAAACAGGGAACCTGTCTCAGCAAGATGACTTTGAGTTAATGGGTGTTATACCAGAGCAAATTATTATAGAAAATACAGCTACTGAACCTGAAACTCCAACGGCTGAGATCCCTCAGACTCAAAACCAAAATCAAACTGAATCAGTTGATGATTCTGACCAAATCGAACAACTAGAAGCTACTGAAGCTACAAAGGCTGAAGCAAAACCTGTCACTCCGTCTTTACCTAATTTGGATGCTAGTGATCCATTAGTTCGTGATCTTTTGCTCGACAATAAATCATCTCAAGGACTTTCTGAATGGTTAACACTGGATGATTTGATTCGCCGATCAGCTAGTTTTATGGATGGACTTGCGCGTGGCTCTATATCTGAGAAAATATTGCCTCTGGGGTCACCAGAGGGTCGATTTACAACACATAGACAGGATAAGGTTATTTGGCTTAATGCGGGTAATTATGAACGCTACGAAAATGTGATTAGCATCATATTAAGTATTGATATGAAATATATGGCACAATTTTTTCATAAAGTGCGGCCATTATTAGAGACAGCGTTCGCAGAATTAGGTTATAGACCTAGACAGATGGACGGTATTATCTTGCAGACTATTGATAATATCCTTACAACCCCAGTGATTGTTGAACCATTAAGGCTCACTCGAGATTCTGTGGCTTATAAATTTGCGGACCCTGAATTAGAAAGCCTAATGCCTCTTCAAAAACAACTGTTGCGCGCCGGGCCTGAAAACACCCGCCGCATTCAACAGCAGGCTAAAGCTTTGCGAGAGGCGCTACTTAATCCCTAAAACTCAAACTAAGTTTTAGGTAGAGTGACCCCTGTTTGTCCTTGGTATTTACCGCCGCGGTCTGCGTAGGATGTCTCACACACCTGGTCTGATTCAAAGAACAACATCTGAGCTACCCCTTCATTGGCATATATTTTTGCCGGCAGGTTGGTGGTATTAGAAAATTCCAAAGTCACATGCCCCTCCCACTCTGGTTCTAGAGGTGTCACGTTAACAATAATCCCACAACGCGCATAGGTTGATTTACCCAAGCATATGGTAAGCACCTGACGGGGAATCCTAAAATATTCAACTGTTCGAGCAAGGGCAAATGAATTGGGCGGAATAATACAATAGTCGCCTTGTACGTCTACAAATGCATCGTTATCAAAGTTCTTGGGGTCCACTGTTTTGGAGTGAATATTAGTGAAGATTTTAAACTCGTCAGCACAACGAACATCGTAACCATAGCTTGAAACACCATAGGAAATCACTCGCTCATCACCATGATAGCGAACCTGTCCAGCCTCGTAGGGCTCGATCATTTTATTTTGTTCTGACATTTGGCGAATCCAATGGTCTGACTTGATACTCATCTGTGTTGACTCCAGCTACTTTTAAAAGATTTTAGTGAAAATTAAAGCCCCGTATCATACCGACTTATGGGGCTTGCGCAAACCGCTCTACTCAAAAACAATTTGCGGCGCCGATTGACTGTCTGATTGCTCTAATTGAGACAGCAAATTTTCTGCAATTTTTACATAACGAGAAGAGATTTCTGGATCAATGTCTGTAATGGAAATGGGCTTGCCAGCATCACCCTGCTCACGAATAGCTTTATCTAAAGGCAGGCTTCCAAGAAGTTGAGTTCCATATTGTTTTGCAACTTTTTCACCCCCGCCCTGGCCAAAAATAGACTCTTCTGTGCCACAATTTGAACAAATATGGGTAGCCATGTTTTCAACAATCCCCAGAACCGGTATTTTTACTTTAACAAACATTTCTATGCCTTTTTTAGCATCGAGCAATGCAATATTTTGCGGAGTGGTTACTATCACCGCACCAGAAATTTGTGCCTTTTGTGCAAGGGTTAACTGAATATCCCCAGTGCCCGGGGGCATATCAACCACCAAAACATCTAATTCTCCCCAATCTGTCTGCTGTAATAATTGCTGTAGTGCCCCAGCGGCCATAGGCCCGCGCCACACCATGGGAGTTTTATCCGTGGTTAGGTATGCCATTGAGATGGTCGCTATACCATGTGCCATAACAGGTTTAAAAAACTTTTCATTGACCACTTCAGGCCTTTGGTCTTCGGCTACTCCAAGCATCATAGCAATACTTGGACCATAGATATCAGCATCTAATAAACCCACCGATTTACCCAGTGATTTAAGGGCTAATGCCGTATTAACTGCTGTAGTTGACTTACCTACCCCTCCCTTGCCCGATGCTACCGCAATAATATTTTTTACCTTATCTAACACAAATACCCCTTACAACTTCTAATTTTTAAATGAAAATGACTTAATTGCACATGAAAAGTTGGCGTAAAATCGCTATAGTGGCGACTTTATACAATCATCGGAAAAGAAAATCTCCACCATGACAGAAAAGCGCCAAATTTTGGTCACTAATGCCCTACCCTATGCCAATGCCGCACTGCACTTGGGGCATATACTCGAATATACACAAACCGATGTTTGGGTTCGCTTTCAACGTATGCGCGGTCACCAATGTTACTATGTTTCGGCCGATGATGCCCATGGTACTGCAATTATGCTTAAGGCGGACGAAAAAGGTATTAGCCCAGAGCAGCATATTGCTGATATGCGCAGAATTCATGAAGCGGATTTTCGCGATTTTCATATTAGTGTTGATAATTATCACAGCACTCATTCTGATGAGAATAAACAGTATGCTGAATTAATCTACAATCGCTTAGTTGAAAATGACCACATAGCTAAACGTGAAATTACTCAGGCATTTGATGCTGAGAAACAACTTTTTCTTGCTGATCGCTATATCAAAGGTACATGCCCAAAGTGTAAAGCAGAAGACCAGTACGGCGATAATTGCGAAGCTTGCGGCGCTACTTATTCTCCGACCGATTTAATTAATCCGGTTTCTGTGCTGTCTGGTACTACCCCTATTGAAAAGCAATCGACTCATTACTTTTTCAAACTCCCGGAATTTACTGACTTTTTAAAATCTTGGACCCGCAGTGGCGCTGTTCAAACTGAGGTGGCCAACAAGCTGGGGGAATGGCTTGATAGCGGCTTACAAGAATGGGATATAAGTCGAGATGCACCGTATTTTGGCTTTGAAATCCCCAATGCACCCAATAAGTTTTTCTATGTTTGGCTCGATGCACCTATAGGCTATATGGCTAGCTTTAAAAACCTGTGTGATAAAGAAAATATAAATTTTGATCAATTCTGGGGAGCAGATAGTTCGGCTGAGCTCTATCATTTTATTGGCAAGGATATTGTTAATTTCCATGCATTGTTTTGGCCAGCTATGTTAACCAGCGCCAATTTTAGAACACCGACTAAAGTTTGTGTTCACGGTTTTGTTACGGTTAATGGAAAAAAGATGTCTAAATCCAGAGGCACTTTTATTAATGCACGCTGTTATTTGGAACATCTTAACCCTGAGTATCTTCGTTATTACTATGCCTCCAAACTCACTTCATCCGTTGAGGATATAGATCTTAATCTGGAAGACTTTATTCAAAAAGTGAATAGTGACCTGGTGGGCAAGGTTGTAAATATTGCCAGCCGCTGTGCGAAATTTATCACTAAAGGGAATGATGGAATTCTATCTTCAACCATTGCAGATACGGCCCTTTGGGAACAGGTGAGTGGCGCGGGAACAGTGATTGCAGAACATTACGAAAATCGAGAGTTTAGCAAGGCAATCAGAGAAATTATGGCTCAGGCTGATGCTGCTAACGAATATATAGCGGCAAAGGAACCCTGGAAGCTAAATAAAGATCCAAGCCAGCATCAACAGGTACAAGACATTTGCTCTCTAGGAATTAATCTCTTCAGGCTACTTTTAACGTATCTGAAACCAGTAATTCCTGCAATGGCTGAGGATGGTGAGGCATTTCTTAACGATCAGTTAAGTTGGAGTAGTATTGAGCAACCCCTAACTGGTCATCAAATAAATAACTTTACACCACTGCTCCAGCGGGTGGACAAAGAGAAGGTTGACGCTATGGTTGAAGCGAGTAAACAGGAAGTGGAACAGGCGAATCAACGTGTGATTGAAGGCCCACTGGCAGATGCACCTATTGCTGATGAAATTAATTTTAATGATTTCATGAAGGTTGATCTTAGAGTTGCGCGTATTGTTAAGGCTGAAGCCGTTGAGGGCGCTGATAAGCTCCTGGCACTCACATTAGATATTGGCGGCGAAACTCGCACTGTTTTTTCTGGCATTAAATCTTCTTACCAAGCCTCGGATCTCGAAGGCCGCCTAACAGTCTTGGTTGCTAATTTAGCGCCAAGAAAAATGCGCTTTGGTATTTCTGAAGGCATGGTTTTGGCAGCGGGTGATGACGATGGCATTTACCTCCTTGCGCCAGATAGTGGTGCGCAACCAGGACAGAGAATTACATAACTTTACATCAATAATGAATTAAGGGATTTTATTAGTCCTTGAAGTGAATTTGTTATTCCTAAATAGACTAAAAACTATTTTTTATATATTGAATAGAGGCAGTCCATTCCATGATAATACAAATCGTTAAAGTTACTTGAGTAATATATGCAAGAAGTTGCGGTAATCTTAGTCAGTTCAGTTCTGATCAATAACTATGTACTTGTCCAGTTTCTTGGGCTATGTCCGTTTATGGGCGTCTCAAAAAAACTTGAATCTGCTATTGGTATGTCTGCTGCAACTACTTTTGTATTAACCCTTACCGCTATGGTTAGCTATGTAATTGATCGGGCTGTATTGATACCTTTGGATCTAGAATATCTCCGTACTATCAGCTTTATCATGGTGATTGCCGCTGTTGTTCAGTTCACTAAGATGTTTATCGAAAAAACCAGCCCCTTACTTTACAGGGTGTTGGGTGTATTTTTGCCTCTTATTACCACCAATTGTGCTGTTCTAGGTGTGGCTTTGCAAAATGCTGCCAAGCCTCTTAGTTTTGCTCATGCATCACTCTATGGCTTTGGGGCCGGAGCTGGTTTTTCTCTAGTGCTTATTTTATTTTCGGCAATGCGTGAGAGATTGGCGGCAGCGGATATACCTCAACCTTTCGAGGGTGCAGCTATAGCGATGATCACAGCTGGATTGATGTCATTGGCCTTTATGGGATTCGGTGGGCTAGTTTAGATGCTAGATTTTGTTATTCAACAACCTATCATTGCCGCTCTTGTGGCTTTGTCTGGACTCGGAATTTTATTCGGAGCACTGCTAGGTTTTGCCGCGGAAAAATTTAAGATCGAGGGCGACCCAGTTATCGACCAGATTGATCAACTTTTGCCCCAGACTCAGTGCGGCCAATGTGGTTTCCCTGGTTGCCGACCCTATGCACAGTCTATTGCTGATGGTGATGAAATTAATAAGTGCCCTCCAGGGGGACAATCAACTATTAATTCCATTGCTAGTCTTTTAGATGTTCCTGCCCCTGAATTAGATCAAGAGCATGGACAAGAAGAGGAAGTAAAATCTGTTGCCTTTATCCGCGAAGATGAGTGTATTGGTTGTACAAAATGCATCCAAGCCTGTCCTGTGGACGCTATTTTGGGTGCGGCAAAACTAATGCATACCGTAATTGCTGACGAATGCACCGGCTGTGATCTTTGCGTTGAACCCTGTCCGGTAGATTGTATCGATATGCTTCCTTTAGACGTGGGTATCAAGCAATGGCAGTGGCCTTCACCGCCTCTACCTAATGGCCTAATTGCCAGCGACAAAACATATATTAGCTTAAACCATGAGGATGCAGCATGAGGCAGACTTGGGTCACACCGGGCGGCGTCCATCCCCCGGAAAATAAGCTTCAATCGCTCACTCAGCCAATTGGCAGCCTACCTATTCCTGATAAATTAGTAGTGCCTCTGGGACAACATATTGGCGCCCCAGCAATTGCCTGTGTATCGGTTGGCGATAAGGTGCTTAAGGGGCAAAAAATTGCTGATCCTGCAGGTACTGTATCGGCTGCAATTCATGCGCCAACATCGGGGATCATTAGCGCCATTGAATCTCGCCCTGTGGCGCATTCATCTGGAATGGATGCTCTTTGTGTAGAAATTACCAGCGATGGTGACGATAAATGGATTGAAAAATCAGGTATTAGTGACTTTGAGCATACCAGCGCAAAGGCCTTGCTCTCTATTATCACAGAAGCTGGTATTGCAGGTATGGGTGGCGCTGGATTTCCTACAGCGGTCAAACTAAACCCTGGATTTCAACGGCCTATTGATACATTAATTATTAATGCGACAGAGTGCGAGCCCTATATCACAGCTGATGATTCTTTAATTAGAGAGCGCGCTGAAGAAATTATTGAAGGAATTGGTATTCTTAGCCATATTTTGGGTAACCCTCATAATATTCTTATTGGCATCGAGGATAACAAACCCGAAGCTATTGAGGCTTTGGCGCCGCATACTCAAGATACTGGTATCAATGTTGTTTCTTTTCCTACTAAATATCCTTCTGGCGGTGAAAAACAACTGATTTATATTCTTACCGGCAAGGAGCTACCTAGCGGTCAGATTCCGGCTGATATTGGTATGGTTTGTGTCAATATTGGTACCACGCATGCCATAAAGCGCGCGGTTGTTGACGGCGAGCCATTGGTTTCTCGAGTCACAACAATGACCGGTGAAGCCTGCGAGATTAACCGAAATTATGATGTTTTAATTGGCACCCCCGTTGAACACATGCTTGAACATAATAACTTTGATGCTCAAAGCTGTAGTCGAGTCATTATGGGTGGCCCTATGATGGGCTTTAGCTTGACGTCCAAGCAAATTCCAATTGTTAAAACCACTAATTGCATATTGGCACCTAGTGTTGAAGAGATTCCTCACAATGAACCTGCTCAGCCCTGTATTCGCTGTGGTATGTGCGCTGAGGCATGTCCTGTTTCTCTTTTACCGCAACAGCTTCTATGGTATTCGCAAGCTGAAGATCATGAGCGTTTGGAGGCTCACAACCTTTTTGATTGTATTGAATGTGGTGCCTGTTCTTACGTGTGCCCGAGTAATATCCCACTTGTACAGCATTACAGAAGTAGTAAAAGCGACATTAAGAAAGCTCAGGAAGAAAAGGTTAAATCTACTCAGGCCCGCGAACGCTTTGAATTCCGCCAGCAACGGATTGAGCTAGCTGAAAAAGAGCGTGAAGCTAAGCGAGCTGCGCGACGTGAAGCGGCTCAGCAGGCACAGGCTTCGACGGGCACTGATGCTATGGCTGACATTATCGCGGCGGCGCAGGCGCGAGCTGCGGCTAAAACAACCAGTCCAGAGCAAGAACTGGCAAAACTCCAACGAGCAGTTTCCAGTGCAGAGATGCGCGTTGAAAAAGCTCAGGTGAAACTGGATGCTGCATTGGAAAACGCTGAACCTACTGAGAAAATTAATATTCTTAGCGCGGCGCTCTCAGGCGCTCAGCAGAAACTTGAAAAAGCAAAAGTACGTTTTGCGGAGCACCCTAACTAATGGCTTTTAAACAGGTGTCTTCACCTCATGCACATGGCGCTCAAAATACAGCCAAGGTAATGCAATTGGTTGTCTGGGCGACTATTCCGGGATTAATTGCTCTGACTTGGCACTTTGGCTGGGGTTCATTTATCAATGTAATACTCGCTTCTATCACTGCAGTTGTCAGTGAAGCATTGATTCTTAAAATGCGTCGTCGTCCAGTAGGATTCTACCTGGGTGATTACAGTGCAGTGGTAACCGCTGTTCTACTCGGTTTAGCTCTGCCTCCATTATGCCCTTGGTGGGTTGTTGTTGTAGGCACACTTTTTTCTGTTGTGATCGCAAAACAACTATTTGGTGGTTTGGGTTATAACCCTTTTAACCCAGCAATGGTTGGTTATGTGGTGGTTCTAATCTCTTTTCCTATTGAAATGACCACCTGGGTTGCTCCCCTTGCGTTACTCCCCGATGGCATTACCCATCCAGATTTTCTAGAATCTCTTAAATTAGTCTTTTTTAGCACCTCCCCGATGGATGGTGTTACTGGGGCTACGCCTTTAGATAGTTTTAAACATGCCGCCGGACTTACGGTTGATCAAATTTATCAACAAGACTCACTATTTAGTCAGGCTATGTTTGCTGGAGTTGGATGGGAGTGGGTTAATCTCGGTTTTCTTGTTGGTGGTATTGTTCTTTTGGGCAGTCGCGTATTTACATGGCATGGGCCTGTTGCCATGCTGGTAACCCTTGCCTTAATGTCACTCATTTTTTGGGATTCTGGAAGTTCACAAAGCCCAGGTTCACCGCTTATGCATCTATTTAGTGGTGCATCGATGATGGGTGCATTCTTTATTCTTACTGATCCAGTTTCTTCTGCGGTCAGTAACCGTGGTCGCCTAATTTATGGTGCATTAATTGGTATTTTAGTTTATATCATTCGCGCCTGGGGAAACTATCCAGATGCAGTTGCTTTCGCAATTTTACTGGCTAATTTTACCGCACCTTTTATTGATAATTATACGTTGCCAAGAACCTATGGCCACACTGATCGCCGTAAGGCAACAGAGAGGTTAGAAGACAAATGATTTTTAAATCAATGGGTAAAAATAGCACGCTATTGGCAGTGTTTGCTTTGATTACGGCGCTAATTTTAGCCTCCACTGATCGTTTAACTGAGGATCGTATTGCTCAATCAGAGCGATTAGCTGCACAAAAAGCACTGTTCGAAATTATTCCTTTGGACCTACACAATAATGATTTGCTATTAGATATCCATGCCATCCCTGAAAAATACTGGAACATGCTGGGTCTTAAATCTGGCGGCGATGTTCATATTGCCCGACTTGATGGCCTTCCTGTTGCAGCGATTATTCCATCGGTGACTCCAAAGGGTTACAGTGGTGATATTGCGATGATTGTCGGTGTAAACTTCGATGGTAGTGTCGCTGGTGTTCGAGTTGTTGAGCATAAAGAAACACCGGGCTTGGGTGATAAAGTGGATTTAAGGAAGAGTGATTGGATTCTTGGCTTTAATGGTAAATCTCTGAAAAACCCTGAACCCAATGCATGGAATGTTAAAAAAGAACAAGGTGAGTTTGATCAGTTTACTGGAGCAACAATTACGCCTAGAGCGGTTGTTCATCAAATCGCTAAAACCTTGGAGTACTTTAACCAAGATAAACAACGATTACTTAATGAGCTTAGTAGTGCTTATAATCAATTAAGTGGTACAGACCAATCATTCAGTGAGCAACAAGTACAATGAGTAATGTAAGCATCTCAGAGGTGACTAAAAACGGACTTTGGACTAATAACCCTGCACTGGTTCAACTACTTGGTCTCTGCCCTCTTCTTGCTGTTACAGGCACTGTGGTTAATGCACTTGGTCTTGGCTTGGCAACTATGATGGTCCTCATCGGTTCCAATATTATCGTTTCACTCATTCGTCATCATGTTAGCGATGCCGTTCGATTACCGGTTTTTGTGATAATTATTGCTACCTTTGTGACCTGTGCTGAATTAATCATGAAAGCTTTCACCTATGAGCTCTATCAAATTTTGGGAATCTTTATTCCTCTGATTGTTACCAACTGTGCAATTCTAGGTCGTGCTGAAGCATTCGCTAGCAAACAATCTGTGGGTATGGCAGCCTTGGATGGTTTTATGATGGGACTGGGCTTTCTAATGGTTCTTGTATGTCTGGGCGCGGTTCGGGAATTATTAGGTCAAGGCACTTTGCTGGCTGACATGCAATTATTATTTGGCCCAATAGCTAATAGCTGGACTTTGAGACCCTTTGGAGAAGGCTATAGCTTTCTGATTGCTATTTTACCCCCTGGGGCTTTTTTGGTGATGGGATTTTTAATGGCGATTAAGAATGCCATTGATTGGCAAATCAAACTCAAAGCTGAAGCCCATAAGCCAGCGCCCATAAAAGGTGCAAAAAGGATCAGAACCACAGGGCATATTTCTTAAGGGGTTAGAGTAGAGAGTTAACAGGTGCCAAAAGTTATCTTTTAACACCTGAATTAACTCTTTATAAAAGGTTATAGCTTGCGGCCAGCCTTTGCTGCAATTCTTAAACGAAGAGCATTGAGCTTAATAAAGCCTTCTGCATCGGCTTGATTATAAGCGCCACCATCATCATCAAATGTGGCGATATTAGCATCAAACAAACTATCGTCAGATTTTCGACCTACAACGCTGACATTTCCTTTGTATAGCTTGACTCTCACCTCACCATTCACAACTTGCTGACTTTCATCTATAGCACTTTGTAGCATTAGTCGCTCCGGTGCCCACCAGTATCCGTTATAGATCAACTTGGCATACTTGGGCATCAATTCATCTTTAAGATGAGCTACTTCACGATCAAGGGTAATCGATTCAATCGCTCTGTGGGCTTTCATCATCACGGTTCCCGCTGGCGTTTCATAACAACCGCGTGATTTCATACCCACAACGATTTTCAACGATATCTAATCGACCCACACCGTTATCACCCGCCACTTTGTTAAGGTATTCAATCACTGTAGCTGGTGACATTGTCTCGCCGTCGATAGCTACAATATCGCCGTGCTGATAGCTAATATTAAGATAGGTAGGTTTATCTGGAGCATCTTCTGGCGCTACAGTCCACCGCCACATATCATCTTCAGCCTCTGACCAAGGATCTTCGAGATTGCCACCCTCATATGAAATATGAAGTAGGTTGGCATCCATGGAAAAAGGTGATTTTTTACCTCGCTTCATTTCTACTGGAATACTGTGTTGTTCACAATAGGCCATTAATTTGTCTCTAGAGTTTAGATCCCACTCACGCCATGGGGCGATGACCTGAATGCCAGGCTTTAGGGCATAAGCGCCCAGCTCAAAGCGCACCTGATCATTGCCTTTTCCTGTGGCTCCATGAGAAATAGCATCTGCATTAGTTTCATTGGCAATTTCGATTAATCGCTTGGCGATTAATGGTCGCGCGATGGATGTACCTAGAAGATATTCACCCTCATAGATTGTATTGGCGCGAAACATTGGGAATACATAGTCTTTCGCATATTCTTCGCGGAGATCATCAATATAGATTTCTTTAACCCCAAGAGCCTGAGCTTTGGCGCGAGCGGGCTCAACTTCTTCGCCCTGTCCAATATCAGCGGTGAAGGTAACCACTTCACATTGATATTCTTCTTGCAACCATTTGACGATAACCGAAGTATCTAAGCCGCCTGAATAGGCGATCACAACTTTATTGACCGATGACACTTTTCTAGATCCTATTGATGAATATTTGAGCGAATTTTACCCTAAATTAAACCCTCTGTGTTGTTTATAGTGCCGAATAGTTTATTTGTCACTATTGGTTATCATTTGAAGTCGGTTAAGCCTGTTCTGAAACAGCGGATTAGGGTAGCATTAGTCCCTTAATTAGGGATTCTTAAAACATGACAAAAATAACACTGATTCAACCGGATGACTGGCATCTGCATCTTCGAGATGGATCTGCTCTGGCAACAACGGTTCCAGCAGCAACCCGAGGCTTTGGCCGCGGCATTGTTATGCCCAACCTCAACCCTCCAGTCACAACAGTTGCCCGGGCTAAAGAGTATAGAGATAGAATTATTGCCAATCGCCCTAAAGGATCCAACTGGGAGCCTTTAATGGTTCTCTATTTAACCGATAATACTCGACCTGAAGAAATCCGAGCTGCCGCTGAAAGTGGCATTGTCTATGGCTGTAAATACTATCCCGCTGGCGCCACTACTAATTCAGATTCAGGAGTGACTGATATATCCAATATTAGTGAAGTTCTAGCAACCATGCAGGAAGTAGGAATGGTGCTTCAGCTGCATGGTGAAGTCACGGATAAAAATATTGATATTTTTGATCGTGAAGCGGTATTTATTGAGCGACATCTAATTGGTTTAGTTGAGCAATTCCCAAATTTAAAAGTAATTTTTGAACATATCACTACCAAAGAGGCGGCTGAATTTGTTGCTTCAGCTTCAGAAAATGTTGCCGCTACAATTACACCACAACATTTACTATATAATCGAAACCATATGCTGGCTGGCGGAATTCGCCCCCATATGTACTGCCTGCCAATTTTAAAGCGTGACATACATCAACATGCTTTAGTAAAAGCTGCGGTCAGCGGTAATAAAAAATTCTTCTTAGGAACCGATTCTGCGCCTCACACGAAAGACAGTAAAGAGAGCTGTTGTGGCTGTGCAGGCTGCTTTAGCCACCCTGCGGCGGTTGAACTTTATGCCGAAGTATTTGAAGAGGCCAATGCTATGGATAAATTAGAGGCTTTTGCCAGTACCAATGGTCCAGAATTTTATAAACTGCCATACAACAAAACAACCATAAGCCTAGATCGAAAATCATGGGAAATACCACAATCAATACCCTTTGATGGATCTGAAATTGTTCCCCTTGCCGCTGGCAACCTTCTCAACTGGAGACTAGAATCCTAATGGATATGCCAGAGGAATTATTAAGACCGTCATTAATATCGCAACGCTTTCGTGGCTTTTTGCCGGTAGTTATTGATGTTGAAACCGGCGGGTTTAATTCTAATACTGATGCCTTATTAGAAGTAGCCGCAGTGATTCTAGAAATGGATAGCCAAGGTTATCTGCAAATAAAAGACAGTTTTAGCAAGAATATAGAACCCTTTTCAGGCGCCATTGTAGAGCAGTCAGCACTAGAATTTACCGGCATTGATATTTATGACCCTGAGCGCAATGCGGTAGATGAAGGAGAAGCTCTGCGAGAAATATTCCAACCTATTCGCCGTGAAATTACAGAAACTGGTTGCACTAGGGCGGTTATGGTCGCTCACAATGCGCATTTTGATCTGGGGTTTGTTAATGCAGCGGTAGACAGAGCTCAAATTAGACGCAATCCATTTCATCCGTTTTCATGCTTTGATACTTCTAGTCTTGCTGGGTTAGCCCTTGGGCAAACAGTGTTAGCCAAGGCCTGCCAGGCGGCTAAAATTGATTTCAATAACCAAGATGCTCACCATGCACTTTACGACACCACTAAAACAGCAGAGTTATTTTGCACCATAGTAAACCGCTGGAAAGATTTGGGCGGCTGGCCAAGCGACTAATCACTTTCCTTGAAACTGCAATGCAACTTGATACATTGCCTTTTTATCCGCGCCACAAATTTTCGCTGTTAACGACGCTGCCTTTGAGGCCGGCAATTCATTTAGAAGTAATTTTAGTACTTTTTCTGCACTGACTGTGGTGGTTGCTGTTTTTTCTTCTGCACCGGCAATCACTAAAACTATTTCACCCCGTTGCTGATTGGTATCCAAAGAAATTTGCTGCTGTAACTCAGACAGCGTGCCCTGTATAAACGTTTCAAATGTTTTACTGATTTCACGGGCTAAAAAACCTTGTCGTTGCTGGCCAAAAATTTCAGCCATATCAGTGACAGTTTCAAGAATACGGTGGGGAGCCTCATAAAATACAAGAGTCTCGGTTGCGGATTTAAACTCATTGAGTGTCGTTTTTCTCTGTCCCGTTTTTGCCGGTAAAAAGCCACCAAATAAAAAACTATCCGTGGGCAGACCAGATACGCTGAGTGCGGCAATGGCAGCACAGGCACCCGGAATAGGCGTCACAGTGATGCCTCGATTTCTCGCCTGAGCCACTAGCCGGTATCCAGGATCAGAAATTAAAGGCGTACCCGCATCTGAAATAAGCGCAATATCCTCGCCACTTTCTAAACGCGCCAATAACTTTTCTATCGTTTGTCTATCACCATGATCATGGTAGGCTATACAGGGTTTATCGATATTGAAATGATTAAGTAACTTTTTACTGTGGCGAGTATCCTCGCAGGCGATTAAACTAACAGACTGAAGGGTCTGAATAGCCCGTGGCACCATATCATTTAGATTGCCTATGGGAGTTGCTACAATAGTTAATACACCGGTTCGATTAGAGTCCATGAAAAAAAACACTTTGTCTTTATTTGTAATAGTGACCATCTTAGCCTTTATTGGGGGCTGTGCGCCAACTATGAGCGTACAAAAAACCTTCAATACACTCGACCCTGCAATAATTGACGATGTGGAACTACATTACGAAAAAGATCCATTGTTGTTAAATATTGATCAATTTTCTGATCAGCAAAAACTCATCAAAGCTGAAAGTCACTCAATTGAAGGAAATTTTGAAGATAGTCAAAAAATTTTAACCACCATCAATACCCAAGCTCTTAGCAATAAACATTTTGTTAACTTTACTTTGCTTTCCACTGAAAACTATTTTGCATTATTTCAAATGCAACAGGCGGCTACACAGCTCAATCAAACTCGATTTAAGTCTCTGTACAGCCGACAAGGTAAAGAGCTAAAGCAGCGAATCCTTAATTTAAAGGCTAAAGTGGCTTTTGCAAATGGCAGTTATTATCAAGGCCTAGAAGCGTTAACAAAATTAAGTCGGCTAGCAAAACGTAAGCGTCATATCTTAAATATTCATGATCGCATCTGGTCTATTACCTCCGAAATGGCCTTTGAGCAGCTCGACCGAACAAAAGTTAAAAGTTTTGTATTATCCGGCTGGTTGGATTTAGCATCTAAAAGCCGCCGCTTTCAAAATCACCCCGATGAACAGAGCCACATACTAAGCCAATGGAGGCGAAGTTGGAAAAACCACCCTGGAGCAAAAGTACCCCCCACTTTTTTTGGTGGCGGATCATTTTGGAATAGCAATCCCGACCAAATCGGCGTTCTTCTTCCTCTTCATGGTGAGTATCTCACCCCAAGTGAAACGTTAATTCAAGGCTTGATTAGTGCGTATTATCAAACCATGAATTTAGACAGTAAAAAAACTCTAAATCTTCCTGAATTACGACTTTATGACACTTCAAAAATTCCCATTATGGATGTCTATAATCAGGCAGTTGACGATGGCATGGAAATGATAATTGGTCCTATGCGTCAATCTGAAGTTGAGGACTTGATATCTAATGATGACATATCTGTGCCAACCCTTACTTTAAATCGACCGGATAAATATAGATCTACTAAAATTGAGAATCTTTACCAATTTGGCTTATCATCAATAGATGAATTAATCCAGATTGCCGATAGGGCTTGGGAAAAAGGTCATAAGAATATTTTAATGATTGCCCCTGAAAACAGTTGGGGAAAAAGATCTTCAGAATTTTTTAATCAATATTGGAGCAGTAAGGGTGGAAATTTGACTGCTGATACTCTTTACGCCCACTCAGTTAATGACTTTACCAAACTACTCAAAAAACCACTTCATATAGATTTAAGTGAGAAGCGCGGATTGGCTATTAAGCGATTTATAAATAGCCGTGTTAACTATACTATTCGCAGACGACAAGATATTGATTTGGTTGTTATGCTCGGCTATCCCTTGAAAGCACGACAAATAAAACCCGCACTAGATTTTTTATACGCCTCAAATATTCCGGTCATTGCTACTTCGCACATTTATAATGGAATAGAGCAAGCCGGTTTAGATCGAGATCTATCTGGGGTTGAATTTTCATCTATGCCATGGGCTTTAAAGGGCCAACTCCCCTTAGATTTAAAACCAGACAATCAGTTACATACTGCTTACAGACAGCTCTTTGCCTTAGGGTATGATAGCTTTGTGATAGCCCGAAACCTGAATAATATTGAGCAATCTCAATCACTACCTCTTTTCGGCTCAACTGGACTGCTATCATTAAAAGATGGTGCTATTACCCGCAAACAAAAATGGGCTAAGTTTGAACGCGGTAAAGCTATAGAAATTTATTAGCTAATTAATAAAACCCACGGAGGGGATCGTTGCTTAACAACCTATTAAAAAAATCTAAAAATTTACAATTCCCCAAAGCATCTATGAATACAAAAGCAATGGGAGATTGGGCTGAAAAACTGGCTTGTGATTGGCTACAGTCAAGAAAATTAATACTAATTGAGCATAACTTTCACAGTAGGTATGGTGAGATTGATCTAATTATGAAAGATCGAGATTGTCTTGTTTTCGTAGAAGTTAAATACAGAAAAAATACCATTTATGGTAGCGCTGAAGACTCTATTACGAAAAAAAAGTTCGATCGAATGGTCGCCACAGCTGAAAAATATTTACTAACCAAAGGCTATAGCATTAATACTGAAGTAAGATTTGATGCGATGGCCATAAGTCCTTCAAAAGAGTCAGATTTGCACTGTACTATCAACTGGATTAAGAATATCCTACTCTAACTTTTTAGCGGAACCTAAACTATGGATCAATTGGTATTTCAACATCTCCAAAATCATATTGAAACTACCATGACAATGGGAGAAAATTGCGCCATTAAAATAGTTGATGCTGCTGAAAAACTTACGCAAACACTGCTTTCAGGTCAGACTATATATAGCTGTGGTGTTGGAGAAACCGCTCCTTTGTCACAGCTATTTGTGCATTACTTGACGGCGGGCTACCAAATTGAACGACCAGGATTTCCTGCGATTGACCTCGGTGATTTAATCTCTATGGGTCAAGGGGATAAAAGTTTGGCTAATCTCATACACATTCATGGTCAAAATAGCGATATTCTAGTAGTTTTTAGCTCAGGAAATGATAACCCCTTATTTATAAATGCTATAGATGCGGCGATACAAAAGGGATTAATAGTTTTACTTATATCAGCAACAAATGATGTTTTAATATCTCAGGGTTTAAGTCAGCAGGATATAGAAATAAGCTGCACTGACTATGGTGAGGATTCAAATTCAGCAGTAAATTTTTTAATTATTCAATGTCTATGCACTTTAATAGACAATAAGATTTTTGGAGGAAATTAAATGCAACAATTATTCGTACTGGCCATCAGTGCATTTATTCTTGCTGGTTGTACCAGTGTAGTAAATACGTTCAAAAGTGAGCCTTTTGAGCCAGACCCTACTAAAAAAGGGATCATTTCAAGTTTAAATGATAAAAAAATGAGCACTTATATTGGTGTAAACCTTAAAAAAGCTGCTCCTGAACTCAATGATTCCCACATCAATGTAACCACTGTTAATTCAGTTGTTCTTTTAGCGGGTGAAGTGCCAAGTAATGAGATGAAGCTACTTTCGGGTAAGGTTGCTCGTGACTTCACTGGAGTTCGCAAAGTCCACAATGAACTTCAAATCAGAGGAAATACCTCCTTGGTATCTCGTACTAATGATAAAATTCTTGCCGCACAAATTAAAACTAAATTGGTTTTTGAAGAACAGGTTAGCTCTTCACAAATCACTGTGCTGGCTGAAGATGGTATTGTCTTTCTAATGGGTATTACCACCAAAGCCAATGGAGATTTGGCAGCCAATATTGCAAGCAGTAATAGTGGGGTGAGAAAAGTAGTTAAAGTGTTTGAGTACGTAGACTAGACTACTTATAACAACTCAAGGGCCACTGCGGTGGCCTCTCCACCACCAATACACAAACTGGCTACACCTTTTTTTCCATTAATTTGTCTCAAAGCATGGACTAAAGACACAATAATCCTCGCGCCGCTGGCTCCAATGGGATGTCCTAGGGCGCAGGCACCGCCATTTATATTTATTTTTTCATGAGCGATACCTAAGTCAACCATTGCCGCCATGGGCACTATCGCAAAAGCCTCATTGATTTCCCAAAGATCAACATCTGAAACAGTCCAGCCAACTCTGTTTAATGTCTTTTTAATCGCCGTAATTGGAGCTGTGGTAAACCATTCTGGCTCATGAGCAGATTGATCATATCCATGTATCAAGGCTATTGGCTTTAAGTTAAGTGCTTCAGCTTTACTGGCTAGCATCATTGTTATTGCGGCCGCACCATCCGATATGGAACTTGCATTTGCGGCTGTCACAGTTCCATCTTTAGTGAAAGCAGGACGAAGCATGGGGATTTTTTCTGGATTTGCAGACAGGGGTTGTTGATCATTTTCTACTGATACCTGAATATTTTTATTTACCACTGACACAGGTGCAATTTCTGCTTTAAATAACCCTTGATCAATTGCTCTTTTTGCTCGCTTTAATGATTCTAACGCAAAAGCGTCCTGATCCTTTCGACTAAACTTATACTTTGCTGCACAGTGCTCAGCAAACTGACCCATAGACAGGGATTTAAAAGCGTCCTGCAAGCCATCTATCTGCATATGGTCTAGAAGTTGGCGATCACCAAAACGATAGCCCTCACGAGCCAAAGGAAGTAAGTGAGGCGCGCGACTCATATTCTCCATTCCGCCAGCAATTATTATTTCAGATTGTTCGGACCTTAAAGCATTGCACGCAATAGTGACTGCACTCATACCTGAACCACAGACTTTGTTCACCGTAGTGCAAGCGGTATTCAAGTTTAGCCCGGCAGATAGAGCAGCTTGTCTTGAAGGCGCCTGACCTAAACCGGCACTGAGAACACAACCCATAATTACTTCATCAATTTGACAGGAATTTAAACCAGAAGATTCTAGTGCTGCCGCTATTGCTGTGGCGCCTAATTGGGGACTTGATATAGAGGATAAATCACCTAGCATCCCCCCTATTGGGGTTCGCTTTGCAGACAATATTGCAATTGACTCAGGCATTGATCACTCCATCATAGCCTTCGTTTGGGGTTCTATTTAACGACGCGTAACGACGGCTTGGCTTTTGGTTTGGACGATTGACTCGCCTTTTTGGTAGATGTTACCACAGTTGGTCCTTTGATCGGCGGCGGATCATTTTCAGGTTCATCATCTAATTCAAATACCATGCCCTGGCCATTTTCATGAGCATAGATACCAATAATAGATGCCACAGGGACCACAATATCAATAGGTATGCCACCAAACCTTGTGGTGAACGCAACCGATTGATGATTCATATCAAAATTACTGACTGCGCGAGGTGCGATATTCAGAACAATCTGCCCATCAGTTACAAACTCTTGGGGCACTTCTACACCAGAATGGTAGGCATCAACCGCAATATAGGGTGTGCAATCACAATCTACTATCCATTCATAAAATGCTTTTAGTAAATAGGGGCGATTAGACCTCATAGTCATCTCGATAGTTTAAGCGCGAATCTCACGCTCAAGATCTGTGAGACTTTCTTGAAATGAAGGGCGAGCAAATAATCGGTCAATATACTCCATGAGTGGCTTGGTTTGTCGCGTGTTTGGAAGTTCTATTCCCAACTGGGGAAGTCGCCATAACATTGGGGCCAAACAGCAATCAACAAGGGTGAATTCTTCGCTCATAAAATATGGCATCTCAATAAAGAGATCGGAAATAGACGTGAGGGATTCTTTAAATTCTTTTCTTAAAGCTTCAGTTTTTTTTGCCTCTGGATTAGCAATAATACTATCCACTAAGTTACACCAATCTTTCTCAATACGATGGATCCACAACCGACTTTGAGCTCTAGCAACTGGATATACAGGTAAAAGAGGCGGATGAGGGAATCGCTCGTCTAGATATTCCATAACAACTTTTGATTCATAAAGGGCTAAATCGCGATCAACCAATGTAGGCAAAGTGCCATAAGGGTTTGCCTCAAGAATTTCTTGTGTCACATTGTTGGGATCGATATCTTCAATATCAACTGTTACGCCTTTTTCGGCTAAAACAATGCGAACCCTATGGCTGTACTGTGAACAGGAGTCTGAAAATAATGTCATTGATGATCGTCGCAAAATTGCCTCTCATTTAATAGTATTGACGCTATGCGTCTTTTTATTTTAGGTGCTTTCCACCCAGTATGACGAAATTTCTATTTAATGCATAACCTTATGATATTCTCTAGCCAATAAAGTTGTGGGAACCAAAAGTAATAATAAGAATAATAGCACCCAACGTCCAATATGCTTTCGCTGCTCAGCCATAGGCTCAGCTATATAAGTTAGAAAATTGGTTAGATCGTATACAGCTTGATCATATTCAGCCTCACTCAAGGTACCTTTTTCCGCCAGCGTAAAACGCCCACAAGGATCATCTAGCAAGTCTTCTCCGGTAAGAAGATCTCGCTTAATACCACCATTACTAGCAATTACTGGCCCTGGGGCACATTCTTGTAAACCCTGCAAATCCAGGAGTGCATGGGGCATACCGACATCTTTAAATACTCTATTGTTAACTCCTAGCGGCCTTGAATGATCAACATAGAAATTCTTTAAATAGGTGTAAATCCATTCTGGAGAACGAGAGCGAGCAACCAATGTTAAGTCGGGAGGAACAGCGCCAAACCATTCTTTAGCATTATCAGCTGGCATGGAGATTTCCATTAAATCCCCAATTTTTTGACCGCTAAACACTAAATTATCCATCATTAGGTTGTGTGGGATTTTTAAATCATCTGCAACGCGCTCCCACCTTGAGTACTTGAACGAGTGACAACCCATGCAATAGTTAACCGCTATATTCGTCCCGCGCTGCAAGGACGCATAATCAGTTAACTCTGCCGTAAAAGGGTCGCAATCTATAGCCCCACAAGATTTTCCACTTTCAGCACCTACTGCCTTAATTGGCAGTACCACCATTAAAATAACCAGAAGAAGTGCACCTGTGGTTTTCCAGAAACCCATACCTCCGTCCATGGTAATTCTATCGGGTTCAGGCTTGGTCGTTTCATAACGAGTCCAGAAATAAATCCCAACAAAATAGCCAAAGTATAAAATTGTACAAACCTGGGCTAACAGGGTTCGTCCATCTGTGGGTGCTTTAACACCTAGATAACCAAGAATAATAAAGCAAGCAACAAATACCAAAATAGCGATTCGACTAATAATACCTTTGTAGCGGATTGAGCGTACAGGACTACGATCCAGCCAAGGCAATACAAATAAAACGGCAATCGCCGCTGCCATGGTAATAAATCCACCTAGCTTATCAGGAACTGCACGCAACATTGAATAGAACGGTGTGAAATACCATACAGGGGCAATATGCTCTGGGGTTTTTAATGAGTTAGCAATTTCAAAATTCGCATACTCGAGGAAATAACCTCCCATTTCTGGCATAAAGAACAAAATCGCACAGAAGACAAAGAAAAATACCACCAATGGCGCTATCTTTGTAACCACGAAATAGGGATAAAACGGCAGGCCATCAATAGGATTACCATCTTTATCTTTGTATTTCTTGATACTCACGCCATCTGGGTTATTTGAGCCCACATCATGGAGCGCAATAATATGCATAACCACAAGAGCCAATAGGATAATCGGCATAGCAACAACGTGCAGTGACATAAAACGATTGAGAGTAATTCCAGAAATTAAGTAATCACCACGAATCCACTGAACAATATCTTCACCTACAACAGGTATAGCCCCAAACAGTGAAATAATAACCTGGGCACCCCAGTATGACATTTGCCCCCAGGGCAACACATAACCCAAGAATGCTTCTGCCATTAGTGCTACATAAATTGTCATTCCAAAGATCCAGACCAGCTCTCGAGGCGCCTTATATGAACCGTAAATAAGACCACGAAACATATGTAAGTAGACAACAATAAAAAAGGCTGATGCGCCGGTGGAGTGAGCGTAGCGGATAATCCAGCCCAGCTCTACATCACGCATAATATATTCAACTGAAGCAAAAGCTTGCTCTGCAGAGCCTTGATAACTCATTAACAGCCAAATACCAGTAACCAATTGAATCACTAGAACGACAAGTGAAAAAATACCAAAAAGATACCAAAAATTAAAGTTTTTGGGCGCGTAGTATTGCGCCATATGGCGATTCCACTCACGCTTGAGCGTGGGCAAGCGCGAATCAAGCCATGCTGCAAAACCAGTTTCATTACTCATTAAGCTACCTCCGAATCAACACCAATAACCAACACATCATCAGACTCATAATTGTGCGGTGGAATCTCTAAATTTGTAGGCGCTGGTTTGTTCACAAAAACACGACCAGACATATCGAAAGTCGATCCGTGACAAGGACAGAAAAATCCGCCTAACCAATTATCGCCACCTAAATCAGCAGCACCCACATCTGGCCTGTAAATAGGCGCACAACCAAGATGCGTGCAAAGCCCTACAAGCACTAAAACGTCTTCTTTTCCTTTAAGCGACCTAGCATTACCCATGATATAGGTAGGCTGATTAGCACTTTCCGATGTAGCATCTTTAAGAGAATCCGAATCAATTTGGTTAATAGCCTTTAGTGATTCGAGAGTTCGACGCACAATATAAACTGGCTTTCCGCGCCACTCTACGACTAGTCTTCCACCGGCTTCTAGGTTAGAGATATTCACTCTAACTGGAGCTCCAGCTGCTTTAGCTTTAGCACTTGGCTGCCATGAGGCAACAAAGGGTATGGCTGCCCCGACTACACCGGCTCCGCCGATAACACCTGTGGCTCCCAGCAAAAATTTACGACGACTTTGGTTGATACCGTCATTACTCATGACGCTCTCCCTTACAAAAAATGGAATGTAGATCATGCCAGAAAGCATGATTATTTAGGTTAAGCTATTATACTCTAAATCTGTTTTTTTAGCAATACTGCATATGCGCGCAAAAAAGATAAGTCTATGATTTTAAAGCAAAAAAAAGCCCGACAAATTTGCCGGGCTCTTCTAATTCTTGGTAAATTAACGCTTGGAGAACTGTGGGCGCTTTCTTGCTTTGTGCAGACCCACTTTCTTACGTTCAACTTGACGAGCATCACGAGTCAAAAAGCCTGCCTTTCTTAGAGAAGGACGAAGATTTTCATCATATTCGACTAATGCACGTGCTATACCATGACGGATAGCGCCAGCTTGTCCAAAACTGCCGCCGCCTGAAACTGAAATTTTTGCGTCAAACTTTCCAGCTAACTCCACCACATCGAATGGTTGACGAACAATCATTCGAGCAACTTCACGACCAAAATAAGTATCCAATGAGCGATCATTTACATGAATTTCGCCCTTACCGCTTTTTAAAAACACACGTGCCGCTGATGTTTTACGTCGGCCGGTGCCATAATATTGAGTGTCTGCCATGATTTATTTCCGTTACAGTTCTAGGGTCTGAGGCTGTTGTGCCGTATGAGGATGTTCTGAACCAACATATATTTTCAGTTTTCTGAACATCTCACGACCAAGTGGACCTTTTGGCAACATGCCTTTGACAGCTGATTGAAGAACGCGCTCTGGCGCTTTATCCAACAACTTTTCAAAACTGATATCCTTAATACCACCGGGATATTCAGTGTGAGAATAATAAATTTTGTTCTTGGCTTTATTACCAGTCACCGTTATTTTCTCGGCGTTAACCACGACGATATAATCGCCTGTGTCAACGTGAGGCGTGTATTCTGGCTTGTGTTTGCCACGCAAGCGTGTCGCAACTTCTGTTGCCAATCGACCCAGTGTTTTACCGGCCGCATCTACAACATACCAATCGCGTTCTACTGTTTCTGCTTTTGCACTATAAGTTTTCATTAGTTCCTGCCTAAGCTTGGGGTATCCCAAAAAAGGGGGCGAATTGTAAAGAGCATATTGCTCTATTACAAGAGCTGATTGATGCAAAAACCAACTTTTTTTAGTATGGCGGCAATTTTTAGGCAAAAACAGCAGTTTGAATCTCGTTTTAACTATAAATTAACTATAAATCCTTCTCAATCTGATGTGCCCGAGATAAATATTCTAAACTTTGCATTTCTATCAAGCGGCTTTGCGTTCTTTCAAATTCGAAGGCTAATTTACTGCCATTATAAAGCTTTTCTAAGGGTAATTCAGCTGCAATCGCGAGCTTTACATTGTGATCATAAAATTCATCAACCAGATTAATGAAGCGTCTTGCACAGTCTTCACTTCCTATATTGAGTTCGGGAACATTGCTAATCACTACAGCATGGAACTCACAGGCAATATCTATATAGTCATTTTGGCTTCGCGGCCCATCACAAATTGCCAAGAAATCAAACCAAATAACATCTGATGTTCTTGCTAACACAGGAATCACTCTATCGTTTATAGTTATAAAGCAATCGCGAACAATATTTTTATCGTTAGTGGCTAGTGTTTCAAAAATATTTGAAATGGCTTTTTTAGCTTGATCATTTAAGGGGAAGTGATAGAGGAAGGTATTAGTCAATGCTCGAAGACGATAATCTGATCCCCCATCCACATTTACCACCTGACAGTGCTGCTCCAACAAAGCAATGGCTGGAAGAAAACGCTGTCGCTGCAAGCCATTTTGGTAAAGTCTAGCAGGCTCTATATTTGACGTTGCGACTAAACATACTCCTCGTGCAAAGAGCGCCTCAAAAAGTTTGCCCAAAATCATTGCATCTGTAATATCGCTTACAAAGAATTCATCAAAGCAAATAACTTCTGTTTCACTGGCAATTTTTTCCGCCACTTTCTCAAGTGGATTTACATGTCCTTTGAAAATACTCAAATCATTGTGAACTCTGCGCATGAAACGATGAAAATGAATGCGCAATTTGGACTCAAAGGGAAGAGACTCAAAAAAACTATCCATTAAGTAGGTCTTTCCTCGACCTACACCGCCCCAGAGGTAAAGTCCACGCTCTGGGGTTTTATTAGGGGTTTTTATAAGCTGCTTCAATTGGGTAATTAAACCGCTATCTTCTATTGTTGCGTTGTTTGCAACCAAACGATGATAGAGACCATCAAGTAGCTCAACAGCCTTTTTTTGAGCATTGTCTGCAACAAAGCCTTCACGATTTAAGTCGTCATAGTAACGCTGTTTTGGAGTTGTCATTAATCTGCACAATGAAATTCGGCAAACAGCACTCTACCTATCCATTCTCGGCAAAACAACCCATAGCTGGATTATTTGTTACTTTGTAATGGACTATGGAATAGTTTGAAATTGGTATAATGCAGTATAAATCTCTATATTGAGGTACAATATTGCTATCAAACTATATGGCAAGTAGTTAATTTTTTCGAGGGAAGCATGAGCACGTTAACAATTATTATTACAGCAGCAACATTTTTTCTTATTGGCGCTGGACTTGGGCATCTATTCGCTCGTCAAAATAAATCTGGCGATCATTCTGTTCGAGATCTAGAGAAAAAACTAACTCAATCTGAGCGTCAGCTAAAAAGCTACCAACAAGAAGTTACTGAACATTTTTTAAAAGTGTCTCACTTAACGTCAAGCATGTCACAGAGTTATCGACAGATTCATGAGCATTTGGCAACCAGTGCTATCCGACTCGCTAGCCCTGAAATTGGTAGGCAGTTACTAAAATCTGGCGGTTCTGATCTCAATCTTACCGATGAAGACGGAAATCCATTATTAAATACTGAGGATGTTCAACCCCCTCGTGATTATGCACCCAAAGTTCCGGGCGGCATTCTTAGTGAAGACTATGGTTTCACTGAAACCGAAGATAGTAAAAGTCAGCCCGATGCTTCAGGTGAGGGTTCAACTGAAAACGATAACGATGATGACCCCACAAGCAAAGTAATCTAGTCAAAGTTGACTATTAATGTAAAAGACAGGAGGTCTTAATTAATGCCCAGCAAGATGGATCTTGCTACAAAATTACTTGAATTACAGCAAACTTTTTTTCCGAGATCATGTAGTCTGTGCCGAGAAGCATTAAATCCTAAGCAGGAGATTTTTTGCGCAAACTGCATTGAGGATCTGCCCTATATTTCTCACAGTTGCATCAGATGCTCAGAGCCATTGCTCACTGCAAGCATTTGCCCTGAATGCCAGAAGGATCCTCCCAATTACAGGCAATGTATTTCTCTTTGCGATTATAGCTATCCAATCTCATTAGCTATTAATAATATTAAGAAAAACCCTCATGCTCCTGAGACAAAACAACTCAGCCGGATTTTTTCTGAATATCTTAGCCGCGCTTATAATGATTCAAACATGCCTGAGATTATGATTCCTATGCCCGCTCATCCATTAAAAATTTTTTCTCGAGGCTTTAACCAAAGCTATTTGATCGCGCAGTTTTTATCTATCAACCTAGAAAACACTCTGCTTCGTAATGATATTTGCTTTCGCAAAAAATTAGGAAAACCACAGCGAATGCAAAATAGGCAGCAACGCATGAAAATTTTGGCCTCTAGCTTCGGGGTTAAAAAGTCATCTGAGATTCAAGGAAAATCTTTAGCCTTAGTTGATGACGTTGTAACTACCGGGTTTACCGCTAAAGCTGTAACAGCAAATTTACTTCAAGCTGGTGCAAAATCAGTTGATTTATGGTGTATCGCAAAAACAAGCTGGCATAATTATTCAAGCTCGATCAAAATGTAGGCTTTAAATACTTTGAATAATGGATATACAGGTGAATCAAAAGCAATCCATCGACCTTATCTGGCAAAAAATTGTCACTGAAACGATTATTGCGCTCGAAAAAGAGCCTATATTACAATCGTTTTTGCAGTCGACTGTCTTAGATCATAGTTCTTTAGCGGAGTCTCTTAGCTTTCACCTGACAAATAAACTTTCAAATCATGCTTTGCCGTTTGAATTACTTCAGCCATTAATGCACCAAGCGTTTAATCAAGAAAAACTTCTGTTTGCCGTATCAAGAGATATTCAAGCGACTGTGGATAGAGATTCTGCATGCTCTGTTTACAGTACCCCCTTTCTGTATTTTAAGGGCTTTTTGGCACTGCAAGCTTACCGAGTTACTCACAACCTTTGGCTACAGGGAAACCGACCCCTTGCGCTTATGCTACAACATAGTATTTCAACCCATTTTGCTGTTGATATTCACCCTGCAGCTAACATTGGTTCTGGTATTTTAATTGATCATGCAACTGGCTTGGTCATTGGTGAAACTGCGGTTATTGAAGATAGCGTTTCAATTATGCAATCAGTTACTCTTGGCGGAACGGGTAAAGATAGTGGCGATCGTCATCCAAAAATAAGAAAAGGTGTGCTTCTGGGGCCAGGCGCTAAAATTTTGGGCAATATAGAAATTGGCGAGGGATCAATGGTTGCAGCTTCAAGCGTGGTACTGAAATCTGTTCCGTCTCACTCGATTGTTGCAGGCGTCCCTGCTGAAGTTGTTGGCAAGGCGGATGTTAATGAGCCATCAAAGGTTATGAACCACTTTTTTAAGCCCTGCTAGCATTGTTTCCAAGGGAACGCTAACACTTCATCAATTGAGCTCACATTACACAGTTGCATTAGCAATCGGTCTACGCCCAATGCAACGCCACTACACACTGGAAGACCCGCACGCATGGCTTGATGAAGATTTTCATCTAGGGTTATTTTAGACTTATTGGCTTGCTTTCTTAGTCTTAAATCTTCATCAAAACGTTGTTTTTGTTGCTCAGCATCTCTTAACTCAAAATACCCATTAGCTAATTCCATGCCCTCTAAAAAGACTTCAAACCTACGACTTACCAATCTATTCTTTTCATCCACGTAGGTTTGAGCAAGGGCTGCCTGACAAGCTGGATAATCGACTACAGTTACCAAGCCACTGGGTAGATTTGGCTCGATCATTTCACTAAAGAGAAGATCTAAGCAGTTTGCGCGTGTTTCATTGGCCCAATCTTTATAGCCTTGATCCAATAGTGTGGATCTTAGTAATTCAATAGGGACTGTGTGAGGGTCAAAGTTCAGTGCCCGCTCAAAGCAATCGCTATAACTTGTGCGCTCAATAGTAATTTTTGAATTATTTAATGTCTTATATGCTTCAGAAATCAACGCTTCAACTTCTGCTATTAACTGATATTCATCCCAACCCACTCGATACCATTCCAGTAGTGTAAATTCTGGATTATGACGGGAACCTTGCTCTGAATCTCGAAATGCCTTACCTAGATAATATATATCTCCTGATCCAGCGGCGAGCATTCGCTTCATGAAAAACTCAGGTGAGGTCTGTAAATAACCCAAAGAATTCCCCATTTGGGCATTAATACTTTCAATATTGATATCTGTTACCGAGGTTGTTGCAAGTGACGGCGTGTCAACTTCCAGTACCGACCCCTCGACAAAAAATGCACGCAGTAGTGCAAATAATTTTGCTCGTGCCTTCAATATCTCTGGTTTTGCGCTGGGTCCCCAAGTCTCTATGCTATAGCCTCTCTATAATCTCTCTAGGAGATCAATCTTTAGCGCGGCCTTGATATTCACCAGTTCGCGTATCTACTTTGATCACATCCCCTTGATCTAAAAATAGCGGCACCTTTACAGTTGCACCGGTAATCAGCTTGGCTGGCTTACTGCCACCCTGGGCTGTGTCGCCACGCAGACCGGGGTCTGTCTCAGCAATCTCTAGTTCAACATGGATTGGCGGTGTCACAGATAGCGGAGAGCCATTATATAAGGTGACCATACAGGTGTCCTGCTCCTTGAGCCATAATTGAGCATCACCAACAGCCGTCTCGGTTGCTTGATGCTGCTCGAATGTATCGGGCTCCATAAAATACCAAAAATCACCGTCTTCATAGAGGTATTGCATATCCATATCCAGAACATCAGCACCTTCTATTGATTCTCCAGATTTAAAGGTTTTTTCTAATACTCGGCCAGTTTTTAAATTTCGAAGCTTAACCCGATTAAATGCTTGTCCCTTACCTGGTTTTACAAATTCATTATCCAAGATTGAACAAGGGTCACCGTCAAGCATCACTTTAAGACCGGATCGAAATTCATTGGTGGAATAGTTGCCCATTATTATTTGCTCTCAATTATTACTAAAGTTATATGATACCTGATGCGGCCTTTTTTTTAACTAGCCTATGTCTAAAAATGCAAGTTTAAACCCACTTTCACCCAAGTACTTCGGTATCCTTGTCGGAATATCCCAACAAATAGAGAATACCATCCAGTCCTAAACTAGAAATAGCCTGTTTTGCGGATGCTTCAACCAAAGGTTTAGCCCTAAAAGCTATACCTAAACCCGCTATATCAAGCATCGGCAAGTCATTGGCGCCATCACCGACGGCAATCACTTGCTCTAGCATCAACCCTTCTTGATTAGCGAGTTCTTTTAATAGATCTGCCTTGCGCTGACCATCAATAATATCTCCCTTGACACGACCGGTTACTATTCCATCCTCAATATCAAGCTGATTGGCGTAAACATAGTCGACACCTAGAATTTCTTGCAGGTATTCACCAAAAAAACTAAATCCACCAGATATAATGGCAGTTTTAAAGCCCAATTTTTTTAAGGTAGTTATTAGGTGCTCTGCACCCTCATTTAACCTTAAACGCTGGGCAATCTTCGGAAGTACAGATGCATCTAAACCTTTGAGAAGTGCCAATCTCTGCTCAAAACTCTGCTTAAAATCAAGCTTGCCCTGCATTGCTGCTTCTGTAATTTCGGCCACCTGCTGACCTACACCAGCTTCAATTGCTAATTCATCGATGACTTCTGCATCAATTAGAGTGGAATCCATATCAAACACAACTAGTCTGCGATTGCGCCTAAAGATATTGTCTTCTTGGAACGCAATATCTATGTCGTATTGATGAGCTAATTCAAGTAGTGATTTTTTAAAGGCATGTGGATCAGAGGCCTCACCTCGAACGGAAAATTCAACACAGGCTCGACCTAACTGATCACTTTCATGCAAGTTAATTCGACCTGAGAGCCTGATAATTTTATCTATATTGAGCTGGTATTGTGATACCACTGCAGTCAGTGCAGCTAAATGCTGAGCCTCAATCTTTTTCCCCAAAAGGGTTACTATATGTCGCGATTTTCCTTGTTGGTCTACCCACTGCTGGTAGCGATGTTCAGATATTGGTAAAAATTTTACCCGCATCTCTAGACCTGAAACACAGCTTTCAATTTGGGCCATCAAGGCATCAGTATCCGCTGCGCTCGGAATTGCCGCCAATAGACCCAAATTTAACTGGTCGTGAATAACCGCTTGGCCTATATCCAAAATGGTAACTTCGTAAATAGACAGAACATTGGTAACGGCATTTGTAACGCCAGGTTTATCCTCGCCAAACACATTAATTAGAAGTATATCTTTCACAAAGTAGGCCTAAATTTAGTTTCTAAGATATGCATTATATAAAAGCTGCGGGAATAGGATAGAATATGTTTAAAAATAACTGAAAAAAAAGGCAAAACATGGGTCGTCAACTATCGATGCCAAAAAAAACCTCTGCAACTGTCCTTTGCACCTGCCTGCTTTTTGGTCTAATTAGTTGGCCACTGCTATTTGCTCAAGCTGATAAATTGGCTAAGGAAGCTGTTATTGATACAGCGACCTCGGCTTTAAACCAATTACATGAGTCAATACTAACCCCACTTCTAAGAAATGATACTATTAGTCAACAAGTCGCTTTACAAAGAATCACAGAAGATCCACGTATAATAAGCGCTAGCCTCCACGGTATTGATGGTGAACTTTTAGCCCAGAGTATTGACCCTCATGCTCAACCAGAAGCTGCTGAAAATTTTTCTGAAAGTATTGCATTTGAGAACACTCAGGCTGGCGTTATATCAATTGCGATTAATAGCCACCCTATATTCGAAAAATACCACAAAATCTTTATTAATTGGCTATTTCTGTGGCTTATTTTTACTATTTTTAGTACCTATATTAGCTATCGCTTTATTAATCAAATCATTTCTCGAATCGGTCGAATTAATGATCGATTACCGGGTAAAACCGAACCCTTAGCTGATGAGATTTCAACGCTAGAGTCTAAAATACAGCCTCTATTATCCACCTCTGGAGAGTCATCTGATGCGCCAAATAATCGTTACTTCTACTCTCTTATCAGTGCCAATATTAAAAATCACAAACGTCTTTTACAGCAACTTAATAAAGACAATTTAGATCAATTATTTGAAAAATTAGATTATTCTATTTTACGAACACTTCAGCTATATGGTGGCGATCGAGTCGAGGGCATGGAAGATAGTTTTTGTTTCACTATCCGCTCTACTCAGTGCTCAAAACAGCATTTGCTAGTCTGTCTTATGGCGGTTTATACCCTGCAACAATTGATTGAGCAGTTGTCCAAAAAAATCGGTATTGATCTTGAAATAAACTGGGTTATTAACAGCGATTATATAGAAACATCCCCGCAATTTTGGTTTGAACAATCACTTTTAAACTTAAAAAAGAGTAACATTGAAACAGCCAATTCGTTACAAGAGGGTTTAATTCTTCTGCACTGTGAACCGTTTAATATTGACGAGCTATCTTCAATCGCCCGCTTTCAAAGTTATGACAACCATCAGTTTATTTTAGAGGGTTTCTCTGAGAATAGATTACAACTATTGCACAAACAGTTAGAGTATTTGATTCGTATCTGTCTCGATTAAATTTTAAATTAGCCCTAGGTTTTCGACTAAAATCACCCCCCAGACTAGTAGAAAAACAAACATTGAAAGTGCTACCGCGGCAGAGCCAATATCCTTAGCTCGACCTGATAACTCATGAAAATCCGGGCTAATTCGATCGACTACTATTTCTATAGCTGTATTTAATAACTCAACTATCAGCACTAAAAAAAGCACCACTAGGAGCATTATTAGTTGCTGATAGCTATTGGCGATAAAATAAGCAAGGGGTGTCAAAAATAGGCAAAGAAAAACTTGAACGCGAAATGCCTCTTCCTTTAGAAAGGCATCTTTAAGACCCTTTGATGAGTTCCTTCCTGCAATAATTAAGCGGCGATTCATCAAGGATAATAATTTTTTCAGCATCAAAATAGCCTCTGTTATTCAATATACTGGTCCATTTCTAGTGCAGGATTGTCTTCAGCAGGCGTGCCTACAATATTCGCTGGAACGCCGGCAACGGTCACATGATCTGGAACTGACTCTAACACTAAACTTCCAGCGCCAACTTTCACACCGTCCCCCACAGTGATATTGCCCAAAACCTTAGCACCAGCTGCAAGCAATACACCATTACCGATTTTGGGGTGGCGATCGCCCTTTTGGCAACCACTACCACCTAGTGTGACTGAATGGAGTATGGACACGTCATTGCCAACGATAGCGGTTTCACCAATCACCAAACCCGTAGCATGATCGATCATAATACCGTCCCCCAATTGAGCTGCAGGGTGAATATCAACAGCAAATCGTTCGGAAATATTATTTTGCAAAAATAATGCGAAAGAGTACCGTTGGTTATTCCATAACCAATGAGACACTCTATATAGTTGTAACGCTTGGAAGCCTTTAAAATAAATTAAGGGCATCAAATAATATTGGCAGGCCGCGTCTCTATGAAATGCCGCCTCTATATCACGTCTAATACTAGCACCTATTTGAGGGTCGTGTTCTAGGGCCTCTGCAATCACCGCTCTAATATCTTCACCATTGATCGAGCTATTGGCAAAAGTCTCAGCCAAAACATGACCTACAGCCGCTTCAAGGCTGTTATATTGGAGCACTGAACTTTGAAAAAAATCAGCTAGAATAGGCTCTTCAGAAGCTAACTGCTGTGCTTCAGATTTAATAAAATCCCAAATAGGATCAACTATGTTCATAAAGTATGCTTCCCAAATTTCCGCATGGTTAGTCCACTATAATATAGCGTTGAAGAATATCATCCAAATGTTTCAGAACCTCATCCAGCAACATTAAATCTGAATTTTTAAGCCTAGCCGCAAGTAACTCCCTAGTGAGTATTTCGGCATATTTATCCGCAAGAGGTCGATAACTCAAATGCCAGCGCTCAGGAGCAATACCCCCTTTATCAGTCTTATAGGGACGATAAAAATCTGTTTTTCCAGATTCTATGTAGCTATCAAGCCAGTTATGCATGGGCGCAAACAGTCCATTGCCCTGCACTTCCTCAGGTATTAATTGTATTTGATAATTCTCAGGCATTGCACTGGCATCATAAATATCAAAATCTGTACCCCAGTGATGCCTTGAGGCTCCAGGAAGAGCAGACCATCGAAGAATAGCCTGAATTTTTTGCCATGGATTTAACTTTTGAATATTGATTGGTTTGCCAAATGGATCCATCACTGGACGCATCCCTGAAAGCTTTCCGTTCCAAATTTGCAACTGACGATCAAATGATCGATAGGCACTGCAAATTTTTAATTCAAACCCTGCGTTTTGCGCGGCAGTTTGAAGATCAAAAAAAGGGGTTAAAACCTGCTTATGAATGGACTGAATTACATTGCCACTATGACTCTGATCCAGTGAAACTAGATGAGTATCCGTTGAGCCTGTAACGATTTGATCCATCATAAAAATGATTCTTAAAGGTTATAAAGTCAATAGCTTATCCTATACCCACAGCACCAACAATAATAAGCAAAAAATACTACTGTTATTCAACACAAATATTGACTGTTTTTTTCTCAAACCGCACTATGGGTTGTAACGAATAGATTATGTTTTCATTTATTGAACAGGTTCTTTTAAATAATGAGTTTGCTATGACCAACGAGTCCTACATACAAAAAGAAGTGCCACTGTGTGAGCTAAGTGACCTTGAGGATCGGTGCGCCATAGAGTTAATTATCGAAGAGCGACCATTGTTTGCCATTCGACAAGATAATTCTATTTTTGCTTACTGGAATCTTTGTCCCCACAGAGGTACCCCCCTAAACTGGGTTCCCAATAAATTTTTGGACGTCGAAAATCAGCTCATTCAATGTGCGTTGCATGGCGCATTATTTGAAATTGATTCTGGTCTTTGCATTGTAGGCCCTTGTAGCGGGGATAGCCTACAACCTGTAAAACTTAGATGTGAAAACCAATCTTACTATGTAGCGGTAGATCAAAAAATGCCACCTGCTCCTGTTAATCTTCGGGCTCAGGCACTGGCAGATCTTGAAGACAGGGAATAGCACGGTCTAAAATAATTTCCATATTACTTAATTTAGCGCGCCAAGCAATTACCTCCACTCCGACATTTATCGCTTCAGCAAGAGTCTGAGCGTATTGAGCGTCTATATGTTTAGCCACTTCCATTTTTTCTGCACCATTCACTTGAACACAAAAAAATAATATCGCCCTATGGCCCTGCTGAACGACATTAATAAGCTCTCTTAGATGCTTTGTGCCGCGAGTCGTAATAGCATCAGGGAACATAACCAAGCCTTTAGAGACCTCTAAAGTGACACTTTTTACCTCGATATAACAACGCCCTTTAGCAGGGTCTTCCAGTAGCAAATCTATTCGGCTATTTTCAGCGCCATATTTAACTTCTGTTTTAAGCTCCTCATAACCATCTAGCTCAGAAATAACATTAGCTTCAATCGCCTCTCTAACTAAATGATTGGCTTTATTGGTATTAATTCCCGCTAAATTGCCGTACTTATTGGTTATTATTTCTAAAGTACCGGCAAGTTTTCGTTTTGGATTATCAGATAACGAATACCAGCATTCTGTATTTTCAACCAAACAATTTTTCATAGAGCCAGTATTAGGGCAGTGAATTGTTAATAATTCCCCATCTGTATTTATTACATCGCTAAAAAAACGTTTGTACCTACTCTGAAATCTTCCTGAATAGAGGCTCGGTGATAGTTTCATTTTTAAACCCTTTATATTACTGGCATACCTAAAAAATATTCACAATCGAATATGTGCTATTATTTAGTAAGATTCACAAAGTAACAGTGTAATATTTCAAAAACTGATTAAATAGAAAAAATTTTTCTTGATAATTTGTCATAAACTCTCTATAACCCCACTCGGATTATTTAAGCTTATTTCAAAATTGGACTTAAAGCATGGCTACAGCGAAGAAAAAAACATCTGCGAACACTGCAACACCCGTTAAGAATTCAGTCACCCTTCATGGCATAGCTCCCTATCAGGAAAAGGCCAAAGAAGAGTATATGAATGAGCGTCAATTAAGTCACTTTAAACTTATTTTAAATGCTTGGCGCAAAGAGTTGATGGAAGAAGTAGATCGCACCGTTACCCATATGAAGGATGAAGCCGCAAATTTTCCTGACCCTGCAGATCGTGCAACGCAAGAAGAAGAGTTTAGTCTTGAACTACGCACTAGAGACCGTGAAAGAAAACTTATTAAGAAAATTGATAAGACTCTTATCCGTGTTGAAGAAGATGATTATGGGTTCTGTGATCAATGTGGTGTTGAAATTGGGATTCGCCGTCTAGAAGCTCGGCCAACCGCTGAACTTTGTATTGACTGTAAAACGTTGGATGAAATCAAGGAAAAGCAAATCACTGGAGGCTAAGTAAGCCTTTGGATTGAATGCTTAATTCTCGATCAATACACAGATGTACTCACCCCAAAGTATTGGCCGATTTGCACCATCACCTAGTGGACCTCTCCATTTTGGCTCTCTTCTCGCTGCGACCGCTAGCTTTATGCAAGCAAGGCACAAAGGGGGGAAGTGGCTAGTTAGAATAGAAGATATTGACCCTCCTCGAGAAATAGCTGGTGCCAGTACAACCATCCTCAAACAGTTAGAACAGCACGGTCTTTGCTGGGATGATGCTGTTGTCTACCAAAGTAAACAGGTAGGGCATTATTTTGAAATCCTTAACTACCTTAAAGATCAGTGTCTCACTTATAATTGTAGTTGTACCAGGCAACGCCTTATATCCCTAAAAGGTATCTATGATGCTAAGTGCCATGGGCAAAATTTATCGAGTGAAAATACGTCTGTTCGCCTATCAATTAGTGACAGTATAAAAGCTACAGGCATGGCGAATGACAGGATAAAATTTTACGATTTAATTATGGGCGACTTCGCTCAATCGCTGATTGAAACCTTGGGAGATTTTATTTTACGTCGGCGCGATGGTCTTATTTCATATCAACTAGCCGTAGTTATAGACGATCATCTTCAAGGCATCACTGAAATTATTCGCGGATTTGACCTTATCGATTCAACACCCAGACAAATCTTACTTCAGCAATGTTTGGGCTATAAAATACCTGATTATGCCCATATTCCTCTGGCGATGAACTCACTAGGGCAAAAACTTAGTAAACAACACCACGCTAAACAACTGCCACAAAATAAAGAACAAGAACAACTCTGGCTTGCCTTAAATTGGCTACAGCAACAACCTCCTGCAGAACTTCGAGCTTGCTCGGTGGATGATATTATCAAATGGGGCATAACTCACTGGGATCTATCTAAAATCCCCTGCACCACAACTGGAATTTCAGCACCAAAAAGTTTTTATACTGCTTAATCTTTCAAAGACTTCTTGAGTAATAACATTGACACATAAATTACAGCCATAATCCCTATTTTTAAACATTAAAATAATTTTTGATCAGAAAAATAGAGCGGATAGTCTTAAAAAAAGCTATTTATTGGAGAAAATGACGCTAATTATTGCATTTAACGCAAATCTCGACCACTTCAACTCTAAAAGGGTACCAATATGCTTGTGACGATCCATATTTTTTGGTTATATAGAGCTGTCGAAGCTTGCTTTGACTATAAATAAAAACAATAAATAATTATAAAAATAGATGGATTGCAAAGCGTTCAAACAGCATAGACTGAAGAACGTCTCCGGGGGGCTGCCGAAAGGCAACCCTTTTTTATTGCCTGCTTAATTTTCCCAAACTTACTAATCAACAAATACCATAGTAAATATTTATTGCTAACAGTGCTGGTTTTGCTCTGTTAAACTACCCCCTCACTTTGCATTGGTTTTTATTGTGTTAAAACGTCTCGGGAAATTTTTTGATCGCTCATCATCACAGACAACGGATGGTCAACATCTTGTGTTAAAGGCACACGAACACAATCTAAATCCAAAAAAAATCTGCAGACATGCCTGCGAAATAGTTCGCGTTCTTCAAAAGAATAACTTTGAAGCCTATGTTGTGGGTGGTTGTGTTAGGGATTTATTGCTAGATCTAAACCCAAAAGATTTTGATATTGCTACCAATGCGACACCCCAACAAATCAAAAATTTGTTTCGACGCTCACGTATTATAGGTCGTCGCTTCCAGATTGTTCATGTTCAGCTTGGTAGAGAGCCTATCGAAGTCACTACTTTTAGATCGAACAACACAGAAAAAAATGAAAAGGTGCAACAATCTGCTAGCGGACTATTGACCAGAGATAATATGTTTGGCTCTATACATGATGATGCAAACAGACGCGATTTGACGATTAATGCGCTTTATTACGATACAGAAAAAAATACCCTTCACGATTTTTGTGATGGGCTTGAAGACCTCGCTAAACGTAAGATTCGTATTATAGGTAATCCATCTACTCGATATAGCGAAGACCCTGTAAGGCTTCTTAGAGTGGCTCGGTTTGCTGCAAAGCTGGGATTTACCGTGGAAGCCAAAAGTCTTAAACCCATCGACAAAATGTCAACTAACTTAAAGCATGTATCAGCACCAAGAATGTTTGATGAAACCCTAAAGCTCTTTATGGGCGGATATGGTCTTGCAGTCTTTCAACTTTTATTTGAATATCGCCTATTTGCACAGCTAGTGCCCCAGCTGAATCGTCTTATCGAACAAGGGCACCCTACTGCAAAAAATATGGTAGAACAGGCACTCACTAATACCGACTTAAGAATTCGTAGTAATAAGCGAGTAACCCCAGCCTTTATATATGCCGCATTATTGTGGCCGTCAGTGCAAAAAGTTGCCTCAGAATATGAAAAACAGGGGCATCCTCCTTCCTCGGCTCTTACTAAAGCAGCTAATGAAGTGATTAGTAATCAAATTCCAATTACCGCTATTCCAAGACGCTTCACTATGGCCATGCGGGAAATTTGGTCGATGCAATTAACCTTGGTAAAACGCGGTGGCAACCGCGCTCAGCGCTCAATGGAAAATCCTCGTTTCCGTGCAGCCTATGATTTTATTCTTCTAAGAGAGCAGACGGGTGAATCCCTCAATGGCCTCGGTGACTGGTGGACAAAATACCAAGATGCCAGTGAAGATGAACGCCAAAATATGGTGCGAAATCTCAACTCCCATCGCTCCCGTAATCGCAGGCCAAGAAAAAGAACCAATGAGCCCAACAATGCATGAAGCTTTTATTGGTCTTGGTAGTAATCTGTGCGGTGAATCAGAGGGTATCTATAAAGACCCAAAAATGCAGATTCAACAAGCCATCAAAAAAATCGGCGACCACACTAAAATCAATACCTTAAAAGTGTCTAAGTTATATCAAACAGAAGCAATTGGCCCCGGGGATCAACCAGATTATGTCAATGCTGCTGTAAAAATTGAAACAAGTTTAGATGCCCAAGGATTACTGGCAGCACTTCAGTTGATTGAAAATCAGCAGGGACGAATTCGCGCAGAGCGCTGGGGTGCTAGAACCTTAGACTTAGATATACTGGTGTATGATCAATTAATTGAAAATACACAGCATCTCACTTTACCTCACCCAAGAGCCCATGAGCGGGCCTTTGTACTAGCACCACTGGTGGACTTAAACCCTGACTTAGTGATTCCAGATCGCGGAAAAGTTATTGATCTATTGGCAAATTGCTCCATGCAAGGTATTGTAAGACTTACCAGTTAACGCTTTGCCAATAACAATGTAACCGGAGACAGTAGTGGAAGCAGCGCTTCTAAATACACTTGGATTAGAGACTAACTCAGCTAATATTAAGATACCCACCTATATTGCTGTTGAGGGCCCTATTGGCGTTGGTAAGACCACATTAGCCAAGCGGCTTGCTGAAACATTTAGCTGTGAAACAATCCTTGAGGATGCAGAAGATAATCCATTCCTTGAGCGCTTTTATAAAAATCGTCGTGCTAATGCTTTGCCTACTCAGCTTTCTTTTTTATTTCAGCGAATTCAAAAGCTACAGGCCATAAAGCAGGGTGAATTATTTCATCAGGGTCGCGTATCAGATTTTTTAATAGAAAAAGATCCATTGTTTGCCCGAATAACCTTAGATGACGATGAGTATCGTCTTTATCAAACTCTGTATGACAAAGTAATTGAAGAATTACCACAGCCTGACTTAGTTGTGTGCTTACAAGCTCCTACCAATACCCTGTTTGACAGAGTGCAACTTCGTGGTAACAGCATTGAGCGGGGTATTGATCTGACGTATTTACAAACCCTCAATGATGCCTATACACAGTTCTTCTATCATTACGAGGACACCCCTCTACTGATCGTCAATACAAGCGAAATTAACTTGGCTCAGGGTAATTCTGATTACTATAATTTAGTAAAATATATCCTTCGTGGACAACCTGGGCGTCACTACTACAACCCCCACCCAATTCAATAAATGCAGCTCCAAAATATAATGTTACAATATTCCAACTAGCCCAGAAATCTTGTGGCTGACTATTTCGGGGAACCTGAGTATATGACTAGTATATCGATTGATCATCTAAAATCTATCAAAGCCAGTGGCAATAAATTTGCCGCCATTACCGCCTATGATTATAGCTTTGCGAAATTGATTGATAAGGCTGAAATCGAAGTCACTCTAGTAGGCGATTCACTAGGCAATGTTATTCAGGGACAAAAGACCACTATCCCTGTAACCCTTGATGAAATGGCCTATCACACCAAAAATGTGGCGCGCGGTATCCAATCTTCTCTGGTTCTGTCAGATATGCCTTTTATGTCCTATGCCACAGTATCTCAAGCCTTGGATAATGCAGCAATGCTCATGCAAGCAGGCGCTCAAATGGTCAAACTAGAGGGTGGTGAATGGTTAGCAGAAACCGTTTTTGCACTAACACAAAGAGGTATTCCCGTTTGCAGTCATTTAGGGCTTACCCCTCAATCAGTTCACAAGTTAAGTGGCTTCAAAGTCCAAGGTAAAGACAAGAATGGGGCTGATAAAATTTTAGCTGAAGCAAAAATACTTGAACAAGCCGGGGCCGACTTATTGGTTGTCGAATGCATTCCATCGTCATTAGGCAAAGAACTAACATCTGCCTTAGATATTCCCGTAATTGGTATTGGTGCAGGTGCAGATACAGATGGACAGGTTTTAGTTCTTCAGGATATGTTGGGCATCTCTGATAGCGCACCTAAGTTTTCAAAGAATTTCCTGAAGCAGTCTTCAAGCATTCAAAATGCTTTAAGTACCTACAGAAAAGAGGTCTTAAGCGGAGCGTTTCCTGAGCCAAAACATGAATTCTAGTAAAGAACTATATTCTCGCTTAAAAAAAATTTTTGCGTCACTTTGGCTTAACGTAAAGTACTAAGCTATGGCCAACCAGCTGATAGCCATTTTGTTCAGCAATTTTTTCCTGTAGACCTTCAATTTCATGATTATGAAATTCAATTACCTTACCAGTTTCGGTACACACCATATGATCATGGTGTTCGCCTCGATCTAGCTCGTAAACCGCAGGCCCAGAATCAAAGTTATGTCGCTCAACTAATCCAGCAGCCTCAAATTGAGTCAAAACTCGGTATACAGTTGCAATACCCACATCCTCATCAGCATCTCTAAGAGCCTGATAAATATCTTCAGCCGTCATATGACGCTCGACTGTATTTTCTAGAATTTGTAAAATTTTAATTCTAGGCAACGTGACTTTTAGGCCTGCCTTTTTTAATTCCATATCTTCTGGAGACATAATTTATCCTTCTCTATGCTATGATTCTGATTAAATCTTTTGCGCACCATTTAGGATGCTATTTATGCGATTATATTCGATCTTGGCTTTACTTTTTATATTTTTAATTTCTGGATGTAGTTGGGTTAAATTTCCAAGTATCCATAAAGTGTCTGTACAACAAGGTAATATAATTTCCCAAGAAATGGTAGATAAATTACAAGTTGGTATGACTAAACCTCAGGTGCAGTTCATAATGGGGACGCCACTTATAGTGGATACCTTCAATCCAACACGCTGGGATTATTATTACATAAAAGTCGATTCCAACGATAAAAAATATGAACACCAACTCAATTTGACATTTGACCTCAATAATACGCTTCTCAATATTGAAGGCGACCTTTTGAAATCTGATGAAAAAAAATAGGCTAGTAAATAGCTAACTACTTTTTTGCATTTTAGATTCTTCAGCTCGACGGCGACGAACCTCTTTCGGGTCAGCTATTAATGACCGGTATATCTCCACTCTATCTCTAGCCTTTAACTGATAATTAGCCGGTTCTGCTAGACCTTTACTGCCAAGAACTTGAGAAAAAATACCCATTTTCGCCGTTTCAATATCTATTTCTGAAAACAACTGCAACACCCCAGATTGCTTCACCGCTTCAAGTGCAGTGGTTCCAGCAGGAACACTGAGCTCTTTAAGTATCTGTTTGTCGGGTAGCGCATAAGCCACCTCTACAGTGATTTGAGAATTACTATCCGCCATTAAAATGCCTTTTTATAAATTTCATCTGCACGCTTACAAAGCGCATCTACAAGGTTGCTCGATACACCCGAAAACATACCTGTGGCCACTGTAGCCAATGTTTTGCTCTTGAACTCAAACTCAAGATCCAATGTAAGCTTACAGGCAGAATCGGATAAAGGTTTAAACTGCCACAAGCCACTAAATGTTTTAAAGGGACCATCCTGTAACGTCATTTCAATACTTGAGTCGGGCACCAACTGATTACAGGTTGTAAATTTAACATCCATACCCGCTTTTTTTAAAAACAAGGTGGCTCGCATTAAGTGGTCGCTATGCTCAATGATATCCACTGACGAGCAACCATCCATAAATTGTGGATAGCTAGCCACATCATTGACTAGACAGTACATTGCATGTGCTGAATATGGAACAAGTGCTGATCTATTAACTGCTGCCAATTGCCCACCTATGAAAATTTGTCATACAGTCCCATTATAAATACCGCACCTATTGCAAAAGGCGCTAAATAGCGCAGTGAATATTGCCATAATAACTGCACTTTGGGATGCATGCCTAGCATTTCAGATGCAATAATCTTTTTGTCGACTACATATCCGACAAATAGTGCAATCAACAAGCCAGAGACCGGCAACATAATATTGGCTGTTAGGAAGTCTAAAAAGTCAAAAAATGTAAAGCCAAATAATTGATATCCAGACCAAATATTAAACGAAAAAACAGTGCCCAAACCCAAAATCCAAGCAATGACCGCAAAGATCATATTAGCTTGGAAGCGATCCATATTTTTAGTTTCAACTAGCCAAGCTACACAGGGTTCAAGTAAGGAAATAGCCGAACTCCATGCGGCAATAGAGACTAAAATGAAAAAGATTGCACCAATTAATAAACCGCCAGGCATACTGCCAAAGGCAACTGGAAGGCTAATAAACATCAAACCTGGACCAGCGCTTGGTTCAATCCCCTGCGTTGCAAATACAATTGAGAAGATCACTAAACCAGAGATAATCGCCACTGCACTATCGAAAAAAGCCACGATTAAAATGGTTTTTCCAATACTTGCTTTTTGTGGCATATAAGCACCATAAGCCATGATTGCAGCCATACCAATACTTAGCGTAAAGAATGCCTGTCCCATAGCCTCTAGGACCGAGCGTGAAGTGAGTTGATCTAGATTAAAAGAAAATAGGAAATCTACTGCCGCTGAAAAGTTCCCTCTAAAAAAACTAAAGACTAATAACCCAAATAGAATAAAAAATAGAATTGGCATTAGAGTTTCAACTGCAACGCCTAGGCCCTTTTTAACCCCCCCCACAACCACCGCAACACAGAGCGTCAAAAATACCGTTTGCCAAAAGACAAGTTTAGCGGGATTATTAAGCAACTGATTAAAAGCAACCGCCGCCGCGTCACCATCCACCCCTTTAAGAACACCAGAACCCATCTCAATGATGTAGCTCAGCGCCCAACCTGCAATTACCGCATAAAAACTTAAAATCAAGACAGCGGCCACAACACCCAACCAGCCTAAATAAGACCAGCGCAGATCAGCGCTACTCTCAGACACTATGTCCCGCATAGCGTTAACTGGACTTTTGCGCCCATGACGCCCCAACATAACCTCTGCCATCATTACCGGAACACCGATAAACAGAATACAGGCTAAATACACCAGCACAAATGCGCCACCACCATTACTACCAGCAACATAGGGGAATTTCCACATATTACCCAAGCCAACCGCGGAACCCGTGGCAGCCATAATAAAGGTCCAGCGGCTGACCCAAGCACCGTGCATTCCCTTCTGTTGTAATGCCATATCAAACCCTCAGTTTTATAACCGAATTGTAACCATAATTGTAGATCTTACCTAGAGTGCTATTTAATTTATTAATACCTAAAGAAAAATCATAAAAATATCACTATCGCTATAATAATCTTATGACAAAATTAATGCTCAACGTATAATCCTTGTATGAGTAAAAAGAAACCCAAACAGTCTTCTAACACAATTGCCCTTAATCGCAAGATGAGGCATGACTACTTTATCGAAGAAAAATTCGAGGCGGGTATGTCTTTGCAAGGCTGGGAAGTAAAAAGTCTTCGCGAGGGCCAAGTAAATCTGACCGATACCTATGTCATAGTTAAAGATAACGAAGCTTGGCTGTTAGGCACAAATATATCCCCACTCAAAACAGCATCTACTCACTACGTTACTGAGCCTACGCGAACGCGTAAATTGCTATTAAACTATCGTGAGTTAAAAAAGATAGAAGATGCCATAAAACAAAAGGGGCGCACCTGTATTTGCACTGCTCTCTATTGGAAAGGGCATTTAGTTAAGTGCGAAGTTGCACTGGCAAAAGGTAAGGTTGCATATGATAAACGCATGGATTCAAAAGAACGTGATTGGAGTCGGCAAAAACAACGAATTATGCGAAACCCTTAGGTTTAATGAGCTAAACTACGTTAATTTTTGACTGGCTTTTCAAGTAAACTTTCTTCAGGCATCACGCACTTGAGTTTTGTTTCTAATAATTTCTCAATAGGCTCTAAACGAAACGCATCATCTTCACAGGCAAAACTTATTGAAGTTCCTGTTTTACCTGCACGCCCGGTTCTTCCGATACGATGAACATAGTCTTCCGGCTCTTCCGGCAGAGTATAATTAATCACATGACTAACCCCATCAACATGAATGCCTCGACCAGCTACATCTGTCGCTACCATCACTTTTAAAGCACCACTTTTAAATGACTCTAACGCTTTCATTCGACGATTTTGCGGGACATCACCAGACAGGATACCTACTTTAAATCCTTGTTTTTTTAGCTTTTCATACAGTGTTCGACAAATATCACGACGATTGGCAAAAACCATTACTGAATCTACTTCATCAGATTTCAAAATATTTTGCAGTAAAATTATCTTTTCTTCGGTAGATGAAATATAAATTTTCTGCTCAACCGTGTCGGTTGCAATCTTTTCCGCATCAATCTCTACCGTAACCGGCTCAAAGGTCCAAGATTGGGTTAGGCGCAGAACATCAGGGGTAAATGTAGCTGAATATAAAAGTGTTTGGCGGTCTTCTTTTTTCGGGGTTAATTGTACCAAGCGTCTCACTTGAGGGATAAAACCCATATCCAACATACGGTCCGCTTCATCAATAACCAAAATTTCAACCTGATCCAAATAGACATCTCGATTATTAGCAAAGTCCAGAAGCCGGCCTGGTGTTCCTACCAAAATATCACAGTGCCCGCGCTGAAGTTTGGATAGCTGCTTTCCATAGTCCATACCACCCACCAAACAGTGCACACCAATATCAACATGTTTAACCAGTTGAACTGCATCATCCGCTATCTGAATCGCCAACTCACGAGTTGGCGCCATAATCATGGCACGTGCCTCACCTAAGTAACGCTCACCCTCAACGGGATGCTTGAGTAAATCAGCAATTATACTTAGTAAAAATGCAGCCGTTTTTCCTGTGCCTGTTTGAGCCTTACCTACTAGATCATAACCATGTAATGTATGGGGTAATGAAGCTGCTTGAATAGGCGTACAATACTCGAATCCCGTGTCCTGAATACCATGCATCAACTGAGCAGGAAGCTCAAAGTCATGGAACCTTGCTTTACCCTCTTGAGGCTCAACCACAAACTGTGAAATATCCCATTTTTGCCCTTTTTTACCCCTAGACCCGGATGATCTGGCGGTTTTTTTAGGCTTAGATTGAGTCGATGGTTCTGACGCTTCTTTATGAGCAGATTGTTCTGGAGTTTTAGTCAAAGGGCTATATGCTTTTTTAGTTTTCTATTAAGGCGAAAGCTTTTGGGCCATCACCGCCAATTCATAATGGCGCAACTATAGCAGAATTAAGATTTATTCGCTTAGACAATAACTCGCCAAGCTCAATTGATGGGTAATTTTAAATATGATGGATACAACTTTGGTAAGAACTTATTTCCATAAACCTAGGGTGATACGATCTAAATCATTATAATCTTGTCTGGTAGCGATCTCAGTAAAGCCTGCAAATAACATTAAGTCTCTTACTGCCTGGCCTTGATTATAACCATGTTCCAAGACAAGCCACCCATTAGTATTTAAATACATAGAACTTTGGCTAACTATAATTTTTATATCATCCAACCCATCAACTCCAGAAACTAACGCAGTTGCCGGCTCATAGCGCACATCACCCTGAGAAAGATGTGGGTCATCCTCAGCAATATAAGGTGGGTTACTAACAATTAAATCAAATTTATTGTCCTGCTGTTTTATTGCATCGAACCAATTACTTTGAAAAATACTTACATTAGAAAGCTGTTGTTGATTACAATTAACTTGAGCCAGCTCAACGGCACCCAGTTGTGAGTCCACCGCAAACCACTGCATATCTAATCGCTCAGATGCTAGCGCTAAAGCAATAGCACCAGAACCTGTTCCCAAATCCAAACCGCAAGCTTGACTTGGCAAACCTAGCTTCAGGGCAATTTCGACCAAGAGTTCAGTTTCAGGGCGCGGTATCAGCGTATCTGAGGAAACATTTAAATCCATCGACCAAAACCCGCGAGAACCGGTTAGATAGGCGATAGGTATACCCTTAGCACGCTGATCTAAGAGAGATTTAAATACCGTCTGATGAATTGGTGAAACTTGATTTTCAGGCCATGTTCGCAACCAGGTGCGATCTTTATCAATAACATGGCATAAGAGAAGCTCACAATCTAATTGTGGCGTATCGCTGATGGATTCCAGTTGAACCGATAATGAAAGTAACTTAGCAATACTGGCCATTCTAAAAAGCCATTATTCCGAAAGAGTGGCGAGCTGTTCAGCCTGAAATTCGTTAATCAGTGGCTGTACCACCTCGACCAGACTCCCCTCCATAACCTCGCTTAATTTATACAAGGTAAGGTTGATTCTGTGATCGGTAACACGACCCTGAGGAAAATTATAGGTTCTAATACGCTCAGAGCGGTCACCACTTCCAACCAAGTTTTTACGTTGCTCGGATTGTTCTTTTTCTGCCGCATCCGTTTGTGCATTATTCAAACGTGCCTGCAGGACTGACATCGCTTTAGCACGGTTTTTATGCTGCGAACGCTCATCCTGACATTCAACTACAATACCTGTTGGCAAGTGGGTAAGACGAATTGCGGAATCAGTTTTATTGACGTGTTGCCCGCCAGAACCCGAGGCACGAAAGGTATCTACCCGTAAATCACCTTTATTAATCTCAATAGCATCCTGCTCATCAGCTTCTGGCATTACAGCAACAGTACATGCTGAAGTATGAATTCGACCCTGAGATTCAGTTTCAGGCACTCGCTGAACACGATGAGCGCCAGACTCAAATTTCAGCATGGAATACACCCCCTTACCGACGATCCGAGTAATAATTTCTTTATAGCCGCCGTGATCACCCTCATTCATACTTATCACTTCAACCTTCCAGCGCTGACCCTCAGCAAAACGGCTGTACATCCTAAATAGGTCGCCAGAAAAAATAGCCGCCTCATCTCCACCGGTTCCTGCACGAATTTCTAAAAAGACATTGTTATCATCATTGGGGTCTTTGGGCAGTAATTGCCTCTGTAAATCAAGTTCTAGGGGTTCTAATTGCGATTCTGCCTCAGCCATTTCTTCTTGGGCCATAGCGCGCATATCAGGATCGGAATCCTTGAGTAATAATTTGGCTTCATCAAGATTGTCAATCACCTCCTGATAGCTCAGATAAGCTTTAACTACAGGTTCTAACTCCGCATATTCCTTGGATAGATCCCTAAATTTATTTTGCTCTGCAATTATTTCAGCATCACTCAAAAGAGCGCCTACCTCTTGGTAGCGCTCGTTGAGATTATCTAGTTTTGACAGAATTGATGCTTTCATAGAGTTATTTTCACTTTTATATTAAAAAAACCCTGTATGCAAATAACATCAGGGATAACTACTGGATTATGGGTTTAATTCAATGCCGACAGCATGCAGCACAGCCTTGTACATTGATTGTGGTAACGCATTTTCGGCAACCTGCACTTTCAGATAACCCAGTTCATGCGCCTTTTGTGCAATTCTATCACTGGGCACTACTAAGGGTATATGCTTATCCGCTGGAATATCCATAGCCTTTAGTAATTCCCCACTATGCACCACAAGACAACCGACACTAGACATAAATTTTTTCGCTTGCACCAAGTTATGCGATTGAATTTGACGTTGATACAATTCGCAATATTCGACCATTGCCCCACGCCGAATAAGCTCCTCTCCCAATGTTTGTCGACCCTGTCCACCACGCAAAATAAGCACTGACTTATCTTTTAAATCTTGCAACTGAGGTAACTCTTCTAGCAAACCTTCCGTATTAGGTTTTTTCTCAGGGAAACTCACTGAATAATTATATTCAGAAAATACATCGGCAGTTTGTTGACCCACTGCTAAAAAATCAATTTCTTTGGGCAACTCAGGCCAGCGTTGGGCGATTATTGGCAAACCGATTTCAGCTGCGTTGGCACTAATAACAATAACTTGGTCAAACTGTTGCAGGCGATCAATGACCCTTGCAATTGACTCATAGTCCCTATCATTTTTAACCACGGGTAGTATTTTCATAATGGGAATATACTTAAAGGGAATAGAGGCTTGCTCTAAAAGCTTTAGAAAAGCATCATCTTCTCGCAAAGGCCTAACGACTAAAATAGGCTTATCAAGCATTGTAATTATTGCCCATGACCGCGGAAAGTATTTCACCTGCGCCCATAGAGAGTAATTTATCGGCTAATGCTATACCTAATTGCTCAGCATCAGTTGCTGGCCCCACCATTGATGTCTGAAGCAGTGTCTGACCATCAATACTGCCAACTAAACCACGAAGTTTGATTGATTGATCGCCTGAATCAAATTCAGCATAACAAGCAATAGGCACTTGGCAGCCGCCTTGCAAGCGACGATTTACCGCTCGCTCGGCAATAACACAGCAGGCTGTTTCCCAGTGATTTAACGGCTCTAGAAGCGCTAAAATTGCCGAATCATTAGAACGGCATTCGATGCCCACTGCACCCTGGCCGCCTGCTGGCAGGCATAGATTGGCATCCAGCTTTGAGGCAATTCGTTGGGCCATATCCAGACGAATTAGACCCGCACTGGCAAGAATTAATGCATCGTACTCACCCTTATCGAGCTTATCTAATCGCGTATTCACGTTGCCGCGCAAATCTTTGATTTTTAAATTGGGAAACTTTGCACGTATTTGTGATTGGCGCCGCAGACTTGAAGAGCCCAAAACTGCATTATCTGGCAACTGGCTTAGTTCATTATACTTATTGGATACAAAGGCATCCGTTGGATCCTCTCGCTCACAAATCACTGACAAGCCAAGCCCCTCGGGAAATTCCATAGGCACATCTTTCATTGAATGCACAGCGATATCCGCTCGCCCCTTGAGCATTGCAACTTCAAGCTCTTTAACAAATAGACCTTTGCCTCCCACTTTAGCTAGAGGTGCATCCAGTAATTTATCGCCGCGCGTGCTCATAGCCACTAACTCAACCTGCAAATCAGGATGATGTAGCATTAATTGATGCTTTACATATTCCGCTTGCCAAAGAGCAAGCGGGCTTTTTCTGGTCGCAATTCGCACTTTATTTGTCACAGTTTTAACCTGAGATAAATTATCAGCCTCTATTATCATCAATTTGTGACTATTTGTCAGAGTAATCCGCACTAAATAGCCTGTTTATTAAAATATTCTCATGTCTGAGGCTAACTTCTACCCCCTAACCATCAGGATTAGCTATAATCGACTAAATTTAACCGACTGGGCAATAGGGTCAATGAGTAAATCTAACAAAAACAAAACTAAACAGCCGAATAATTCTGCAACCAATGCCTCATGGGGTGGTCGCTTTAATGAACCTGTCGATGCTTTTGTAGCGCGCTTTACAGCCTCAGTTGATTTTGATCAAAGGCTTGCGCAGCAGGATATTCAGGGCTCCATAGCCCATGCCAAAATGCTCGCTAAGGTTGGCATTCTCACTACCGATGAGCTTAATCAAATTATTGATGGTCTCGGTCAAATTGGCGATGAAATTACTCAAGGAGAATTTGCTTGGTCGCAAATCCTTGAAGATGTTCACATGAATATAGAAGCAGCTCTAACTGATCGTATTGGAATTGTCGGCAAGAAACTACATACCGGACGCTCTAGAAATGATCAAGTAGCCACCGATATTCGTTTGTGGCTTCGCGATCAAATTGATAGCCTAAAACCACAAATTAGTGCGTTACAACAGAATATTATTGAGTTAGCTAAAAGCGAAGCATCCACCATAATGCCCGGATTTACTCACTTGCAAACCGCTCAACCAGTCACCTTTGGCCATCACCTTCTAGCTTGGAACGAAATGATACAGAGAGACTATGAACGTCTATGTGACTGCAGGAAAAGACTCAACCAAAGCCCGCTGGGTTCGGCAGCACTCGCGGGAACTAGCTATCCAATTGATCGCGAATTCACCGCCTCAGAGCTTGGTTTCACAAAACCTACAGAAAATTCCCTAGATTCCGTTAGTGATCGTGACTTTGCCATTGAGTTCTGTGCCTTTGCCAGCCTTCTAATGACACATTTTTCACGTATATCTGAAGAACTCATTCTATGGGCTTCTGCTCAATTCAAGTTTATTGATCTGCCAGATCGCTTTTGCACAGGCTCATCTATAATGCCGCAAAAGAAAAACCCTGATGTACCAGAATTAGTGCGAGGCAAGACCGGCAGAGTAACTGGCCAACTTATTTCATTGCTCACCCTAATGAAATCTCAACCATTGGCCTACAATAAAGATAACCAAGAAGATAAAGAACCGTTATTTGATACTGTGGATACAGTACAAGACTGTCTTCGTGCCTTCGGCGATATGATTCCAGCCATACAGGCCAATCGAGAATCTATGTATGAAGCCGCTCGAAGAGGATTCTCCACTGCAACAGATTTGGCAGATTATTTGGTCGGAAAAGGCATTGCCTTTAGAGATTCCCATGAAATTGTTGGTAGCGCCGTGGCCTTTGGTATAAAAAACAATAAAGATTTATCCGAAATGAGCCTTAAAGAGCTGCAAAATTTCTCAAACTTAATTGATCAAGATGTATTTGATGTTCTTACCTTAGAAGGCTCAGTTGCGGCGCGAAATCATCAAGGTGGTACTGCACCAGATCAGGTAAAAGCTGCTGCAGATCGAGCATTAGTGCTAATTAAAAGTCGAACTTAACCTGCTCGCCTGATTGCTCTAAACAGGCATTTGACAACATATTAATGAGCGGTTCGCCGCTCACAGTGTTTTTCCAAACGCCATGATCAGAATCGCCATCTAACTTAAAATGAAAACCGCCAGAACGAGCCGCCAACCAAATTTCACCCAACGCTGGCTGACGGGACAAAATAATTTGAGATCCATTGGCGTCACAGGTAATAGTCAACATACCCGCTGTATTTTCATAATCCAGATCTGCACCACTATCATCAATGCTTACTTCGATAGAAAACATAAGATCATCGACCATCTGGTTAAACTGCGCTTCTGTCATAATTTGGGTACCTGTTAAATAGATGGCAGTGATAATTGTTTGAGTGTGATCCGCCACTACCGCTATACTAACGTTTTTTGCAAGGTAACAGAATATGCATCAACGACTCATCCTAATATTAACAGTATTTTTATTCTGCGGTTTAATTGGCTGCGGCAATACGGGTGATCTATATTTACCTGAAGACACAACAATCGACCAAGATAAGGACTAATAGGCATAATGCATAGCTCAGTAACCACCAATGGCAACCAGCGAACCATGGAAGATGTCCCTCTTAGGGATATTATTCAAAAATATGGCAGCCCCTGCTATGCCTACAGCAAGCAGGCAATCAGTGAAAACTTCTTAGCCTATCAACAAGCATTAAGCTCGCGGAATCATCTTATCTGTTATGCGGTAAAATCCAACTCTAATATAGCGGTATTACAAACACTGGCCAACTTAGGGGCTGGTTTTGATATTGTGTCTGTCGGCGAACTAGAACGGGTACTGATAGCTGGAGGTGATCCGGCTAAAGTGGTTTATTCTGGGGTAGCAAAAACTGCAAATGAAATGCGCCGTGCGCTAGAAGTAGGCATTCACTGCTTTAATGTCGAATCTGAATCTGAATTAATACTGTTAAACAAAACAGCCGCAGAAACTAATCAAATGGCGCCGGTTTCATTGCGCGTCAATCCTGATGTAGACGCTAAAACTCACCCCTATATTTCTACCGGCCTTAAAGAGAATAAATTTGGTATAGATATAAGTCGAGCCTATGAGGTCTATCAGCAAGCAGCTAAGATGGATCATATCAGTGTGGTTGGTGTCGACTGTCATATAGGCTCACAATTAACTGATATCAGTCCATTTATTGATGCCATGAGGCATTTGTTATTACTAGTTGATCGCTTAGCTGAGTCAGGTATTAACCTTAAGCATATTGATATTGGCGGTGGCTTGGGTGTTCGCTATCAAAATGAAGTGGTTCCCTCTTTGGATAACTATATGGAGGCTTTACTTCCCCTGCTAGAAGATCGTCATCAAACACTGGTTTTAGAACCCGGTCGATCTATCATTGCCAACGCTGGTGTACTACTGATGCAGGTTCAGGTAATCAAAAATAATGGCGACAAAAATTTTGCCGTCGTCGATGCCGCCATGAACGATATGTTGCGACCTGCCCTTTATGATGCTTGGATGGATATTAAAGAAATTGAAATTATTTCCGATAGAACAGCAGACCAATATGATGTAGTTGGACCAGTATGTGAAACTGGCGACTTTTTAGCCAAAGATAGAACCCTCTCTATTGAGGAGGGAGATTACCTCTATTTATCGTCAGCCGGCGCCTATGGCTTTGTAATGAGCTCCAACTACAATAGTCGCCCCAGAGTTGCCGAAGTAATGATCGATGGTAATCAGGTCCACCTTGTAAGGGCGCGCGAGAGCCTTGAGGATCTTTTCAAAGGTGAACAACTAATAAAAGAGCAATAACGGAGCTCGCTGTAATGTTGATAAAATTTACCAAAATGCATGGTCTTGGCAATGATTTTGTAGTCATTGATGCCGTGCGTCAGCCTATTAATCTCACTACCGAGGCCATTAAAAAAATGGCAGACCGCAATGTGGGCATTGGCTGCGATCAAGTACTCATTCTTGAACCACCCGCCGACAAAAATAGTGATTTTAATTATCGCATCTTTAACTGTGATGGAACTGAAGTTGAGCAATGCGGCAATGGCGCTCGCTGTATGGGTCGTTATATTGCAGATCAGCAATTATCAGGCAAACAAACGGTACTATTACAAACCAAAAATCGTGTAATGGAAGTCAGTATCAAGCCTAAAAATCTGGTTACAGCTAATATGGGCGCACCCCTATTTACGCCCGCAGAAATCCCCTTTATCTCAGATCAAGAAGAAAAATTGTACCCTATTGAAACTGATACAGAGCGCTATGAAATCGCCGCCATTTCCGTAGGAAATCCTCATGCAGTCATGCAGGTAGAGGATGTCGACACGACTGCAGTGAGTAATATTGGCCCTCAAATTCAAGCTCACAATCAATTCCCCGAGAGCGTTAATGTTGGCTTTATGCAAATTATCGACCGCCAAACTATTAAGTTACGTGTTTATGAGCGCGGTGCAGGTGAAACTCAAGCCTGTGGCTCTGGTGCCTGTGCAGCGGCTGTAGCGGCTATTCAACAGAACTTGGTAGATTCCAAGGTAAAACTTGAATTAGTGGGAGGTGCACTTTGGGTCGAATGGCAAGGTAACGACCAGCCTATTTTAATGACAGGCCCTGCTGAAACAGTTTTTCATGGAAAAATAAAGCTATGACAGCTAAAAAAAATAATCTAAATGAACAATCGTTGGTTCGCGATTATCTGAGTCAGAATCCAGATTTTTTCGAACAAAACCCAGATATTTTTGAAGCCCTCAATATTTCCCATGAGAGTGGAAAAGCCATATCCCTGGTTGAGCGACAAATTGGTCTAATGCGAAACCGCAATAAGGATATGGCCACTCAAATAGATCAGATGCTGACCACTGCAAAAGACAATGCATTACTGATGGAAAAAACCAAACGCCTAGTTTTAAATTTGGTTCAAGCAAAAGATTTAACCCAATTAATCAAAGCACTAAGCGTTAGCTTAAAAAGTGACTTTTCCACAGAATTTTTTAGTCTTACTCTTATTAATGACGACACCATTGCCGCAAAAACAGCGGCTAATTTAGTTTCTGAAGACGAGGCTAAATCAAATATCAAGGACATACTAAGCGCTCAAAACGCCGTATGCGGCGTGAGAAAAGAAGAAGAACTTGCTCTGCTATTTGGTAATCAAGCAAAGAATGTAGGCTCTATATTAGCACTGCCCCTTAAAAACAGTGGTACCTTTGGGGTATTAGCTTTAGGACACAGAGATCCGAGTTTCTACTCACAGGAAATAGGCACAGTTTTTATTGATTATATTGGCGATCTACTCAACGAACTTATACCCAAATTTTTACTCTCTAAAAACTAACGTCTGGATTTACGCTTTCTTTTCGAGCTCGAACTTCCCGTTTTATCCTTTGTTTTTGCACGTGGATTAGAGGATCTTCTGCGATCTGAATTTTTAGTTCTAGGCTTCTTCGATCGCGCCTCAGCTTTTCTAGTGGAAGTTCTTGGCTTTTCTGTATGTGATTGACTAGAACCTTTATCGATAAGTTCAAAGTCAATTTTTCTTTCTTCCAAATTCACCCGAACTACCTTGACCCGAACCTTTTGGCCCAATCTAAACGTTCTACCCGTTCGCTCTCCCACCATTCGGTGCTGGGAGGCTTCATAATGATAGTAGTCTTTTGGCAAACCGGTGACATGAATTAAGCCCTCAACCATCAATTCATCTAACATAATAAATAAGCCAAAACCCGTGACCGCATTAACAACACCGGTATATTCCTCAGAAACTCGATCCAAAAGGAATTCACACTTTAGCCAATTAACAACATCGCGTGTCGCCTCATCAGCGCGACGCTCTGTGACTGATAAATGCTCGCCGACTTCCTCTAGAGCAGCCAATTCATAGGGGTAATAAGCAGCCTTATCAATATTAGATTGCTTTTCAGGTCTTCGAATATGAGACGATTTTTTACCACTTTTAATTAAACTGCGAATAGCACGATGGACCAATAAATCTGAATAGCGACGAATAGGCGAAGTAAAATGTGTATAAGCATCAAATGCCAAACCAAAATGACCCAGGTTTTCACATTGATACACTGCCTGGCTCATTGAGCGCAATAATACTGATTGTATAATCTGCGCATCATCACGATGCTTAACGCCATTCAATACCTGACGATAGTGCATTGGCTCTGGCTCGTTACCACCACCAAGACCAATGCCAAGTTCACCCAAGAAATCCCGAACCGAAACTAAACGCTCCTCGCTTGGCCCCTCATGAACACGGTAAAGTGCCGGCAATTTTGACTTTTGCAAAAATTCTGCAGCGCATAGATTAGCGCACAACATGCATTCTTCAATTAAGCGGTGTGCATCGGTTCTATCCACTGGAATAATCTGACTAATCTTACGCTTACTATCAAACAATATTCGCGTTTCTTGAGTATCAAAATCTATAGCACCACGCTGATTTCGACATTTCTGTAATTGTTGCGATAGACTTTTTAAGGCATCTATTTGCGGCAATACTGCATTAAACTGCTCTCTCACCGCTACAGGTTCAGTCTGATCTTGATTAGATATCATCTGTGCAACCTGCGTATAGGTCATACGCGCATGAGAATGCATTATCCCCTCATAAAACTGATAATCTGTAATATCCCCGTGCTCACTGATTTGCATCTCGCATACCATACAAAAACGGTCTTCTGCGGGATTAAGGGAACAGAGGCCATTGGATAATTTTTCCGGTAGCATTGGAACTACATGATTAGGAAAGTAGACCGAATTACCTCGAGAGAATGCTTCTTTATCTAACGCCGACCCCACAGTGACATAATGAGATACGTCGGCAATAGCTACAATTAGCTCCCATCCACCTTTTGGTTTGGGCCGGCAAAAGACCGCATCATCAAAATCACGAGCATCTTCACCATCAATGGTAATTAACGGAATAGACCTGATATCGACTCTTGAATCCGTATAAGTAATCTCAGAGGGGATCTCAGCAGTTTCAGCGACAATCTCATCAGTCCATTTGAAAGGGATGCCGTAATTGCGAACTGCCATATCAATTTCAATACCAGGGTCTAAATGTTCTCCTAAGACTTCAGACACAAAGCCAACAGGTAAACTATTTCGCGTAGGCGGCTCTAAAATATCTACCACCACAATCTGTCCTGGGCTGGCTGGGCAAGGACGATCTCCAGAGATAAGAATATCCTGACTAATACGCGGATTATCTGGCCTTACAAAGTTGATACCACTCTCGCGGAAATAACGCCCAACTAACTGTTGCGTAGCGCGCTCAACAATATCGACCAATGATCCCTCAGGGCGGCCACGCCTATCCCATCCCGCCACTCTAACTAATACAATATCTCCATCAAAAACTCGACGCATTTGTGCGCTAGAAAGAAATATATCTTCGCCCTCGCCGCTCAGTGGCGAGACAAAACCAAAACCCTCAGAATGACCTATAACTCTCCCTTTAATTAAATTCAATTTTTGTAAGGTGCCATATCCACCCCGACGATTTCTAGCAAGCTGACCATCCCTTTCCATCGCATTTAATCGTCGGCGCATGGCTTCAACTTGCTCAGGGTCGGATAAATCTAATGCAGTACAAATAGCTTCATGGGTTAGAGGACCCACGCTATGCTCCAAATAATCTAGAATAAATTCGCGGCTTGGAATTGGGTTTTGATATTTGGATGCCTCTCGACTAGCAAAGCTATCCTTTATAGGTTTTTGTTTTTTCATAAGTATCTATATTGAAATTTCTTACAGTCTATGACTTATACAACTCAGAGAAAAGAATTTATTTTTATATCGCTGTTTTTATTGAATAAAAAAAACCTCGCGGGAGCGAGGTTTAAAGAGGGAGTAAATAACAAGACCAACCTGTACCATCTATGGTACATAGCAACTACCCTGTCGCCAAAAAAGGTGACCTCCATGAAACAACAGCCCAATACATCCATCAAAAAATTTAACCGAAAGAATGCAACTACAGAGACATAACAATGGTGTATGAGTTTATGCTTGCGAACCAATGTAAATCCATTTAATGCTTCCTGCTTGGACAGTTGACCTTGCACTATTAAATTTAGATCAAAATGAAGGTAATTTAAATTACACTGAAGCACTAACACATAAGTACTAAATATATTATTTGAAGTAAATTACTTAAAAATTGCTGATTGATTCATGTATTGACGTATACGCTTAACCTGTTGCAAGTTTTTCGAATTATCTAAAACTGCGTACGAATTTTTCAACTCTAGTACTATTTCTCTTAGTTCCTGCATACCATAAAGACCACAAAAACCAATCAAATCATGAATTAAAGGCCGGATGCTCGCTTGCTCATCAGCATGCAAACATTTTTCTAAACTATTAAGATTTACAGTAATGGCTTGCTTTAAATCCTCTATTGGTAGGACAGCTGCTAGCATGCCTTCACTAGAAAATTTCTGTGATTTTTCTTGTAGATTTAGCGCTTCCAATAGGGTATTAATTAAATGGTCTTCATCAATAGGCTTAAGCTCTACACTTTTGGCGCCAAAAGCAATTAATTTATCCTGCTCAGAAGATGTTATATCGGCCGTAAGTCCAATAATTGGAGGACAATTATCATTTTGACTAACAATAGTTTTTGTTGCTTCCATACCATTAATGATTGGCATATGTAGGTCCATTAGAATCAAATCAAAATTACCACTATCATTCATTTCTATGGCCTCTTGGCCATTTTTTGCAATTGAGCAAACCGCACCATGACGCTCCAATAATCGCACCATAAATTTCTGATTAAATTCATTATCTTCAGCAAGTAAGATAACCACCCCTGACAGCACCTTACCTTTTTTTGTACCCATTTCAGACAACAATGACTGCGCAGGCGAGTCAATATCATGGCTATTTTTGGATAACTTACAGGTAAATATTACTTCAGTTCCGACATTTACTTCACTATTTATTGAAATGTCTCCATCCATTGCATTAACCAATCGCTTTGAAATCGACAAGCCCAAACCACTTCCACCATACTGTCTATTGATGGATGTATCTTCTTGAGTAAATGGTTCAAACAATGTTGGAATTTTATCTTTGACTATGCCTTTACCGGTATCGGTAATGCAAAATTTTAAATCATCATAGGCATTATCAAAATCTAATGCGCTTAAATGTAATGAAACGGATCCAAACTCAGTAAATTTTATGGCATTATTAACCAAATTTGTAATTATCTGAGCTAAGCGCACTGCATCTCCATATACCCGCGTAGGCACTCTATCTTCAATAGAAATATTAAAGTCTAGGCCTTTTTCTCTCGCCTGTAAGAGGAATAATAAATTCAAATCCTCAATCAATTTATCCAAAGCAAAGGAACTATTATTTAAACTATAGCCGCCAAGATCAGCTTTAGAAAAATCAAGAACATCATCAATCATCGTCAATAAAACTGTTGAACATCGCTGAATTACGCTCAACTGTTCCTCGCGCTTAGATTCGCTCACCTCAGTAAACAACATATTTGAAAAGCCTAAAACAGCGGTTAATGGCGTTCTTAACTCATGACTCATTCTCGCCAAAAACTGATCTTTAGCAAGCATGGCTTCCTCTAACTTTGCTAAGGCCACTTTAAGCTGGCTAGTAGCTCGATTAATTTCACTCTGCATCAGTTGATTTGACTCTCGAACACTAGCTGCTAAGCCATTAATACCTCGCGATAAATGTGCTAATTCAGCAATATCAGTTTCTGATGCACCAACATCCAAATTACCGGACTCCATCGTTGCTACCACATTTGTTAAATCCTCTAGGGGGTCAGATACAGTTCTGCTAATACGAATGGAGAGCAAGAAAGCTAATAGAAAACTAAAGGAAACTACAGTTGATGCGGTTAAAAAGAAGCTATGTTCTTTTTCCCTCATTAATTTGTCACTCAGCGACACTAATACCCAACCGATCTTTTCAGGCTCATAATTCATCGGGTCTTCATAGTCCATAATTGGCGATCGGTCGGAAAGTATTTCAGAAAAGAAATACCAGTGTCCATCAAACTCAAAAGGCTCGCTGCGATCAAAATATTTTGGTAATTTTTCGAAATCAAGATCGCCAATCGTTATTGGCTCTTGATCGGTATAACTATAAAATACTATTCCCGCGACAGAAGGTGTTTCTAAAGTAGCATAACTTAAAGAATCTAAGCTTTTACGGTCACCCGAATAAAGTGCAAAGGCAGTATTTTGCGAAACCTGACGCACAGCTATTTGCCCTGTATCTTGCAAATTACCAAGCATTTCTGCTTTTTGGTAAGAAATAAAATAATAGCCCATTAATATACTTAAAAGAGTCAAAGGAATTAATCCCGTCACTAAAAGTCGAGAAGAAATACTATTGCGGGTAGGAAGATACCTCATAAATCACACCGGCCAGTATTTTTTTCTAAGTCTCTAGGAATTTCTAAATTAAGATGCCAGGCCACCGTTTTATTAAACTTTACCGTACAGTATCTGGGTAAATGCATCTGATTTTTATGGTTTTTAGTTAGTAATGAATCTATTAGCTCTGCCGTTTGTTTTGAGACATCTTGCGGTGATGAATATACTGATGCTAAAGCACCCGCCGCCACATAATTAGCAGAGTAGCCTATAACCGGCACACGGTGTCTATACGCTAGCTGCAAGATCCATTTTGCGGTTGTTACATTAATAAGATGACTATCAGCCACAGGAATAAAAACATCACTGGATTTAATGACAGGATCAAGCTGTCTAATTGGATTCTGATCGGGATCAATCAAAAGTATTTTTGGCTTTAAGTTTAATTCCTCAATAGAGTGAGTATAAAAGCTTTGATTATTTGCATTCGATGGACCGATCATAACACCCACATCAGTCATATTTTTTATGAGTCGGCGAGTAAGATTTAAACGTCTCTCAAAAGGTTGATCCAGTAGAATAGGATTTACACCTGAGGCTAAAGCCTTAGGTATATTTCCATAATGCTTGTCAGCTAATGACTTAAATGCACTTTGAGTAATTAGGGTATTAATAACAGGCTGTGCTGTTTTTTTGGCTAAGATTTTATCTGCAGCCGAAGTACCAAGGGTAATAATAATATCTGAAGTTTTGAGGTTCTTATCAATTTCAGCAGACTGATCGTCAATCAAAATCATGTAGCCATAACTTTTTGATTTTTTCCAATCAGAGGTAACTAAATTAACGATCTTTTTATAATCGGGCGTATCTTTACTTAATATAAATAATGCATGATCAAACTTATTTGAATATGAATTAATAGGGGCAAATAAAAAGACCAAAAAAAGAGCAACCCGAGGAGAACAAACAGCTCTCCTCAGCGTCATAAAGAAACCTCTTTTTAACTTATAACCATTCATAAACAATCAAAACCTCACCATTAAAGTCCTTTTCAATAAATTTAAAATTAGCTAGATCCCATTTTGATACCAAGGATATATTTGCTTTCAAAAATATTGTAAAAATAATGATCAGCGTAATCATCTCCCAAATTTTGCGCGACAAGAGATAGTTCAATCCAGTTATTGCCGTAAAACCAACGCTTGGCAGTCTTTAAATCCAAGCGAGAAAAACTTTTTTCAAGTTTGGAATCACTACCACTAACATTTGGATCATAGGCAGACTTATAGTGATATGAAGCACTTAAATACCAGTCATTAGTAGCTTGATAGTTGAGTAGTACATTAAACATATCTTTAGGAACAGAGGTTTTATGTGATTTGTAGATATCACCAGAAGGTAAATTTGCATATAAACTATTTCCCTCAATCTCAAGATAGGTATGATTTAAATCAATTAATAATTTATGACTAGGTCTATATTTTAACTGCCACTCAATTCCTTTCAATTGGATATTATCAGTGTTATCTCTAATGTTTATTCTATCTTGAGTTAGGCTATCGTATGGCTCCCTGCGCTGACCGATAATTTCAGAAAAACTCTCATCAAATATCCTTACGTCTAAATTAATGTGCTGTTCAGGGAAGGAACCTATATAACCTATTTCATGGCTAATTAATCTTTCATTATTGACTTCTGAATCAGCGCGTATAACGTAATTGATAACTGTACCATTGTAGTCATAAAATGTATTTTGATTACTTTCAAGAATAGATGGAAAGCGATAGCTGCTATTACTTGCAAACCTAAACATATGACTTGGAGACGATTGGTAGTTTGCAGCAACTCGATATGAACTACTACTAGCTTTACCTGAGGGTTTTTCTATGATTTGTCCGTAATTTAAAGTCCATTGATCATTAGCAGTCCATTCTAAATTGCTATAGCCTCTGTTTGTTTTTTGACTTATTTCGTCTTTGATAGGAAAAGCTTGTTTACTTTTTACACTGTCATATCGAGAAGCAATACCCAAGTTTAGGCGCACATTATCCCATTTATAAAAATTACTTCTTAACTCAGCATCCCAACGATCGGAATATTGAAAATATTGAGGATCTACAATCCATTGATTTTGATCAGGTTCCGCCTCTAAAATTGATTTGTAGGGTTCAGAAATTTGGTGATTATTAATTAGTCTTGAAAGCGTTATTCCATCAGACTCATCAATAAAATCTAACGAATTATGATAGAGGATTAATTCTATATCACTCCAATCATTAGCTATATGCTTCCAGCTCAAATGTTGGTAGGTATTATCCCAAGTTCGATCAAAATATGCGTCATATCCAATGGCGGTTTCAGTTTCACCTACTCCTAACTGAATATCGATACTATCTGTAGCATTCGGTGTCCAAAGTCCATGATATCTAACAGTAACCGTTTCTGCTCCATCATCAATAGGAATAAACTTGTCTTCGCCCAAATGAAGCCCAGAAAAACTTTCAAAACCATCATTATTTTTGATACCTAAGGTAGCTCTTGACGCTAGATCCCCAAACTGACTAACGTGACTGAATGAAGCACGCTGAACTCCCTGATTACCATAAGAAAACTTAACCTGTGTGCCTTTTTCGGTTAACGGAGAGCGAGTTACAATATTGATAGAAGCAAGAAATGCGTTACTTCCATCTGCAGGTGCATTTGATCCACGAACCACTTCAATATACTCAATATCATCTAAATCAACTCCGAGAGTGTTCCACTCCACTGAGGAAAAAAACGACTCATAAACTGATCTTCCATCTATTTTCACCTCTAGACGGCGCGAGTATTCGCCGCCGGGAGCATGGTAGGTAACTCCAGTACGATTGGCATGAACAGAATACACCTGAAACCCAGGTACTAAACGAAATAAATCAACCAAATCAACCGCAGTTGACGATTCAATAGTTCGCCGATCTATAATTGTGATCGCTGCAGGAACTTGCTCAAGATCCTGTTTTAAATGCGTTACACCTGTTACTGAATCAATCTCCGCAAATAAATCTTCTTCAGTAATCACCCAATTATGAGCAAAGACTTCAATCGAGAAGATATAGGTTATCATCACCCAAACAGCGACCTTTAAACTGGGGTACTTCATGAATTACTACCTCTAAAATTTCCAACCACTATACTAATTATTTTTATTTAATTTTCTGCTTCAATGTCGACAGACTCAGCTAATCCTAATTTTTGCCCCAAAATTCCAGCTTGAGTACGATTGCTTAAACCCAATGATTTGAGCATTGCGCTTACATGAACTTTAACTGTGTTCTCTGACAAGTCCAACTCACGTGCAATTTGTTTATTGGAATGTCCACGACTTATACAACTAAGTATATCAAATTGTCGATCAGTAATTAATTCGGCAATTATTTCTACATTTACTCCAGAGTCAACTTCATCAATAACCCGAGCAACCTCTGGCAGAGCCTCTATAAGATATTTTGGGACATACTGCTCACCATTTAATGCCTTAGAAATAGCCTCAAACAAAGCCTCCTTGGGTGCAGATTTTGTTACAAAACCAGTGACTCCTAGCTCTAAACATTTTCTGATATGAGTAGAGTTTTCGGAGGCAGATAAAACAATAATCGGCATAGACGGATAGCGATCATGAAGCAATCCTATAAGACCAAAACCTCCATATCCACCTGGCATAAAAAGATCCAGTATGATGAGATCAATATTATTTTTGGCAAGAATAGATAGAACTTCTTCACCGCGCTCAGTTGTTGTTACCTCAATATCATCCAATGTATCCATTAAGGTTGCTTTTAGCCCTGCACATACAAAAGCATGATCATCAACAATAAGAATATGCATTATTTAACCACCATGTCCATTGGATGAAAAAAAGTAACTACATGATATCAAGCTCTCTAACTTGGCCCCAAAAAAACTATCTAAATAAGTATAAAACATCCTTGCTCCTCAGTCATTAATTAAACATTGGGAGATACTTTCCCAACTAGCTTTGATATTTAGCCGCTTACTGAATTAATAATAGACCCAATCCACTGAGTTTGCTTTAGAAAAAGGCAAAAAAAAGCGACCCTCTAGGTCGCTTTTTTCAATAGCTATTTTGCCAGCTTTTCTTTAATTCTTGCTGACCTTCCAGAACGATCACGAAGATAATATAACTTAGCTCTTCGAACTGCACCGCGGCGCTTAACCTCAATACTGTCAACAAGCGGGCTATAGGTTTGAAAAGTACGCTCAACACCAATACCATTTGAAATTTTTCTTACGGTAAACGCTGAGTTAAGTTGGCGGTTGCGCTTAGCCAACACGACACCTTCAAAGGCCTGAAGACGCTCGCGACTGCCTTCTTTCACTTTTACTTTTACTGAAACGGTATCACCCGGACCAAAGTCAGGTATTTTTTTTTCCATCTGCTCTGCTTCTAATGCAGCGATGATAGGCATCTTATTTGACATCTTTTTGCTCCTCAATTTACATTGGTTGGTGGCAAGCCACCTGATTTAGAGCTCTGTACAGAGAGGATGGACCTATCCTTTGCCATCATCTGCCAGCGCATCACTCATTTCCTTGAGTAAGGCTAGCTGCTCAGTATTAAGCGCTAACCTGTCCAATAAATCTGGTCTTCTTTGTTGCGTTCTCAATAGCGACTGCTTTAATCGCCACTGTCTTATTTTTTCATGGTTACCCGATAACAATACATCTGGAACCTTTAAATCTTGGTAATTGTCAGGTCGCGTATAATGCGGACAGTCTAAAAGACCCTCTGCAAATGAATCCTGACTTGCTGATTCACTGTGGCCTAAGGCCCCGGGAATCTGCCGTATCAATGCATCAACTAAAACCATAGCGGGAATCTCACCGCCACTTAACACATAGTCACCAATTGACCATTCCTGGTCTACTTCTAGCTGGATTAATCGTTCATCAATACCTTCATAACGACCAGCTATCAGAATAATCGATTGTTCAGTTACCAAATTATTCACGGCAGCTTGTTGCAAAACCTTACCTTGAGGAGAGAGATAAACTACTAACGGCTCTCCATCAATCCACTCTTTTGCGGCTTTAATTGCCTTGCGCAATGGCTCAATCAAAAGAACCATACCCGGCCCACCACCATAAGGACGGTCATCAACTGTGGCGTGAGGGTCATCGGTAAAATCTCTTGGGTTAAAGCTAGAAATATCTAGTAACCCCTGATTTACCGCTCGACCACTGATGCCATAATCAGTCAATGCATCAAACATCTCTGGAAACAGAGTAATCAACGCTATTTTCATAACTAGACCCCGCCACCTATTCCGATCATTTAAAAATCGGGATCCCAGGTCACATCAATACGCTGCGCACCCAGATCAATCTTTAGTACATACTGATTAGAGTAGGGAATTAACCGTTCACGTCGATCAATACTTTCCACATCACCTTTAACCACAATGACATCGTTGGCCCCTGTCTCTAGTAATGAGGTCACAACCCCTAGTCGCTCTTCAGTATCTTTAAAGTGGTTATAAACCACTAAATTTTCAAGTTGATGCCAATAAAATTCACTATCACTCAACTCGGGTAGTAATGTTGCGTCAACTCGGATATCTTTCAGACACCAGCTTCGAGCAACATCACGATCATCAATTCCTTTGAAGCGGACCACCAAACCATCACCATGGTTTTTCCATTCATCAACCTGAACGGATTCTAGTCTACCTTCTTTATCAACCAACCATGGTTGATAGTCAAAAATTTTGCTTGCCTGCTCAGTGAAAGACATAACTTTCACCCAACCACGCACACCAAACACAGTGGAAATCTTCCCAACAACGAGAGTTCCTTGAACAATGTTACTATTGCTCATAGGATAATTTCCTCTTATGCTGCTTGTTTAGCGGCCTCTTTAAGCAACGCTGAAACACGGTCACTAATTTGTGCACCCTGACCTTGCCAGTATGTCGCGCGATCTAAATCAATACGTAATCGCTCTTCTCCACCGCGTGCAATTGGATTAAAGAATCCAATACGCTCGATATAGCGAGCATCACGCGCTTTGCGTGAATCGGAAACCGTAATGTGGAAGAACGGACGTTTCTTTGAACCACCGCGTGCCAATCTAATTGTTACCATCTACTGATACCCTATTTTTGGACGACTTTAGCGCCCTAAATTGTCTGTTTAGTCCTGCTCTTATGCCGTACCGCTCAAATGCACCACGACCCTAAGAAAGGCGCGGTATAGTACGCGAAATAAAGATGAAAGGAAACCTCTTTATTTGACGAGTTTTTATGCCTCAGGACCGTTAGTTTTAACGGGTTAAATTTTCGGGAAACCACCCGGAGGTAATCCTCCGCCTGGAGGCATACCCCCACCTAGGCCGCGCATCATGTTCTGCATGCCTTTGCCTTTCATTTTTTTCATCATCTTACCCATTTGTTTATGTTGCTTGAGCAAACGATTTAAGTCTTGAACCGTGGTTCCTGAACCCTGAGTAATTCGTCTTTTTCTAGAACCATTCAAAATATCTGGATTGGCACGTTCTTTTGCAGTCATAGAGTCTATGATGTATTCCATTTTACTGAACTGGCCTGTCATATCCTTTTGCTGGGTCATCTGAGCCATATTACCCATACCCGGCAGCTTATCCATCATGCTCTCCATACCACCTAACTGCTTCATTTGCTGAAGTTGCTCTCGCAAATCTTCAAGATCGAATCGCTTACCCTTAGCGACCTTTTTGGCAAACTTTTCAGCTTTTTTCTTATCGACCTTGCGCTCTACATCTTCGATAAGACTGAGGACATCACCCATTCCCAAAATACGAGAAGCAATACGCTCAGGATGAAATGGCTCTAAGGCATCAGTTTTTTCTCCTACTCCCAGAAATTTAATCGGCTTGCCGGTGACATGTCGAACTGAAAGTGCAGCACCACCTCGAGCATCACCATCAACCTTAGTAAGCACTACACCTGTTAGTGGAAGTGCCTGATTAAAAGCTTTTGCGGTGTTAACGGAATCCTGCCCGATCATGGCATCAATGACAAAAAGTGTTTCGACTGGATTGGCAACTTTATGTATTTGCTGTATCTCGGTCATCATTTCTTCATCGATTGCCAGACGACCGGCCGTATCAACAATCAAAACATCTACAAATTTTGTTTTTGCCGCAGCTATTGCTTGATTAACAATATCAACCGGATTTTGACTGTCTGAACTGGGGAAAAAGTCAGCATTTACTTCTGTGGCCAAGGTTTTGAGTTGCTGTATGGCGGCGGGTCGGTATACATCCGCCGAAACAACCATCACTTTTTTCTTTTCACGCTCACTTAAAAATCGTGACAGCTTGGCGACAGAGGTGGTTTTACCTGCACCCTGAAGACCGGCCATTAGGATCACGGCCGGTGGTTGTGCATTTAAATTAAGGGATTCATTTTTCTCGCCCATCACCGACTCTAACTCAGCTTGGACAATTTTAAGGAACTGCTGGCCTGGATTTAGACTACTTGCAACTTCATGCCCTACTGCTCGTAGCTTTACAAGCTCTATAAAATCCTTTACTACAGGTAATGCCACATCCGCTTCTAAAAGCGCTACACGAACCTCACGCAGGGTTTCCTGTATGTTACTTTCACTAAGACTGGCTTTCCCTGAGATTTTTTTTAGACTCTGAGATAGACGATCGCTGAGATTTTCAAACATTGCCATTGATTTAGCTTCCATACCTTGGATTTAATATCATCATTATATCAGTAATTTACCTACAGGCTTCACCTGTAGCGGTTATTATGCCAAACTTAGTCCTCATTAAATGCGGATTAAAACATGACCACCTTTATTTTAGGCTCTAGCGCTATCGCACTCTATCTTTTAGGGTGGATTGGTTATGTGTTAGAAATAATCAATAAAGGAAAAATTAAAACTGTCCTAATTCAAACTATAACCGGTTCAACCATTGTGTTGCATGGCTTTGCGACGTTTGGATTGTTGTTTCATAGTGGTGGATTAGATCTTAGTTTACTTAAAATATTGGCTTTGCTTGCATTGGTTATTAATAGCTTAGTTTATCTTAATGGCTTGAGGGAACCGATCAATAGCCTCTATCTTGTTCTCTTTCCTGTTTCTGCTATAACCCTCATTTTGGCCCTAGCAAGCTCTAGCACCAAATCCGCAACCATACTACCCTATAGTTTGCAGGCACATATTTTAGCCTCTGTATTAGCTTATAGCTTCTTGGCTATAGCCGCGCTTCATGCACTACTAGCTGGCTATCAAAACTGGCAACTTAAACATAAGCACCAGAATGCGCTTATGCGGACTTTGCCTGCCCTTGAGACTATGGAAAAATTACTTTTTGAGCTTATCTTGGTAGGTGAAATTTTACTCACTGTATCATTATTGACTGGCTTTTATGTTTACAATGACTTTTTTGCTCAGCAATTAATTCATAAAGTTACATTTAGTATTGTCGCCTGGCTGGTTTATGCCGTACTTATTTTTGGCAAATATCATTATGGATGGCGCGGACAAAAAGCCATTAATTGGACTTGGGTTGGGTTTTCTGGGATTTTGCTAGGCTATCTAGGCAGCAAGTTTGTCATCGAATTTTTATTAAACTAATTGGATGGGATTGCTAAATTGAACAACCTAATTCAATATCTTTTTTCTTAAGTCATAGAGGCTACTAATTCTTGGAAGGTTCTCACCCACTGATTCTTTGGTGCATCTTGTTTTCACTTTTGGTTCTGTCTGCATTTTTTTCAGGATCAGAAACAAGCATGATGTCACTAAACCCCTACCGCCTGAGGCATCAACGCAAAAAAAGCTCTGGTGCTAGACGTGCCGCTAAGTTGCTGAGTATGCCGGATCGGCTTATTGGTTTAATTCTAATTGGCAATAATGCAGTAAATATTCTTGCAGCAATTATTGCTAATATGTTGGCTATCTATTATGTCGGTGAAGCCGCTGCACCTTGGGTTGCTACTGCAACTTTAACTATTTTAGTGCTGGTTTTTTCTGAGGTGACCCCTAAAACCATTGCTGCGCAAAATCCAGAATGGTTTGCGTTTAAAGCAAGTCATCTTCTTAAACCTCTTTTGCAACTATTATCACCAATAGTATGGCTGATCAATAAATTAACTAATACTTTGATAAGCTTTCTTGGGTTTGACCCTAATAAAAACCGTGACGATAGTTTGGATTCCGAAGAATTAAAATCTTTGGTAGATCTCTCTGGGCACAAGATATCCAACTCTAATCAGGGTATGTTGCGTGCTATTCTCGACCTAGACAATATGACGGTTGAGGATATTATGATCCCTCGCAATGAAGTTAGCGGCTTAGATCTTGAGGATAATATCGAGATATTAATGGAAAAAATTATATCCTGTGAGTACACGCGTCAGCCGGTTTACTCAGGTGATATCAATAATATTGTTGGTATCTTTCATGTTAGAAAAGCCAATCATTTATTACGCGCTGAAACCATTAGCCACAAGGCCATTAAGCGATTTGCAGATGAAGCCTATTTTATTCCCGAAAGTACCAAACTAACCACTCAACTTCTCAATTTTAAAAAAATGCGTAGTCGTTTTGCTGTGGTGGTTGATGAGTATGGTGAGGTGCAGGGATTGGTAACACTAGAAGATATCTTAGAAGAGATTGTTGGTGATTTTACCACCAATGAAGCTGACAGAGTTGATGAAGTTATTGCTCAGAAAAATGGTAGTTTCTTAATTGATGGCACCGCGACAATAAGGGAGATAAATAAGGCCACAAATTGGGACCTACCCGTCGATGGGCCAAAAACAATCAACGGCCTAGTACTTGAACAGCTAGAGAGCATCCCAGATGCCAATGTGAGCTTTAATATCAATAATTTTAAATTTGAGACCGTAGAAATCAATGGAACAAGAGTAAAAAAAGTTGAGGTTACTAATATGAGAACTGATAATAAAACTGTTTAAGCTCATCCAATAACTAGCTAAGTTTCTTTGATCTATCTGCGCAAACTTCTATTACCGCTTGACGCTGATCATCATCCAAATAGACCCAATTTCTAATTTCCTCTGTGGTACGAAAGCAACCCTCACAGATATCCTGGTCATTTAGACGGCATAGTGAGATACAGGGCGAAACCGGCTTTTCCATTATCAATAACCTATTTGATGAATTTTTTTACTGGGATAGCGAAGCTTTATTTGAGCATCTAGCGTGCTGTTAAGCATATCAACCATAACCTTAAGTGTGAAACCCCAAATCTTATAATCTTTATACAATACGTAAGGTAATTGTATTTTTCCTTCTATCAGCCAAAAATATTGATAATGATTAATATCCAGTAAAAAATGTAATGGTAAGTGAAAAATTGAGGCTATTTCAGATGGGTTGGCCTTTAGACTAAAAGGTGAATCCACCCATCCCATAAATGGTGTGACCCGTATATTGTTTTTTAAGGGTGAGTCAGTTGGTAACTTTCCTAATAACTTAATTTTACTCGAAACTAAGCCGATTTCTTCTTCTGTTTCTCTCAGAGCGGTTGCTAATAAATCGTCGTCGAGACTTTCTTTTTTGCCCCCGGGAAATGCTACCTCGCCAGCATGGCTATTAAGGTGTGTGGCGCGTCGAGTTAGAATAATTTGCGGACTGCTCGGATCGCCATGCAACAAAAGCAACACAGCCGCACCGGACTGTTTATCGGCTATCACAGAATTATCTGATTGCGAATTGTAATTTTTTAACTGTTTTTTAATTGTTGCTAGCATTAATCGTTTATACTTTTTATAAATAATATTGAGGGTTTTATGGAATTCTGTTCAAACTGCGGCAGTCGCGTTATACAGCAAATACCTGATGGTGATAACAGGCTACGCTTTGTCTGTAACAACTGCAATACTGTTCATTATCAAAACCCACTGGTTATTGTAGGAATACTGCCTGAATATAATCAACAGATATTGCTTTGCAAGCGCGCCATAGAGCCGCAAAAAGGCCGATGGACACTTCCTGCAGGCTTTTTAGAGAATGATGAGTCAACCCTTGAAGGTGCACTGCGAGAGTGCGCTGAGGAGGCAAATGCCAAGGTCATTAATCCTGAGTTGTACGCGCTTTATGATATCCCCTATATCAATCAGGTTTATGTGTTTTATCGCGCCCATCTCGCCAACAAGGAATTTGGACCCAGCCCGGAATCAACCGAAGTTGCGTTATTTAAAGAAGAGGATATTCCATGGGATCAGTTGGCATTTCCTGTAGTCACGGCTATGCTAAAACGTTTTTTATCCGATCGAAAGAAAGACCATTTTGAAGTGATTCAAGAAGTTATAAAACGTTAAATATTTAAATACTGTACTTACAAAAACGCCCGCACTGTTTCACAGCACGGGCGTTAGAATGAGAACAGCTAATTAAAGCTTGTCAGCGTTCTCTGATAGATACTCAGCTACACCTTCAGGTGTATCCTTCATGCCACTATCCCCTTTATTCCATCCTGCCGGACATACTTCACCATGGTCTTGGTGGAATGCCAATGCATCGACCATACGCAACATCTCATCAACGTTACGACCCAAAGGCAAGTCATTGACTACTTGATGCCTTACAAGACCATCTTCATCAATTAAGAATGACCCACGAAATGCAACACCATCAGCATGCTCAACATCATAAGCCTGACAAATTTCATGCTTAACATCAGCAACAAGGGTATATTTAACTGGACCGATACCACCGTCATTAACATCAGTGTTACGCCATGCATTATGAGAAAACTGGGAATCAATTGAAACACCGATCACCTCAACACCACGGTCAACAAATTCCTGATAACGGTGATCAAAGGCAATAAGCTCTGACGGACATACAAAGGTGAAATCAAGGGGATAAAAGAATACCACCGCTTTTTTACCTTTGATGGCCTGTGCCAAATTAAAGTTATCGATTATCTCGCCACTGCCAGTGACTGCTGCCGCAGTAAAATCTGGTGCTGGCCTTCCTACTAATACAGACATATTAAATACTCCTAATGTAAAAATGACTAAAATTGTGTTTGGTAAGAGCATAGTTACTCGTACCCAAATATTCAACAAATTTGAATTAATTATTTTACGTCTAGTTTAGAATTTTGTAGCACTATCCTGTAGAATTTATTTTTAATCCAAACTGAAGTTTCTGTTTCTTTTTAGCCAAAAGCCTTGTTCCCATAATACCGTCCCAAATAGACAGCGTACTGCCAAGGTTAGCAAAATTATGCTGTGAACTGTGATGCAGCTGGTGTTGCGCAGGACTCACAAGGAATCGCTCTAATTTGCCGAAAGATAACCAAATATGAGAGTGTCTTAGGTTAGCTGCAAAAAAGTTAAATAAGAACCCGAACATATCCACGCCGAGTACCTGAAAAGCTGTAAGCTTGCCAGAAAAAAGCCAGATAAAGATGCCACTGATAACGCCAAATACCAACATACCTCTCACAAAATATAATATATGCTCAACTGGATGAACTCTAAACAAGGTGATAGGGGTTAATATGGTCGCACTGTGGTGAGTCTTGTGAAAGCGCCATAAAAATTTGTATTTATGCATGCAATAATGCAGACAAAAACGGCTAAGATCTTCAACCAAGAAGAAAGTAATGGTAAAAATTGAAGCGATTGCAAACCAATTTAACGGTATAACAGGTGCGTCTCCAACGGTATCTTGCAAAAAAGAACCAATAAATATGGTTAGAGCTAGATGACTGCCAAATAAGGGTATTAATAATAGAATACGCAATGCATTATTAAACAGCATCATATAAACTTCATAGAGACGAGATTTAGCAAACCAATACTTGGAGTTAAAAATGCTAGAAATTTGATTTTTTATATCAAATTTACCCGATTGAACAGTAACAACGATAGAAGCAATCACCAAGGCACTTAGTAAATAAAGCCAATATACCCGCTTGCCGGCGTCTAAAAAGAAACCGGCGGGTGTTGCGATTAATTCAAATAATTCCGCTTGCACTATAAGCTGTACCTAATTTGACCCAGAACCATTCTTGGAAGATTAGGTCTGGCGCCAAAGGGTCTATGAGAAACAATGGCTGACTCGTTAGTGGCATTTCTAATCATTAATTTATAATCAATTTTATCGCTGGCTACCCATAAAAACGAAAGATCTAGAGTTGCCAGACTTTCAGTTTGCTGACCGGGGATCAGCTCACCTTCTCCGGGCAATTCACGCATCTCATGCTGGTACTTTACTGCTGCATCAACTGCCCATATGCCATTACCTATACCCATTTGCCAGCGACCTGCGTATTTGGGCACATAGGGTAGCTCATCGCCCTTTTTAACAAGACCCCACTGCGAAAAATCTGACTTGAATGACTTTTGGAAAGCTGTTTCTGTATAGGTAAACGTTATCTGTGAGTTAAAGTCGATGGTGTCGTTAATTGGCCGCTGTATTTGAGTATTTAGCTCAATACCGCCAATTTCAATCTGACCACCATTAAATTCTTCACCCACATTACAATCAGCATCAGAAGCACGACAGCGGCCAATTAAATTTTTGTAGTCGCTAAAGAAACCAATCGCTTCTGCAGATAAGCCTGCAGTTTCATAGCGAACGCCATATTCAAAGTTAGTGCTTTCTTCCGGATCTGCGGTCGACTTACCTGCAACCGGTGGAGAGAATCCAATATAGACTCCAGCTAAAAGGCCTATTTTATCAGTAAGTTGTAAATGCGCGCCAACACCAGGAGCTAGGATATATTGGCTATTTTGGTATTTTGATCCCGACTGTTTGTTATGTAATTTTCCTGCTATATCCTCATAGCGTACACCTACATTAAACGTCCAATTTTCATAGGAAATTTTATCATTTATATAAATAGCTAGTGCATCAGATTGCGAATGATTTATAACCTTTGCAGGTCGCTCTATTTGATCTGATACAAGATTTTCAGAGACCATCAGATAGCTTTTCTGCTTATGATTTCTATCAACATAATCATGGTGATAGCGAATACCTATACCTAAGTTATGTTCAAAAGCACCCCTATCAAATTGCTTTGCAAGATCAATCTGAATTCCTTCAGAACCATATTCTCGGGCATTATCAGTCACGTCAAGAGTGAGATTATTCACAGCACTATCCTGAGCACCAGAGATCACATTGTATGCATCTAAGTTCTCACTGGGTGATTGCAAAACAAGCTTTGCATTTGTTCCATCAATAAAACCGTCAAATTTATTCCATGAACGATCAAATCGATTAATATAAATTTTACTATTAACTTGTAAATCATCGGCAAATTCAATCGAATGACTCAGATGAATCTGACTATGCTCGGATAAAAAACGGTCTAGCTGGGAAACTGGATAGCGTTGCGTTGGGTCATTATCTAGATCTAAATCGGTTAATCCAAGATAAGTTTCATCAGAGTCTTCATCGGCATAACCTAACTTTAAAATTAGAGACTGCTTCAGTTCTGTTTGCGGTCTCCAGTGAGCCTTGATATTAAAATCATTACGCACAAAGCCAGTATCACCTCCATTGGCTAATTGTTTAAACCCGTCACTCGAGTATCGCAGTGCATCAAATTGCCAACTGGTATCGCCTGTGACCACTTCAGCCATTGCCGTAATCTTTTGAAACTGATCGGTGCCAGCAGTTACACTAAACTCAGCTGAATTAGACCATTGTGCAGGTCTAGTCACCATATTAACTGCCCCACCCACGGTATGTGGACCATAGGCAATAGAGGCTGGACCCTTGAGTACTTCCAATGAATAAAGTCTAGATGCATTGGTAATATAATAGGCTGCTGGAGCAGCATAGGGTGCAGGAGCAATTAACACACCGTCTTCCATTAGCGTTATTTTTGAACTGCGATCAGATGTTGCACCTCTAATACCTATATTTGGTCTCAATCCATAGCCGTCCTCTTCACGGACATAAACACCAGGGGACATACTTATTATCTGATTAAGATCGGAATAAGCCTGCTTTTCAATGGATTCAGGGTCAATTCGAATACCAGAGCCAGCCAGCTTTTGCTTTTCGGCTTTGGTACCAAGAATCAATAACTCTTGAATTTCCAAAGTATTAGGCTCCTCAGCGCTTAACGCTGAGACAGCTGTAAGACCTGAAAAAAATAAAAACGCTTTTATATATTTAGTCATTGTCGGACTGCACTCTTCCAGGGACCGGTACATTAACCACTGCAACAAAATCAATTTTCAGATCATCGGTGATCCTTTTAATTAATCCTGCTAAACTACAAACACTAAGTATAGACTCATCATCTGGATTCGTTTGAGCATTAATGCAGGCTGTCTCTTCGTTTGAGGTTAAAATTGTTGCTAATTGAGTACTTAATGAAGTTTGAATTTCGTCAACCTTGTTGATTACATTCGTAGATTGAGATTTAAATCGATTAGCAATATCTGCGAAACCAGCATCCGCAATTAAATCATCAAAGCCAATACCAGAATCCCCATTAAAAATACGCAAGAATTCCTGGATATTAACTTGGATATCGCGCAATGAGGACTCGCTGTAAGGAGATTCCACTAAATCTGGGCATGTGATACCTGAGCATTTTGGATCTAAGCCCAATGGAATAGCCAACTTACCTGATTTTGTATAGGTTTCAATATAGAACAACGCATCAGTGATCTGCTGAAAATTATCAGAACGATTAGATTCACTTAGAAACTCTGTTCGGAATGAGGAGTTATCAGCTGTCCACCCATCATAAATAAGACCTGAAGCATAGGCCACATCGCCGGCTAACTCCAAAGCCAGATTACAGCGTTGTAATACTCTCTGAGGCTCTGATAAGGCATGCCAATTACTTGTAGTCGGTACCTGACTTGAACATGAATGGTTCATATTGTCATTAAATAATAGATATTCAATTGCTCTCATACCTCGCTGATTAAGCGCACGAATAGCTACTGAAAAATCTGTGCTTTCATTGAGCTGAATCACTGATTGATCAACCGCGCATTTGGCCAGATTTCCAGTGGTATAGGAGTGGATTCTACTTTGAAGTGCTCCTTCATTTCGAAGGGCAGGACCAATTACATGAATCTCGGTTTGTTGTACCTTGTCCATTAAGTCACGCCATGCTGTTTTAGCCGCGGCTTTCTTACTGACTTCCACTGCGGTGTCGATAGACTCGCAATAATCAGCAAGGGCACCTGTATTACTAGCAAAAATAGCAGATGAATCAGCTGTAGATTTATAATTGGGAATAAAAACATTGTCGACTAAATTTGTCATTACTGCGTTGCGATCAATTACAATAGAAGCTTCGTCCGCAGAATTGGCCTCATCAGAAATTGATAGCGTAGGTGTTAAGTCACGAGACTTGTCTACACAGCCTACCAAACCAACCATCAACAAAATCCAAACAAAACGTTTAATACCAGTCATACTTTTTTCTCTCTTTTAATGTGGTAAGGGCCAACCTAAGTTGACCCCTATTTTTTTACCCTAATTTACCTTAAAACTAAGCATACAAAGGTTATTACCAGCCTGCAACGTTCTCAGCGTCAAAGCCATAAGCTGACTGTAGTGTATCGCGTGCTAATAGGAGTGCTTGTGTATACGCATTAATCGTTTCTTGTGTATCAGTCGCTAACACAGGTGCGTTTCCAATCGCTGAAAGTACTGCTTTTAAATCATCAAGGGTAACAGTCGTTACATCCGCATCACGGAAAGGCGAGAATGGGCTAAACTGCAAACTCAATGCAAAACCTTTTAACTCAGACCAGTGCTTACCAAGGTTAGTAAAGTTACTAACGTC
>JAQWIR010000014.1 GCA_029248755.1 Porticoccaceae bacterium
TGTCAGAAATTGTAAGCGGCGCGGCAGCAGTATAGAGACAAACGAACTTTAAAGGTTGAGTTAAGAGGAACCGGAAATGAGTAGTGGAAAAATCGTACAAATTATTGGTGCTGTGATTGATGTGGAATTCCCACGAGATCAAGTGCCCAGCGTGTATGACGCTCTAGTAGTAGATGGCAAGGGCCTGACACTCGAAGTGCAGCAACAATTAGGTGACGGTGTAGTGCGAACCATCGCTATGGGCTCCTCCGAAGGCATTAGCCGTGGTCTGAGTGTTGAAAACACCAAGGCACCGATCTCTGTGCCGGTAGGAACTGAAACCCTAGGTCGTATCATGGACGTACTGGGCAACCCCATTGATGAATGTGGCCCCATTGGTGAAAAAGAGCGTTCAGCTATTCACCGCAAGCCGCCATCTTATGATGAGCTAGCCGCATCTGACGACCTACTAGAAACAGGTATTAAAGTAATCGACCTAGTCTGCCCATTCGCTAAGGGTGGTAAAGTGGGTCTATTCGGTGGTGCCGGTGTTGGTAAAACCGTAAATATGATGGAATTGATTAACAACATTGCAACTGAGCACTCAGGTTTATCAGTATTTGCCGGTGTTGGTGAGCGTACTCGTTAAGGTAACGATTTTTACTACGAGATGCAGGAGTCAGGCGTTGTAAACGTTGAGACCCCAAGCGAATCAAAAGTAGCCATGGTATATGGTCAGATGAACGAGCCACCAGGCAACAGATTGCGTGTAGCGCTTACTGGTTTGACTATGGCAGAAAAATTCCGTGATCAAGGTAAAGACGTACTTCTATTCGTAGATAACATCTACCGATACACCCTAGCGGGTACAGAAGTATCAGCACTGTTAGGCCGTATGCCATCAGCCGTAGGTTATCAGCCTACATTGGCTGAAGAGATGGGCGTACTACAGGAGCGCATTACCTCGACTAAGACCGGTTCAATTACCTCGGTACAGGCAGTATATGTTCCGGCGGATGATTTGACCGATCCATCACCAGCAACTACTTTTGCTCACTTGGATTCGACCGTAGTACTAAGTCGAGACATCGCCTCTAAAGGTATCTACCCAGCGGTAGATCCACTAGATTCAACTTCTCGTCAGCTCGATCCGCTAATTATTGGACAAGAGCACTATGAAGTGGCCCGTGGCGTACAAACAGTACTTCAGCGCTACAAAGAGCTAAAAGATATTATTGCAATTCTGGGTATGGACGAGCTGTCTGAAGAAGACAAGCTAGTGGTATCGCGCGCGCGTAAAATTGAGCGATTCCTATCACAACCATTCCACGTTGCTGAAGTATTTACAGGTGCTCCCGGTAAATATGTATCACTAAAAGATACTATTTCTGGCTTCCAAGGCATTCTAAATGGCGATTATGACGCGCTGCCAGAGCAAGCGTTCTACATGGTAGGTTCGATTGACGAAGCTGCAGAAAAAGCAAAATCGCTTTAATTGGTTAAAAGGTAATTAGCATGGCGACAACAGTTCAATGCAATATCGTTAGTGCCGATGAGTCTCTATTCTCAGGTGCCGTAGAAATGGTAGTCGCCACTGGCTCATTGGGCGAGTTAGGTATTAATGCTGGCCATGCACCGCTGTTAAGTGATCTAAAGCCGGGTCCAGTTCGAGTAATCAAGGCAGCGGGTGAAGAAGAAATTTTCTTCCTGTCGGGCGGTTATTTAGAAGTACAGCCCAACGCGATATCAATACTGGCCGACACCGCCGTGCGCGCCAACGATATTGACGAAGCGGCCGCAGCACAGGCGCTTAAAGATGCCGAGCACGCTATAGCCAACCAAACGGGTGAGATAGAATACTCAAAAGCCGCCGCAATGTTGGCCGAGGCAACGGCACAGTTACATACTGTAAGAGCCTTACGCAAAAAACTCGGTGGATAAGTGACATTGAGCAACAAAAAAGGGCGGCATAAATAGCTGCCCTTTTTTTATGCCAGTTAAAATTATGCAGAGCAACAGGTATACTTAATTTTAAAGCTCATGGAACGACCACGGAAAAAGGTAGTCAAAGAACGCATGCAAACAACTGATATTATTATTTTAGCTGCCGGTAAAGGCACCCGTATGCAGTCCCGCCTGCCTAAGGTGTTGCATAAAATAGCGGGTCAGCCATTGCTTAGCCATGTGCTAACAGCGGCTAAAACAGTTAATGACGCAAAATCTATTGTGGTCACAGGCTTTGGGGCCGATCAGGTTGAAAACACTATTGGCAAACAAGCCGATGCATTTGTAACCCAGCCTCAACAGTTGGGAACTGGTCACGCTGTGCAGTGTGCCCTACCCCATATTCGAGAAAACTCAAAAGTACTTATTTTGTATGGTGATGTGCCACTAATAGCGCCCGAAACCATCGCTAAAATGTTAGATGCGGTGACTGCCGATCAAATGGGGCTATTAACGGTGATTCTTGACGATCCAAGCGGTTATGGGCGCATTATTCGCGACACAGACAACAATATTTCGGCAATTGTTGAGCAAAAAGATGCCAGCCCAGAACAACTAAAGGTTAATGAAGTTAATACCGGCGTAATGGCGCTCACCAGCCAACAGCTAATGGGTTGGTTGCCCCAAATAGATAATAATAATGCTCAGGGTGAATACTACCTTACGGATTTAATCGCCATAGCAACCAGCGATTCAGTCAAAGTTAAGAGCATACAACCCCAATCTGCAACTGAGGTAGAAGGTGTGAACAATAGAGTACAACTAAGCCAACTAGAGCGAGCCCATCAGCGCCAAAAAGCGCAAAAACTGATGGAAAGCGGCACTAGCCTAGCAGATCCAGAGCGCTTTGATCAGCGCGGTGAACTCACCGTCGGCACTGATAACTTTATTGATGTGAACTGCATCTTTGAAGGCGAAGTTAAGCTTGGCTCAAATATTCATATAGGCCCTAACTGCCAGATTATTAATAGCACTATTGGTGATGGCGTGGAAATCAAAGCCAATACTATTATTGAAGATTCAGTGGTGGGCGATAACGCCATACTAGGGCCCTTTGCCCGCCTAAGACCGGGGACAGAACTAGCCGACAATACTAAAATTGGTAACTTTGTAGAAACCAAAAAAGCCAAAGTCGGCAAAGGTAGTAAAATTAATCATCTCAGCTATGTCGGCGATGCCGAATTGGGCGAAGGGGTTAATGTGGGTGCTGGAACCATTACCTGCAACTACGATGGTGCCAATAAATTTAAAACCACTATAGGCAATAATAGCTTTGTCGGCTCTAACAGCACATTAGTCGCTCCAGTGAAGATTTCAGATAACAGCTTTGTGGGTGCTGGCAGTACCATTACCAAAGATACCGAAGAAAACTCACTGGCCATATCTCGCGCCAAGCAACGTAATATCGATGGCTGGAAGCGCCCTACTAAAGAAGATTAGACCGCTATATATTTTTTTTAGTCTACACTTAGAAAGATAACAAAGGAACGGTGCTAGTCGCCTCGGTAAATTAAAGGAGATCAAGATTCATGGAAGGCTATATTATTTTTTTAGGTATTTTGTTGTTGTTTTTATCCCCCCTAATACTAGGATTAATTTTTATGGGCGGGCAAAAAAAGACCAAGATTAAACATCAAGAATCCGGGCTTGAGAAAAATGCCTATACAGGTTTCGCATGGGCCTATTTTTTCTTTGGTTTTTTTGTGCCTATCTTTAGGGGAGAGATTTTAATCGGCGTCTTACATTTTGTATTTAGCGTGGTGACATTTGGTATTTTCCAAGTAATTATGTCCTTTCTTTATAATAAACAGCATACAGTAAGGCTTTTAATTGATGGTTGGAAGCTCAGCGATACCGAAGAAAACAATACCCATGCCAAGACTAAGATAGGCATAGCCTGATAGATCTATCAGGCTTTTTGTGCCACATAAAATAGCCAATTAAAGCATTATTTTTTTGGGCGGCGTTTGCACCAAACTTGATAAACCGTTGAGTAATTAGCCGCAAGCTCGGAAAAAAACGCGGCTTTACGCCATTTCTCCTGATTCCATTTCTTATTCTTATCGTCACCATGAGCCCTGATGTCATCAAATAAATCATCTGCCATTAACAGCATACGACCCACACCGTCTTTAGTGTCTTTGCAGTCCTGACGGTCCAGTAAAAAGTGCCTATCCATTTTATCGCTATGTTTAGATTCGGCTTTTGGGTGATGGTCGGCGACCGTGATGGGTACCATTAAAATGCTCAGTAAAAGAGCGACTATTTTTTTCATTGTTGTTACCTCAATTAGTGATTGTAAGTACGGCCATCGGGCATATTTTTAACATAGGCTTAAAATATTAGACAAGGGCTAATAAGAAAGTTCCAGAAAAACACAGCCTTTACAAAAGGCTTAAACAAAACTAAGTACTGTAAAGTTTGAAAATAGAAATATTTTTTTAGCTACTTCGAAGCGACAACAGCCCCGCTTGCATTAGCTGTAAATGCTCTTCAAGTTTAGGGCCTTTCTTTTGCGCTACGCCAATGGCCATTACATCAATCATCACCAGATGGGCGATACGTGATGATAGCGGCGTATAGATTTGTGTATCTTCGGTGGCATTCACTTCAATGGCTATACTCGCCTGCTGTGCCACCGGCGTGCCACTGGGGGCTAGGGCAATCACGATACCGCCGGACTGTTTTGCCAGTGCCATGGAATCTAATAATGTTTGGGTGCGCCCCGACTGAGAGATAGCAATCACCACATCATTGAGCTTTAACGAGCTAGCCGACATATTTTGCAAATGGGGGTCCGAATAAGCCGCCGAGGTAATCTGTAGTCGGAAAAATTTATGCTGGGCATCAAAGGCCACCGCCGCGGATGAACCAAAGCCATAAAATTCCACACGATTCGCCTTATAGATTGCTTCAACAGCGGCTTCAAGATTATGCAGTACCAAACTCTCGCGTACCTTTAGCAATGTGTCTACGGTGGTATCAAAGACCTTATGGGTATATTCCCGAGTCGAGTCTGTATCGGTAACCGCAATCTTGCCAAAACTGGGGCTTGAGGCCAGTTGTTGTGCAAGTGCCAGCTTAAAATCTTGAAACCCATGACAGCCTACTGCGCGACAAAAACGCACCACCGTAGGCTCGCTGACCTCAGCTTTTTTGGCCAGATCGACGATGCGCATATTAATAATACTTAAAGGTTCTTTAAGCACTAAATCCGCTACTTTGCGCTCAGATTTACGCAATTTAGTCAGGGTATCGCTAATAGTTTGTGTGAGTTCGGCTGATTTCATATCTGCATTTTTAATTGTTATTTGTAAAAAATTTACAAGAAATCACCGACAATTGCTAGTTTTGTAGTAAAAAACCACTGCTGAATATTTATCTACAGTAATAAACTGCAAAAATAAGCCTTAAATTGGGCAACAAAAACGCTATCTTAGTCATTTAATTGCTAAACTATGCCCATGGATGTCACTTCAGTTTTAAATCAGTTAAATTCCGCTCAAGAGCAGGCCGTCACTAGCGATAAAAAACATTTGCTGGTGTTGGCGGGTGCCGGCAGTGGTAAAACCCGAGTATTGGTTCACCGTATTGCCTGGAAGATTCAGGTGGATAATGTATCGCCCTACGGTATTTTGGCGGTGACCTTTACCAACAAAGCCGCTCGTGAGATGCGCGAGCGCATCGATAACCTATTGGGTATGTCATTGCGCGGTATGTGGGTGGGCACTTTTCATGGCCTAGCCCATAGATTACTAAAAGCCCATTGGCGTGATGCTAAGTTGCCCGAAAACTTCCAAATTCTTGATTCTGATGACCAATTGCGATTGGTGAAGCGAGTGATGCGCGCTATGGATCTGGACGAACAGCGCTGGCCGCCGAAACAGGCCCAGTGGTGGATCAATGGTCAAAAAGATGAGGGCTTACGCGCGGCGCATATTCAAGAGACTGGCGACCCATTTATGGCCACCATGCTTAGAATCTATCGCCAATATGAGCTGCTGTGTGAACAGCTGGGGGTGATCGATTTTGCAGAATTGCTATTGCGGGTTTTAGAGTTATGGCGCAATAACCCCGAAGTTTTGAACCACTACCAACAGCGTTTTGGCCATATTTTAGTGGATGAGTTTCAAGATACTAATGCGGTGCAATATGCATGGTTGCGGCTACTGGCGGGCAAAAGTAGTGATGTGACTGCAGTGGGCGATGATGATCAGTCTATTTATGGTTGGCGCGGGGCTAAGGTAGAAAATATTCTTAGTTTTGAGCGCGATTTTGCCGATACTGAAACCATTAAGCTTGAACAAAACTATCGTTCTACATCGAATATCCTAAAAGCTGCTAATGCGGTGATCGCCAAAAACGCTGATCGTTTGGGTAAGAATTTATGGACTGAATCGGGTGAGGGCGAACCTATTGCGCTGTATGCGGCCTTTAATGAACATGATGAGGCGCGCTATATTGCCGATCGGCTGGCGGATTGGGTTGCACAGGGCAATCAGCGTGAGGATGCCGCTATATTGTATCGCTCTAATGCTCAGTCACGGGTGTTAGAGGCGGCACTATTACAGGCTGAGATTCCCTATCGTATTTATGGCGGTCAGCGGTTTTATGAGCGCTTAGAAATTAAAAATGCCCTGTGTTATTTGCGCATGATGCTTAATTGTCATGATGATGTTGCCTTTGAGCGGGTAGTCAATATACCGCCCAGGGGTATTGGTGATCGTACTTTAGAGCAAATCCGTGAGTTGAGTCGCGCCAGTGGTTGTTCGCTTTGGGAGGCTTCGAACACCATGGTGAATGAAAAACGGCTGACGGCCAGAGCGGCTAACTCGGTATCTGGCTTTATGGTATTGATCAATGAAATGAGTGGCCAGTTGGATGAGTTGCCCTTATCAGAACAGGCCGAAAATGCCATTCAGCACAGTGGTCTGGTGGATATGCACCGCCGCGAAAAAGGCGAGCGTGGGCAAGCGCGGGTGGAAAACCTTGAAGAGCTTGTGAATGCCTGTAAAAACTTTGAGGCGGAGGACAGCGATGCCCCTGTGTTGCCGCAGTTTTTAGATCAGGTCGCTCTAGATGCGGGTGATCGACAGGCGGATCAAGATGAAGATGCGGTTCAACTAATGACCTTGCACAGCGCCAAAGGCTTGGAGTTCCCCATGGTCTTTTTGGCCGGTATGGAAGAGAATTTATTCCCGCACAAAATGTCGATTGATGAGCCGGGTCGGCTAGAAGAGGAGCGCCGACTGGCCTATGTGGGCATTACCCGTGCCATGCAAAAGCTGACTATGACTTTTGCTGAAACACGTTCCACTTATGGTACAGAGTCGTTCAATTCGGTATCGCGCTTTATTCGCGATATCCCCAAAGAGGTGGTTGAAGAGGTTAGATTGCATAATAGTATATCTCGCCCCACCACCTATGCCGCGCCACGCATTAGCGATGAGGGCAGTGATACAGGGTTTCAGCTAGGACAACAGGTTCGACACAATGTGTATGGCGATGGCATTATTTTAAACTTTGAGGGCAATGGGCCGCGTGCGCGAGTGCATGTGGCATTTGACGATGTAGGGACTAAAATACTTATATTGGCATCGGCCAATTTAGCCGCCCTTTAACCTCCGGTAACAACAGAACATAAAGATTGAGGATTAGCATATGCGAATTTTATTATGGATGACACTGGCTCTGTTGCTGACCAGTTGTGGTGATAAAGACAGCAATCAGGCGCAGGGCGAGAATGTAACTTCACAGCAGGTGTATAAATGGAAGTTGGTTACTTCATGGCCTAAGAATTATCCGGGATTGGGTACTGCGCCGGAAAACTTCGCGAAAAAAGTCGAGGCTATGAGTAATGGCCGCCTACAGATAAAAGTATTTGGTGCAGGGCAGTTAGTGCCAGCGCTACAGGTGTTTGATGCCGTATCTCAGGGCACGGCCCAAATGGGTCATAGTGGCGCGTATTTTTGGACTGGCAAAAATAAGGCAACGGCGTTCTTTACCTCTACGCCCTTTGGCTTAAATGCCCAAGAAATGAATGCTTGGTTGCACTATGGTGGTGGCCTCGAGTTATGGCGCGAGCTCTATGCGCCGTTTAATTTGGTGCCCTTTGCCGGTGGCAATACTGGGGTGCAAATGGCGGGTTGGTTTAATCGTGAAATTAATTCGATGGCCGATATTAAGGGTCTTAAAATGCGGATTCCCGGTTTAGGCGGCGATGTGATTACTCGCGCGGGCGGTGAATCGGTGAATATCCCTGGGGGTGAACTCTATACCGCTATGCAGACCGGCGTTATTGATGCTACGGAATGGGTTGGACCCTATAATGATCTGGCTTTCGGTTTTCATCAGGTGGCTAAATATTATTACTATCCCGGCTGGCACGAGCCTGGCTCTAGCCTTGAGCTAACAGTGAACAAGCCGGCCTATGAAGCACTGCCGGCGGATCTTCAGGCAATTATTGAAACTGCGGCACGGGCGGTGAATCAGGATATGCTGGACGAATATACCGCGCGCAATAATCAGGCCCTTGAAGAGCTAGTTAATGTCCATGGTGTTGAAGTTAGAAAATTGCCCGATGAAGTGATTGAAGAGTTGCGTAAGCTTTCCGCTGAGGCGATAAGTGATTTAACGGCAGATAATGAGTTTGCTCAGCGCGTGGCGCAGTCTGTAGAAGCATTTAAACGTCAAGCTAAGGCGTATCATGGGATTTCTGAAGAGGCGTTTTATAAGGCAAGGCAACAATAGAATAACTATTTGCGCCAAAATGTTGGGGTAAATAAAACCAGCAGGGTAAAGATTTCTAATCGACCCAGTAGCATGCCCCAACAGAGTACCCATTTGGCAAAGCCACCAATATCCCCATAATTGGTGGCGACTGCGCCCAAACCCGGACCTAAGTTATTCAGCGATGCCGCAGTGGCAGACCAAGCGGTGTCGTAATCAAGTCCTGTGGCGAGCAGCAAAAGCACCATCAGGTAGAAAATCGCTAAATACACGCCCATAAAGGCCCAGATAGCGTCAACCACTCTTGTCGGTACGGTGCGATTGCGAATCTTAATGGGCAATAGTGCATTGGGATGAACTAAACGATAAATTTCTCTTAATCCCTGCTTGGCTAAAATCAGCATACGGCCAATTTTTATACCGCCGCCGGTCGAGCCAGCACAGGCACCAAAAAAGGATAAAAAGATTAAAAAGAACGGTAAAAAGCTGGGCCAATTATGAAATTCACTGGTGGTAAAGCCGGTGGTGGTCATTATAGAAATTAATTGAAAAGTCCCCTGTCGTATACTTTCGTCGCGATCAAAGGTACCGCTGTAATACAGATAACAGCAGGTAATCATGGTGCCCACCAGCAATAATAATAAATACATTCTGGCTTCGGGATCAGCCCAATACATACTGGGGCGGCGGCTGTGCCATGCATGAAAATGCAGGGCAAAGTTAAGGCCCGCAATAATCATAAAGAAACAGCAAATGGCCATAATGGCACTGTTATCAAAAAAACCAATACTGGCATCATGGGTTGAGAAACCGCCGATAGATACTGTAGAAAAGCTATGGCTAATAGCGTCAAAGCCACTCATGCCAGCACCCCAATAGGCGAGCGCACAAGCAATGGTGAGGCATAAATAAATTCTAAACAGCACATTGGCGGTTTCAGTAATTCGCGGGGTTAGCTTTGAATCTTTCATGGGCCCCGGGGTTTCAGCGCGGTAAATTTGCATACCGCCCACACCCAACATGGGCAAAATAGCCACAGCAATCACTACAATACCGATACCGCCCAACCACTGTAGCTGTTGGCGGTAATAGAGAATTGATTTTGGCAAATTATCCAAGCCAGCTATAACCGTGGCGCCGGTGGTGGTGAGCCCTGAAATGGACTCGAATAAGGCATCTATAAAGCTTAAATGAAGCGCTTCAGACAGCATTAGGGGTAGCGAACCAAAGGAGCTGAGTACCAGCCAGAAGAACACTGTGACCACAAACCCGTCTCTGGTTCTAAGCTCGCCTTTAGAGCCCCTTGAGGGTAGCCAAAAGAGTACACCCACCAAAAAGGTAATGGCAAAAGCCAGAAAGAAGGTATTTGAGGTGTTTTCACCGTACAGAAGTGCCACCAAAACCGGCGTCAGCATAGTTAGGCTAAAGATAATCAATAGCATGCCTAGAACCCGTGCGATGATGGCAAAATGCATCTTAGACGTTTCCTTTAGAAGAAGCTAAAGCCGACCGAGAACAGTTTCTCGACCGCTTTGGTTTTTTCTTTATCCACCACAAACACAATCACATGGTCGCCGCTTTGAATCACAGTGTCATGGTGGGCAATAATCACTTCGCCATCGCGCACGAGGGCGGCTAGCGTTGCCCCTGGCGGGGATTTAATATCTTCAATGGCGCGGCCGACAACTTTCGAACTTTTTTCGTCCCCATGAACAATAAATTCAAGGGCTTCTGCGGCACCGCGACGCAGTGAATGCACGCTTTCTGTATCCCCCTTGCGCACATGAGCCAGCAGTGAACTAATGGTTGATTGCTGGGGTGAAATGGCGATATCAATTTCTCCACCTTGCATAAGATCAGCATAAACGGGGTTGCTGATAAGGGTCATTACCTTTCTTGCGCCTAAACGCTTGGCCAACAAAGATGCCATAATATTGGTTTCATCATCATTGGTTAGTGCAATAAATACATCGGTTTTATCAATATTTTCGTCCAGAAGTAGTTCTTGATCGGTGGCCGAGCCGCGAAGAACCACCGTTTTATCAAGTTGTTCTGACAGTAATTCTGCTCGGGTATCAGAAAACTCAATAATTTTAATATTGTAGTCATTTTCTAGGGCTTTACTAAGCCGGAAGCCAATATTGCCCCCGCCGGCAATAACCAATTGGCGGTAGGGCTTTTCTAAGCGACGCAGTTCGCTCATTACTTTGCGGATATTCTTTTTAGCGGCGATAAAAAACACCTCATCACCATCTTCAATCACTGTATCGCCAGTAGGGAAAATAGCACCATCTTTGCGATAAATAGCCGCTACGCGAGCATCGATATTAGGCATATGCTCTCTAAAAGCACGTAATCTTTGTCCAACTAGAGGCCCATCTTCAACTGCGCGCAAACCCACTAGCTGAATAACGCCATCAGCAAAGTCCAACACCTGCAGGGCACCGGGCTGTTCAATTAGTTTTTGGATGTAATTGGTAACCACCTGTTCAGGGGTAATCATCACATCAACTGGCATATGCTTGTCGTTAAAAAGCTTGTTTTTGTATTCGGGATTACTGTAATTGCGAGAGCGTACGCGAGCGATTTTGGTCGGCGTGTGGAACAGTGAATAGGCTACCTGACAGGCAACAATATTAATTTCATCGCTGCGGGTAACGGCAACAATCATATCGGCGTCTTCTATGCCGGCACTCACTAAAACATCTGGATAGCAGCCCGTGCCCACAATGGTTCGCACATCGAGCCTGTCTTGTAGAGCCCTAAGGACATTCGCGTCAATATCAACAATGGTTATGTCATTGTTTTCTCGCGCTAAATTTTCTGCCAGCGTAGCGCCGACTTGACCCGCTCCAACTATTACTATTTTCATGATTGCTCTGCACTTTTTAGCTATTTTTAGCTATTTCTTAGCTACTTTTAGCCCTTATCAGCTGTTTTTTTGTAGACGCGAGTAATAAAAACCGTCGCCGCCTTTTGCCGAGGGGAATATTTGCCTGCCATTATCGGTGGCTTGTCCCCAGTCTGCCTCAATTTTTACCAGTGAGGCATCTTTGTTTGTTGCCAAAAACCGTGTTACCACTTGGTCATTCTCCTGCGGTAACACTGAACAGGTTGCATATACAAGCATGCTCCCTTTGCGCAAAGTTTTCCACACCTTTTCGAGTAATTCGGTCTGAATTTTCGATAAGTTATCAATGTCGCTATCTTTGCGCAGTAATTTAATATCTGGGTGGCGCCGAATGACGCCAGACGCCGAGCAAGGCGCATCGAGTAAAACACGATCAAAGCTGTTGTTATCCCACCATTGATCTATGGCCCCAACATCAGCGGCAATAAGCTTTGCCTGTAACTCTAAACGTTGTAAATTTTCTTTGACGCGCTCGAGGCGTTTTGGCTCCAAATCAATGGCCGTCAAGGAGGCTAATTTGGGCTCAGATTCAAGAATATGACAGGTTTTACCGCCGGGAGCACAGCAGGCGTCAAGTACCGCATGACCGGGTTGAACATCTAATAGTGCTGCCGCTAGCTGAGCTGATTCATCTTGAACGCTAATTAAGCCTTCAGCAAAGCCGGGCAGCGCAGTGACTTCCTGAGGGCAGTCCAGCAAAACCCCACAATCACTGTATTGGGTTGGATTAGCACCTATATCGGTATCCGCTAACATCTGTAAGTAGTCATCGCGAGAACAGCGACTAGTGTTGACCCTCAAGCACATCGGCGCTTGAAGATTATTGGCCGCCAAAATAGCTGTTGCCTGTTCAGGCCATGCTTGTTCAAGACGATTGACTAACCACTGGGGGTGAGCGGTTTTATATTCAGAGTTTTTAGAGAGTTTTTCGACGATCTGTTCCTGCTGACGCTGAAAATTTCTCAGTACCGCATTAACCAGCCCTTTGGCCCATAGGCGCTTTAACTTAACAGTTGCAGCAACGGTTTCATTAATCGCTGCATGATCGGCAACTCGCATATACATCAGTTGGTAAATACCACAGGCTAACAGCGCCTGAATTTCACGTTCTTTATCTTTTATTGGTTTTGACATCAGGTGATTAACAATAGCGTTCAACTGTGGATACCAACGCAAGGTACCAAAACACAGTTCTTTAAATAGCCCCTGATCATTAACCGCGACTTTTTGGCTGTATTTAGGCAATACCGCGGACAGTGAACGGCCGCGCAAAACCTGACCTATGGCTTCGGCGGCTACTAAGCGTACATTAGCCATTTAAAACTCAAAACTCTGGCCAATAGCGAATAGCTCGGCCTTAGATTTTAATAATTCAGACACCGGCATTTTTGATTTACCGGCCAGTTGAATATCACTAATTAATAATTGGCCACTACCCGTTTGCACTAATAGCCCATTACTCCCGGCATCAATAATAGTGCCGCCAGCGGCATTTGAAGAACTATTTACTGGGGTAGCACGCCAAATTTTTACCCTATCACCAGCAATATGACTATAGGTTGCGGGAAATGGGTTAAACGCGCGAACTCTGCGGGCTATTTCTACAGCGGGAGTTGACCAATCTATTCGCGCCTCAGATTTATCAATTTTGCGCGCATAGGTACTTAGGGCGTCATCTTGCTGTTCTGCTATGGCAACACCAGAAGCCAATTTTTCTAAAGCATTTAATAATGTTGGCGCACCGAGTTCAGCTAATTTTTGATAAATCGAGCCGCTAGTATCTGTGTCATCTATTGGACAGCGCGCAACAGAGATCACTGGGCCGGTATCCAGTCCAGCGTCCATCTGCATAATACAGATACCGGTTTGTTTATCGCCCGCCTCTATTGCCCGCTGAATGGGTGCCGCACCTCGCCATTTGGGGAGTAGCGAGCCATGCACATTAATACAGCCGAGTCTTGGGGTATCCAAAACTTTCTGCGGCAAAATAAGACCATAGGCAACTACGATCATTAAATCAGCCTCAAGGTCAGCAAGCTGTTGTTGAGCTTCTGGGTCTTTTAGGGAAGGCGGCTGAAAAACGTCTATTTGATGATCGGTGGCGAGCTGCTTTACTGGACTGGCAGTTAACTTTTTACCTCGCCCAGCCGGTCGGTCGGGTTGGGTGTATACCGCAACGATTTGGTGTTGCGCGCAAGCCATTAACGCCTGCAAATGTGCGGCGGCAAAATCTGGGGTGCCGGCGAAGATTATCTTCACGCTAAATAGTTCCTATGCACGCTGTTTCTTGAGTTTTTTACGAATACGATTGCGCTTTAAAGTGGATAAATAATCCACAAATAACTTGCCTTTTAAATGATCCATCTCATGCTGAATGCAGACCGCAAGCAAACCATTGGCCTCTTCTTCAAAGGCATTGCCATCGCGATCGAGGGCGCGAATCATCACATGTTTAGGACGATCGACCGTCTCATTAAAACCAGGCACAGACAAACAGCCCTCATCAAAAGGGACTGTATCGGGCTCAAGCACTTCAATCTGCGGATTAATAAATACCCGCGGTTCATTGCGCTTCTCGGAGATATCCATAACGATGACCTGCTGATGCACGTCCACCTGAGTCGCCGCCAAGCCAATGCCGTCAGCCGATACCATGGTTTCAAACATGTTATCGATCAGTGTACGGATTTTATCGTCAACCACAGTGACCGGCTCGGCAACGATGCGCAATCGGGGGTTGGGATACTCAAGAATGGTTAATGTCGCCATAGTCAGCCGTAACTTTCACTATTAATTCAAAAAAGCTTAGACCGACCTGTCTACAATCAACCTAAGCCACAATATGAAAATATTATACACAGTTGCCAGAAAGGACGCACCGCATGAACGCAATACTTAATAGACATGACGAAGCCCAATGGGCGCTAATTGCCCAGTGCCTAAAAACATGCACGCCAAAGTTACAGCTGAGTTTTATCGATTATTTCGGCAGTTTTAGCCAGATATTTGAAGCCCGCGAGTCAATTGACAGCCCAGCGCTTAGTCAGCAGTTACAAATAATTCGCAAGGACTACCACAGAGGTCAATGGCAAACTGAAGTTGAAAAAATAAGCAAAAGCCTCGAGCATCATCAGGCGCAAATAGTGACTATTACCAGTGACGATTATCCGCCACAGCTACAGCAAATAGCTAAGCCGCCGCCCCTGCTTTATGTGCGCGGCAATACCCACTGTCTGCATTTGCCACAAATAGCCATGGTCGGCAGTCGGCGAATGACCAGAGGCGCTGAAATCACCGCTAAATCTTGGGCAAAAAGCCTTGCCGCAAGTGGCTTTACAATAACCAGCGGCTTAGCAGTGGGTATAGACAGCAGTGCTCATAAGGGTGCTCTTGAGGCGCCCCAAGGGATAAGTATTGGGGTGATTGCCACGGGAATTGATCGCATGTATCCCAGTCAAAATACCCATTTAGCTGAAAACATTATAGAAAAAGGCGGTGCCCTAGTGACCGAATTTGCCCCCGGCACACCCCCTCTGCCCGCCTACTTTCCTCAGCGCAATCGTATTATAAGCGGACTCAGTTTAGGCGTATTAGTGGTCGAAGCGGCGATCAAAAGCGGCTCATTGATTACCGCCAAATACGCCCTAGAACAAAATCGCGAAGTGTTTGCTATCCCCGGCTCTATTAACAGTCCGCAAAGTAAAGGCTGTCATCAGCTGATAAAACAGGGTGCCTGTTTAGTAGAAACTACCGCCGAATTAGTACAAGAAATTGCCGGCCCATTGGCAAGCTATGGCGAGCAGTACAAGCACCTAACCACTGTGCCTGATGTAAAGAAGCCAGCCATTGACTTAAGCGATGAAGAATCTCAGTTGCTAGAAAAACTGAGTTTCGAGCCAATACTTTTAGATGAGCTGGAAACGCCCTGGACTATGGATAAGCTATTGCAGTTATTGATTGCTTTGGAGCTTAAAGGGGTTGTCGTCAGCGAGCAGGGCTATTTTAGTCGTGTTTAAGGTGCACTTTGTATGTCATTTTATTTTTATTACTACTAGGCTTACGTAACCGTTTTCGATTAAAATAGAGGATTGCGCAGAGGATAAAGTTTCGGTAATCTGCGCGTCTTTTACGGAGATCGTTAAAATTATGAGTAAGCCTTTTGTTGCAATCCTTATGGGTTCCGATTCTGATTTGCCAGTCATGGAAGCCAGTTTTGATATTTTAAAGAAATTTGATATTCCTTTTGAGGTGAAGGTGACTTCTGCGCACCGCACCCCAGCAGCCACTCACAGCTATGTTACCGACGCGGATAAGCGCGGTTGTGCGGCCTTTATCTGCGCGGCAGGTATGGCGGCTCACTTGGCCGGTGCGGTGTCTGCAACCACCCTTAAGCCGGTGATCGGTGTGCCCATTAATGGCTCATTGGACGGTCTTGATGCGTTGCTTTCAACGGTTCAAATGCCCGGCGGTATTCCTGTAGCGACTGTTGCTATTGGTAAAGCGGGCGCTAAAAATGCGGCTTATTTAGCGGCACAGATTATTGGTGTGGCTGATACTGAAATGCATCAAAAACTGCTTGCTGAGCGTGCGGCTAATGCCGAAGCGATTCTTGCTAAAGACGCTGCTTTGCAGGAACGCCTGAAAAATAGCTGAGACCATTTGTGATCGACTGGAGCAGGCATACTAATACTAGCCTTGCAGTGCATCAGTTGCATTTACAGGGGGTGATAGCCTACCCGACCGAAGCGGTCTGGGGGCTGGGTTGTGACCCCTTCAGCTTCTCAGCTGTCAGAAAAATTCTCCATTTAAAAAATCGCCCTGAGCACAAAGGGGTGATTCTTGTCGCCTGCGATTGGCAACAGTTTGCGCCTTTTACTGAGGGCTTAACTGGCGCGCAGTTGGGGCGCTTGCATCAACCCAATAGCAAACCAACCACCTGGTTAATTCCTCACAATGGTATGGCCCCAGATTGGATTGTTGGCGGGCATGATACACTGGCGGTTAGAGTGACTACACACCCTGTGGCGGCTTGCCTTTGTCGGTTATTTGGTGGTCCGATTGTTTCTACCTCGGCTAACCCTCAGGGTTTGTCTGAGGCTACCAATGCACTTAAAGTTAGAGGCTATTTTGGGCGCAATATTGATGCTATAACCTCGGGGACGACTGGTTCTGCCGATGCCCCCAGTGAAATTCGACACTTACTCAATGGTAAGGTCATGCGTAAAGGATAATATGCAAACAGTTAATAAACAGTTGGTTAAGGATTATCTTCTCGGCTTGCAAGATAGCATCTGTGATGCATTGGGGCAGGAGGATGGTAGTGCTTGGCAAGAAGATAACTGGACTCGCCCTGAAGGCGGCGGTGGTCGCAGTCGTGTGATTGCCAACGGCACTGTGATTGAGAAAGGCGGGGTTAACTTTTCTCATGTGTCTGGTGAGCAATTGCCCGCATCGGCAACCCAAAGCAGACCTGAATTAGCGGGCCGTAGTTTTGAAGCTATGGGGGTATCGCTTGTGATTCATCCGCATAACCCTTATATGCCCACCTCCCATGCTAATGTGCGCTTTTTTATTGCTGAAAAAGACGGTGAAGATCCGGTTTGGTGGTTTGGTGGCGGCTATGATTTAACCCCCTATTATGGCAATGAGCAAGATTGCATGCATTGGCATCAAACCGCTAAAAATGCCTGTGACCCGTTTGGCGATGATATGTATCCCCGCCTTAAGCAACAGTGCGATAAATACTTTTACTTGCGCCATCGCGACGAACCCCGGGGTGTTGGCGGTTTATTCTTTGATGATTTTAATCACCTAAGTTTTGAGCAGAGCTTTGCCTTTATGCGCGCTATAGGCGATAGCTATATCGATGCCTATTTGCCGATTATGCAACGCCGTCGTGACCACAGTTTTGGTGAGCGCGAGCGCAGTTTTCAGCTTTATCGTCGCGGCCGCTATGTAGAGTTTAATTTGGTTTATGATCGCGGTACATTGTTTGGTTTGCAAACCGGTGGGCGTACGGAATCTATATTGATGTCTATGCCGCCTATGGTGCGCTGGGAATATAATTTTCAGCCTGAGGCGGGCACTGCGGAAGACGAGCTTTATACACAGTATTTGATTGATCGGGATTGGGTCTAATGACAGATAAATATGCCGTATTTGGCAATCCTATTGCCCATAGCCAATCGCCGGAAATCCACCGTCAGTTTGCTGAGCAAACGGCTCAGGATCTAAGCTATAGCAAACAGCTAGTGGCAGAAGATGGGTTTGAGGCGGCGGCCGATGCCTTTTTTGCTGAGGGCGGTAAGGGTTTAAATATTACCGTACCATTTAAGCAGGATGCCTATAGTTATGTGGCGCGCACAACGCCCCGAGCGCGGCGTGCTGGTGCGGTTAATACGCTTTCACTGCAAGCCGATGGCACAGTATTGGGCGATACCACCGATGGTGTGGGTCTGGTAAACGATATTTTGCACAATCTTGGCTGGCAAGTTCGGCATAAGAAAGTACTGATTTTAGGCGCGGGTGGTGCAGTGCGCGGTGTTTTAGAGCCGCTGTTAGAGCAACAGCCCCAACATATTGTGATTGCCAATCGCACCGTCGATAAAGCCTTGCAATTGGCCAAGGGGTTTGCGGAATTTGGTTATTTGCTGGGTTGTGGGTTTGATATGCTCGGCGAGCAGCAGTTTGATTTAATTATTAATGGCACCAGCGCAGGGCTAAAGGGGGATTTACCACCTTTACCTGATAGTCTTATAGATTTAGGTGGCCCAACCGCTTGTTACGATATGCTGTATGGCGCTGAGCCGACCCCGTTTGTGCAGTGGGCTGAGCAACGTGGCGCGTTGGTGAGTGATGGTTTGGGCATGCTAGTGGGGCAGGCGGCGGAATCATTTGCCCTGTGGCGCGATGTGCATCCGGATACCGCGCCGGTGATTGCTAGCCTTAGAAAAAAGCTGGGTAGTTAGGCCTGCTCCGATAAATACTGATCTTTTAATTTTATATAGCTTGCGGCTGAGTAGCTAAAAAACTGCTTTTCTTCTTCGCTAAGAGGGCGTAGCTTTTTACAGGGATTGCCCACATAGATATAGCCGCTCTCAAGGGTTTTACGCGGCGGTACCATACAGCCGGCGCCCACAATCACGCCATCTTCTACTACTGCGCCATCATTTATAACGGCCCCATTGCCAACTAATATTTGATTGCCCAATGTACAGCCATGCAAAATGGCGCGATGACCAATAATAACTTCTTCACCTATTACCAGCGGGTAGCCTTCTGGGTTGTAATCCGAGGCGTGGGTTACATGTAGCACGGCATTGTCTTGTACATTGCACCTTGCGCCTACTTTTATGCTGTGCATATCGCCGCGAATAACAGCTCCCGGCCACACCGAAACATCGTCACCAAGACATACATCGCCTATAATTGTAGACTGAGGGTCGACGTAAACCCGTCGTCCAAGATTGGGGAAAATTCCTTTAAAAGGTCGAATAGAGTGATCCATAAAGCTGTTCCGAGGTTATAATACAATACCCATTGTGATGAGTTTGTGATGACGTTTTCAACTAAAAAACAATTTATTGCCGGTGTAGTGTGCCCTAAATGTTCGAAAATGGACAAAATCGTTGCTTACAGCAAGGATGGCATAAATTACCGAGAATGTGTTAGCTGTGGTTTTTTAGATGAGATACGTATAGCTTCGACACCAAAAGAGTTAATAACTCGAGTCACTCATAGCGTTAATGGTCTCTCAGAGCCCACACAAAAGGTTAAATTAGTTGATCCCAGCAAGCCGAATCAATAATTCTAATAAAAAATGACTTCTGCCAAACCCACTGTTGAGATTGTAAAGATACTTGTTTGAATTATTGGCAAGTGAAAGTTCGTGAATGAGGTTTAAAGCTAAAAAATGGCAGTACTTTGGCTAGAGAAATATGCAAATACTTGGTACAATGCCGCGCCTCAATTGGTGCCCTGTTTTTTGGCTGGGTTAACCATCACGAAGCAATGTAGTAAATTTCCATAGTTACCACGGAGAAATAAGCGATGTTGAAAAGAGCGCAAGCGCTTTTCTTGAGAACCCTCGGCGCAATATTGGCCTTGGTTTATGTTGGCAGTGCAAATGCAGAATCTGCATCTAGCCAGCTTAATATGCCTCAAGGAGTCACAGAAGTTAGTCAGGCTGCCTACGATATTCACATGATTATGATGTGGATCTGTACGGTGATCGGCATAGCAGTTTTTGGTTTTATGTTTTACGTTATGTATGCCCACCGCAAATCACGCGGCGCAGTAGCTGAAAACTTTCATGAAAATTTATTGGTTGAATTACTTTGGACCATAGTCCCAGCAATTATTTTGATTGTGATGGCTATTCCTGCAACCACCGCCCTTCTTAAGGTTTACGATACTGAAAATGCAGATATCGATATCAAGGTAACGGGCTATCAGTGGAAGTGGCAGTACGAATATCTCGGTGAAGATGTTAAGTACATGAGTGAATTACGCACGCCACAAGACGAAATTTATGGCAGAGAGCCAAAGGGCGAGCACTATCTTCGCGAAGTTACAGAGCCTTTAGTTCTTCCTGCTGGCAAAAAAGTACGCTTTTTGATTACTGGTAATGATGTGATTCATAGCTGGTGGGTTCCCGACTTTGGGGTCAAGCGTGATGCGGTACCTGGATTGTTCACTTCTGCTTGGGCTAAGACTGACAAGCCCGGCACTTATGTGGGTGAATGTACTGAGCTCTGTGGTTCAGGCCATGCCTTTATGCCGGTTGTAGTCGAGGTTAAAGAGCAAGCTGAATATGACCAGTGGCTAGCGGACAAGAAAGCGACTGCGGCTGAATATGCTTCTACTATTGGTAAGCAGTGGACTTTTGATGAGCTGATGGTTAAGGGTGAAGAAGTTTATAACCGCTCTTGCGCTGGCTGTCACGCGGTCAATGGTGAAGGTATTCCTGGCGTTTTCCCTGCACTGAAAAACAGTGTGATTGCTTTGGGCCCGGTTGTGGAACACTTGCGCGTTGTAGTGGACGGCATCCCTGGCACTGCAATGCAATCTTTTGCGGATCAGCTTTCAGAAGTTGATATAGCCGCGGTTATTCATTACGAGCGTAATGCTTGGGGCAACGATGTGGGTGATATTACTCAGCCAATTGATGTTCTTAACTACAAACAAGCTAAATAGGGAGATTTCGATATGGCACATGGTCCCGCAACATTAGCTGATGGCTGGGTAAAATATATAAGCCGTTGGGTATTTACCACAAACCACAAAGATATCGGCACGCTTTACCTTTGGTTTAGCTTTGCTATGTTTATTTTGGGTGGCTCTTTCGCGATGATAATTCGCGCCGAGTTATTCCAGCCTGGTATGCAACTTATTAAGCCAGAATTTTTTAATCAGATGACTACCATGCATGGGTTAGTCATGGTGTTTGGCGCCATTATGCCGGCCTTTGTTGGTTTGGCTAACTGGCTAATTCCAATGATGATCGGTGCGCCAGATATGGCACTGCCGCGCATGAATAACCTTAGTTTTTGGATTCTACCTTTTGCGTTTGCAATCCTTGTAGCTACCTTATTCATGGAAGGTGGCGGCCCTAACTTTGGTTGGACTTTCTATGCGCCACTATCTACTACCTATGCGCCAGATACAGTGAATTACTTTATCTTTGGTGTGCATATTATGGGTGCATCGTCGATTATGGGTTCAATTAACATTATCGCGACGGTAATGAATATGCGCGCTCCTGGTATGACTTATATGAAGATGCCAATGTTCGTATGGACTTGGTTGATTACAGCCTTCTTGCTTGTGGCTGTAATGCCAGTACTGGCGGGGGCGGTAACCATGATGTTGATGGATATCAACTTTGGTACTAGCTTCTTTGATGCTGCCGGTGGTGGTGACCCCGTATTGTTCCAGCACGTTTTCTGGTTCTTCGGGCATCCTGAGGTCTATATTATTATCCTGCCAGCCTTTGGTGTGGTGTCGCAAATCATTCCTACCTTTAGCCGTAAGCCGTTGTTTGGTTATTCGTCGATGGTATACGCAACGGCTTCGATTGCCTTTATGTCGTTTATCGTATGGGCGCACCACATGTTTACAGTGGGTATGCCGATTGCCGGTGAGCTGTACTTTATGTATGCCACCATGTTGATTGCGGTTCCAACGGGAGTAAAAGTATTTAACTGGATTACTACTATGTACAAGGGCTCATTAACATTCGAGACCCCAATGCTATTTAGTATTGCCTTTGTTATCTTGTTTACCTTTGGCGGATTTACCGGTCTGATGCTGTCGATTGCGGCGGCGGATATTCAATATCATGATACCTACTTTGTTGTTGCCCATTTCCACTACGTGATGGTTGCTGGTGCGGTATTTAGTGGTACAGCCGCGGTTTATTACTGGTTACCTAAGTGGTGTGGAAAAATGTACGACGAAACCATGGGTAAGGTACAGTTTTGGATTGCCTTTATCGGCTTTAATATTACCTTTATGCCTCAGCATTTCTTGGGTCTAGCCGGTATGCCAAGACGTTATGCTGACTATGGTCTTCAGTTTGCTGATTGGAATATGGTATCTAGTATTGGCGCCTTTATGTATGGTGCCGCTCAGATACTATTTCTGTTTAACGTAATTCGTACTATTACACACGGCAAGCCAGTGGATAAGCCAGAGGTTTGGGAAGGTGCAGAAGGTTTGGAATGGACAGTTCCAACCCCAGCGCCTTATCACACCTTTGAAAAGCCTCCACAGGTACAATAGGTATTGGTTATGCAGACTAGCCATCGCACTTTATTAGCCAAGTTATTGGCACTGGCGGTGGCTATGTTTTTATTTGCCGTTTTTGTCCTACCGCCGCTTTATGATCTGTTTTGTGAGATTACGGGCATTGGCGGTAGAACTGACGGTAAGTATGAAGCTGTTGATGTGCGTTTAGATACATCACGGCAAGTAGAAGTGCAATTTGTAGCGGCCAATAATGCTGAAATGCCTTGGAAATTTTATCCAATGGAATACAGCGTTGTGGTTCACCCAGGTGAATCTAAGGCGGTAAATTTTTTCGCGCACAATACCACTAGTGAAGATATGGTTGCACAGGCAATACCCAATGTATTACCTAATAATGCGGCAGATTATTTTCATAAAACGGAGTGCTTTTGTTTTGAAAACCAGCCGTTAGCTGCTGGAGATCAGGCAGAGTTAGGTCTAGTATTTATCATAGACCCTGATTTACCAGAGAGTGTGAATACAGTCACATTATCTTATACCTTATTTGATATAACAGACCGCTCAGAATTATCGGTCTCACAAATACAGTGAGTTTTTAGCCAAATTTTAGCTGAAAGCAGCACTAGATTTAGAAATGGAGAACACAGATGT
>JAQWIR010000025.1 GCA_029248755.1 Porticoccaceae bacterium
CGGCATCATCCAATCTAGAAGCACTAGATCGGGGTGACGGTCTAAGATAGTTGCATGAGCCTGCTGCGCATTTGACGCCTGCAGTACATTAAAGTCCGCAGCATCGAGAGAGATACTCAGCATTTCTCGAATCGCTGATTCATCATCAACGACCAGTACGGTATGTTTGGGCATAAACTCAATCTCTTCTTCCACTTTTTGCCCTCCCATTAAAAAACCTCTTTATGACATAATTGTGACACTAGCATCAACCATTGTTTTATTTTATTACGTTATTTAAGAATAAGTTGATCGATATTTATTCACCAATATGGATAATGTACAGCTGATTCAACAAACGGATAAAATATCATGAATATTCAGAACAACAGCGCTGTTAGCTTTCACTATAAACTGACCGACGATGACGGCATTAACATTGATAGCTCAGAAGGCAAAGAGCCTCTTGGCTATTTGCATGGCGCCGGAAATATTATTCCTGGTCTTGAAAAAGCACTGGAAGGTAAGAAAGTAGGTGACTCGCTAACAGTTGCAGTAACCGCAGATGAAGGCTACGGTGAGGTTCAAAAAGAACTCATTCAAGAAGTGCCGCGCGAAGCGTTTCAAGGTATCGATACCATTGAGCTAGGCATGCAATTTGAAGCTCAGACCGGCCAAGGCGGCACTGTGCCAGTCACTGTAATTGCAGTAACAGACGAAATTGTTACCGTTGATGGTAATCACCCGCTAGCTGGTAAAAACCTTAATTTTGATGTCACTATCGAAGAAGTCCGTGAAGCGTCAGAAGAAGAGTTAGCTCGCGGGCATCTCCACGATTTAGATGTTGAAGAGCAATAAATCGAGGCTGTCATAAAACTGTCATCTTTTGCGATTAACGTGAAATCTTTTATATATTATGGAATATTATGTCGATAAAAGTTGGGATTAATGGGTTCGGTCGCATAGGCCGACTCGCACTTCGTGAATCTTGGGGATGTGACGATTTTGACATTGTGCATATCAATGAGATGGCGGGCGATGTTCAAAGTGCAGCACATTTGCTGCGCTTTGATTCTGTTCACGGTCAGTGGGATAAACAAGTTTCTGTCGATAATGGTCATTTAATTATTGATAACCATAAAATTAGTTATTCGCAAAACCAAGTAATCTCCGATACAAACTGGCGTTCAGCTGAAGTTGACTTAATTATTGATTGCACAGGGGTATTTAAAAGCCCTGAGGCACTATCACCCTACTTTGAACAAGGCGTTTCAAAGGTAGTGGTATCTGCGCCTGTTAAAGGCTTTCCTAGAGATCAGGTATTAAACGTTGTTATGGGAATTAATGACCATGAATATATAGGTCAGGATATTGTTACAGCCGCGTCATGCACCACCAACTGTATTGCCCCCGTTGTGGATGTTATTCATCAGTGTTTTGGTATTTCTCATGGTTCAATGACCACTATCCATGATATGACCAATACCCAAAGTATTATTGATCAGTACCATAAAGATTTACGCAGATCCCGTGCTAGTAGCATGTCTTTAATACCCACCAGTACTGGATCTGCAACAGCCATTACCGAAATTTTTCCCGAACTTAAGGGCAAAATCAACGGTGTAGCGGTGCGTGTCCCCCTAGCTAATGCCTCATTAACCGACTGTGTTTTTGAAGTGGAAAAATCGGTGACTGTTGAAGAGGTAAATTCAGCTCTTAAAACCGCGGCAGATGGTCGCCTACAGGGTATTTTGGGCTATGAGGAATTACCTCTTGTTTCTGTCGATTACACCAATGATATCCGTTCAGGTATTGTCGATGCTCCCTCAACCATGGTGATTAACGACACTCAGGTTAAACTATTAGTCTGGTATGACAATGAAATTGGCTATGTAAACCGAATGATGGAACTCGTGTCTAAAGTCGCTCTATCGATGTAGCTATGACGCTTGATTCTGCCGCCAAGCAATATCTTACAATCACCCTAAGTTACTGGGCTTTCACACTCACCGATGGCGCACTGCGCATGTTGGTGCTGTTTTTCTTTCATGGCTTGGGTTACTCACCGCTAGAGCTTGCTAGTTTATTTATTCTCTATGAATTTTTTGGCATATTAACCAATCTTTATGGCGGCTGGCTGGCTACCCGTATTGGTCTAAATGTTCTCTTGTATATAGGTTTAGGTCTACAAATACTGGCATTGGGTATGCTAACCGTTGATCCCTCAATGCTCAGTCTTGTGTATGTGATGATTGCACAGGCAATTTCTGGCGTTGCAAAAGATCTTAATAAAATGAGTGCCAAAAGCAGTATTAAGTTATTAATTAGCGATAATCAGCCAGCAAAACTTTACCGTTGGATTGCCCTACTGACGGGATCAAAAAACAGCTTAAAAGGTCTTGGGTTTTTCCTTGGCGGCTTTTTAATGGCAACTTTTGGCTTTAGCAATAGTCTATTTGCACTCATGGCTTTATTAGCCGTTACACTTTTACTTAGCCTGATATTTTTGCAGCCGCAAACAACCACTTTTAAGCCGAAATTTAGCGAAACACTGTCAAAAAGTCGCGATATTAACCTTTTATCTGCCGCACGCTTCTTTTTATTCGGTTCCAGAGATATTTGGTTTGTAGTGGCGCTACCCGTGTTTCTTCAGAGCCAATTGCAATGGTCACACCTGCAAGTTGGTAGTTTTATGGCTTGCTGGATCATTGGCTATGGTTTAATTCAAGCACTTACCCCCAAAATTACTCGTAACAACCAGCTACAGGCCCCTAGTGGCTCTGCGCTGACATCTTGGGTGGCAAAATTAGCTCTTGTTCCTGCTTTAATAGCAGGCGGGCTGGTTTATGGACTAGACCCAGCAATAATTTTAATCATAGGTTTATTCGCCTATGGTGGTATTTTTGCCATCAACTCTAGTATCCATTCATTTTTAATTGTGGCTTTTGCACAACGTGACTCTGTCTCTACAGATGTGGGTTTTTACTATATGGCCAATGCGGCAGGGAGATTGGCTGGAACAATACTCTCAGGCCTTGTTTATCAACAACAGGGGCTGGCGGCTTGCCTAATTATCTCATCATTAATGGTTATAATTAGCACTATCCTAAGTGCAAAAATTACCCGCTAATCGAATGATCGCCTATTCATAGCCCCCAATCTCTGTTACATTTCGCCTTAAATCAACCAACTCTTTTGGCGACCATTTATGAGTAATGAAGAAAGTAATGCAATGAGCCCTGATGAGCTTTACCGAGAAGAGAATTTTACCGACCAAAAAACCGGTGCTATTCGCAAGTTAATTCCGGTATTGGCCAATGGTTCTGACGACCCTGATAGAGCCACTGCATTTTTTGGCTCGGCTCAGGTCATGACTCCTATGGGGGCTATTCCTCTAAATTTCGCTCTAGATGGTGACACTATAGGTGAAGCCGCTCAAGACTTTGCCGGTAAAGCAGCAATTGCAGTTGAAGAGGCAGGCAAAGAGCTTGAACGTATGCGTCGAGAACAGGCATCAAAAATTGTGGTTCCGGGGCAAGAAGGCAATAACCCAGGCGGCGGCATCATTACTTAGTCATTAACAGGGCTTTATCTATAGGACAAAACACCGATGCGGCATTCACTAGGGATGCCGCAGTTAACTGGGGGACACCATAGACCATGGTTTCTTTTCCATTACCACGATAAATACGCTGCAATAATCGATCAAAATCACCATCACCGGATAATAAAATCAGCATGTCTATATCCTGTCTAGCTGCAGCATCCATCATATCAATGGCAATACCCACATCCCAATCACCCTTAGCTGACCCATCAGAACGCTGAATATAAGGCTTTAAATTAACCTCAAAGCCAATATTTCTAAGGGTTTGCTGAAAACTTCGCTGCTTTGCATTGGCGCTTTCAATTGCATAGGCATCTGCTGAAACTATATTGTAATCCTTAGAAATTTGATCCCATAGCGCCTGATAGTTAAAGAAACTCTGGTAGGTATCCCTGACGGTGTAATAGATATTTTGTACATCGACAAATAGGGCTATTTTCTTCATTATTTTATATCCTCAAAGTCATCACCCAAAAAGTAATCATCAGCTGGATGCAACATAATTGAAAAACTAAATATGGAATCACCCGACCATTCTCGTCGAGAGAGTTGAAGACAACTGGGAGTATCTTGATTGGATAGGCTTAATTCCAGTCGCTGACTTGCGCTCGGAGTCACTGCTTTAATCTGATAATCGGTCTTTTGAGAGGGGCAAACCCAGTGAAGGTAGTCATTTGGGTCAATTTTATCCAATTTTTGCTTCAATAGAGCAGGCACAAAGGTGCGATTAACCCAAATTTGCTGCCATTGTATGGGGTTATCATCCCTTTGATGCAATAAAGTCAATTGAAATACCAAAGTATCTGTTTGCAACCTCAATAACTTTGCAATCGTTGAAGTTGCCTGAATAGCATCTGCTGAAATCATTTTGTGATGATGGTTATTGTCTGCCTTTGCCGCTTTAACTGGGTCTTTAAGCACTAAATAAGGTATTTTTTTAGGTGTATCGGCCACAAAAGTGCCTGAACCCTGAGTTCTTTCAAGTAATCCAGCATCCGCTAGCTCCTGTACAGCGCGTCTTGCGGTCATTCGACTCACCGAAAAGGTATCAGCTAGGGATTGTTCGGTAGGAATTTGCCGACCTGGCGCCCACTGCGAAGTTTTAATCTGCTGTTCTAAATACTGCTTGATAACAGCAAATTGCGGTATTTTTTGATCTTGTACGCCCATAGAGATCGACCATATTTGTATATACATATTATTTGTATATACCTTTTATTTAACTTAAAACTATTGTTAATACTGTGATTTAAATATTTTTATTTGTATATACAATATGGTTTTATAATAGCAGATTCTTTTGCTGTCGGGTCATTTTTTTTATTTGCGCCTCACGAATAGAGGCACTACTTCGATTATGTCCAGATTCTGTGAACACAAATTCACAGGCTTTGCGCCCGCGAAAATACTTCGCACCGCCTTTTCCTGTTTGATGCTGCTCTAATCGGCGTGCTAAGTCAGTGGTTATGCCTGTGTACAGCGAATCATCGCTGGCACGAATAATATAAACAAACCAACCACAATCATCATTACCACTCAATCTGGGGCCGCCTTCAAAAGCTGATGGCACTCTTTACAGCGGTATTCCGCCTTTCCGGATAGCACTCGACGATGTCTAATCAGTGATAATTGATGGGTTTTACAGCCACAAACATAGGCAAAACGCTGATATTGCTTTACTGGGACGCCAGTTAGGTCAAAATTACCCGTGACCTCTGGAGAAACACCAAAATCCAGCATAACCGACTTCCACTCTTTACCATGAGGCTTAACCTTACGAAAAGACCATAAACTATCAGTGATATAATGGGCTACTTCATGGGGAATAGTTTGCTCTATACTGTGCTTGTAGTCTTTTGCGAACAACCAAGGGTTAAATCGAATGCATTTTTCTTTTCCCTTGCGCCGATACATTCCCGCGCATTTTCCACGCAAGTCAAAGGTTATTGGTATCAAAGCAAAGGGTTTTTTATAGATTTGACCGGCACTGGCAATGTATTTTAGCGTCAAATCTTGCACCTGGGCTTTCTGCTGTTCAGAAATAGGCGCAATAAAGTCAGTATTTGTCACTATGGGATGCATCGTCTGATTATAAAGATTCATAGCATCGGCACAAGAGAAGGTTATAATGATGTTAATTACTAGGCACATATACCTATGAACGTTGATTTACACTGCCATACCAACCTATCAGACGGCTCTTTGCCGCCAGAGGAGCTTTTGAAACTGGCTATTGAGCGAAAAATAGATATTTTGGCCATTACTGATCATGACAATATCGACTGTTATTCTAGGATTTCCGCCCCTGAAGGCCCTTTAACCCTGATAAGTGGTATTGAGTTTTCCACTACTTGGAAAAATATCGGAATCCATATTGTTGGACTCAATATGGATCTTAGCAATCCCGAACTACTTAAAGGTATTGAGTTTCAATCAATCGCTAGAGAAAAACGCGCCATATTAATAGATGAAAAATTACATAGCCTTGGGTTTAAGGGCTGCCTTGAAGGCGCCAAACGCTATAGCAGCGGCCAGCAGGTGGGGCGGCCGCATTTCGCCCAATACCTTGTTGAAATAGGGGCTGTAACAAATATCCAACAAGCTTTTAAACGCTATCTAGGGGCTGGTAAGGCCGGTGATATCAAGCAACAGTGGGCCAGTCTTAATGATGTTATATCTTGGATACGGGGTGCCGGCGGTGTGGCTGTTTTAGCTCATCCAACCAAGTATAAAATGACTCGAACCAAATTATGCCTGCTTTTGGAGGATTTTATCGACCTAGGCGGGGAGGCTATGGAGGTTATCTCTGGAACACAAACTGTCTCTGAAACTCAGTCTATGGCTAGGCTATGCAAGCAATATAACTTACTCGCCTCGCGCGGCTCTGACTTTCACAGCCCTGGGCAACCCTGGGCAGCCTTAGGCATGACCAATGATCTACCGGCTGATTGTAATCCTGTATGGAGTCAATGGGCTTAATTTATTAATGAAATTGGTGCTCAATATAATATTTTGTGGCCAATTCCACCTCAGACAAATACTGTGTATACTAGCCACCGCCTAACACTATCTATTTTTCTATGAGATTCTAAACGTGAATATCTTTATTTTTGTCAGTCAGGAATGGCTTCTAATTACTTTTCTTTTTGCCCTTATTGCTGCGTTAGTTGCTGTCACGCGAAAAAACAATGGTTTGCCAATTGTAGCCGGTGAATTGGTGACTTTAATGAACCAAGATAAAGCGGTATTAGTCGATGTTCGCAGTGCCAACGACTTTAAACAGGGTCATATTCATGGATCAATTAATATCCCGCACAATGCCTTAGCAAGCAGAACTAGCGAGCTCGAAAAACATAAGTCTTCACTGGTTGTTCTAGCGGACCAAATGGGTCAACACGCGGGTACTGCGGGAGGATTACTGACCAAGCAAGGCTATGATATTCGTCGCCTAAGCGGTGGTATTTCTCAATGGAAACACAGCAATCTACCTCTAGTTAGCGGCAAGAAGTAGCCGACATTGGAAAACTTGAACCCAGTCATCGTTTATGGCACTAGATTCTGCCCTTACTGTGTTGCTGCAAAGCAACTACTTGACGCAAAAGGCCTTGTGTATCAGTATATAGCGGTTGATAACGATCATGATCTTCGAGAGAATGTATCTAAGCGGAGCGGTCAGAGAACAGTTCCACAAATTTGGATTGGCGAGCAACATATAGGTGGCTTTACCGATCTACGAAAACTGGCATTAAATGGCGATTTAGATCGCTTACTCAATGTCTAATAAAACTTAATAATAATCAAAAGCTAATTTTTAAGGGTTTTACCATGGCTAAGAAAGAAACAGAAAAAAAACAAGATGCTGAACAACCACAATTTTCTATTCAGCGTGTTTACCTAAAAGATTTATCTTTTGAAACACCTCAAGGTCCTGCTGCATTCCAAAAAAAATGGCAGCCAAAGGTTAACCAAGACCTCAATACTAAGACTGCCGAAGTAGAGGAGGGTATTTTCGAGGTTGCTCTTCGCGTTACTATTACCATGGCAGATGGCGAAGATACAATTTACGTTGTTGAAGCCGAACAAGCGGGTCTATTTAATATTAAGGGCTTTCCTGAAGAGCAATTGCCTCAAATTCTCAATACAACCTGCCCTGGTATATTATTTCCCTACCTTCGCGAGACATTAGATAACGTGGTGACTAAGGGCTCGTTTCCAGCTCTATTACTTCCACCTATTAATTTTGACGCACTATTTGCAAGCGCTCTACAACAAGCCACAGAAGAAAAAAATAAAGAGAGTGATGGTACAAAGCACTGATTAATAGCTACTGTTTATTACAAAAAACCCCGCCAAATTGGCGGGGTTTTTTCATATTAGTTAGCTAAAAAAGTATTATTTTTCGATACTGTATTCCTGAAGTTTTCTAGTTAGGGTATTACGCCCCCATCCCAATAACTGCGCAGCATCTTTTTTTCTTCCCGCGGTATGCGCTAATGCTGCCTCAATCATAGTGCGCTCAAAATCAGGAATGGCACAGGAAAGTATATCTTTACTGCCTGAGTTAAGCTCTTTTTCAGCCCAGGTTCGGAGAATTGTTTGCCAACTTCCAGATATTCGTTGATCTTTATCCGATTGCTCTGTCCGTAGCTCAGGAGGTAAATCAGATAACAGAACCTCTCTACCTGCAGCCATAACTGTCAACCAACGACAAATATTTTCTAACTGTCGAACATTACCTGGCCAGGGCAGGCTGTACAAAAAATCTTCCGCTTCAGAAGTAAGGGTCTTTGGCTCCATCTCTAGCTCTTTGGCAGCACTATGAAAGAAATGTTGCATTAATTCAGGTATATCTTCTCGCCGATCCGCTAACCGAGGAAGATGCACTCTAATCACATTCAAACGATGATAAAGATCCTCACGAAAACGATTCTCTGAAACAAGCGTTTCAAGGTTTTGGTGAGTCGCTGCAATGATTCTAACATCTACCTTGACGGCAATATGCCCGCCTACTCGATAAAACTCACCATCAGCAAGTACTCTCAATAATCTTGTTTGTGCTTCAGGAGGCATATCGCCAATTTCATCAAGAAATAAGGTGCCGCCATTGGCTTGCTCGAATCGACCCTCACGCCTCTGAGCTGCACCAGTAAAAGCACCTTTCTCATGGCCAAAAAGCTCGGATTCAATCAAATCGTGGGGTATAGCGGCCATATTTAAGGCAATAAACTTGTTATTTCGTCGCGGGCTATGCTTGTGTAAAGCCTGAGCAACCAATTCTTTACCCGTTCCAGATTCCCCATTGATTAATACCGTAATATTAGAATTAGAGAGCCGGCCGATTGCTCGAAAAACCTCCTGCATTGCCGGGGCTTCGCCAATTATTTCACTCTGTGGCAACTGAGTGACTTCATTCGATGTTTTTTGCTCATTGGCAAAGCTGATTCCGCGCCGCGCTACATCCACTAGCTCTTCAAGGTCAAATGGCTTTGGCAAGTACTCAAAGGCTCCACTCTGATAGGCCGAAACCGCACTATCCAGATCTGAATGAGCGGTAGTAATAATAATTGGCATATCTGAATAATCGGCATGTATACGCTGTAACAATTCCAAACCGTCCATGCCGGGCATTCTGATATCTGAAATAATTATCTCGGGACGATCTTTCTCAAGCGCCTCAAGCAAGTCTTCACCATTTTCGAAGCTTCGTACCTGCATATCTTCACGCCGAATAGCTTTTTCCATCACCCAGCGCAATGAACGATCATCTTCTGCAATCCAAATTTCTGAAGTCATTTTATCACTAAACCTTTATTGGTAAATAAATAGAGAAGCAGGTATGTCCTGGTCTCGAATCACATTCTATAGTGCCCTGATGGCCGTTTACCGCATTTTGTGCAATGGTAAGACCAAGTCCAGAACCCTGTTTGCGGCCGCTAATCATTGGAAAGAAAATCTGTTCTTTAATTTCTTCAGATACGCCTGGGCCATTATCGATAATTTCAATTCTACAAATCATTCTGTGGCGCTCTCCAGCAATGGTAAAGCTCCTATTAACTCTGGTTCTAAAAGTAATTTTAGGATGCTTTTGGTCAGAATCTATCAACGCCTGCATCGCATTTCGAGCCACATTAAGAACCGCCTGTATAAGTTGTTCAGCATCGCCCTCAATAGACGGAATACTAGGGTCATAATCACGGATAATTTTAATTTGCCCTTGGAGCTCAGCTTGCATCAAAACCACCACTCGTTCAGTTACCTCGTGAATACTAATTTGAGTGTATGTTGGCACTTGATTAGGGCCTAGCAAACGATCAACCAAATTTCTCAAGCGGTCTGTTTCCGTCATAATGATTTGGCAAAGCTCTCTGGTTTCACCATCTAAACTCTGTTCAGCAATTTCATCATCTAATAGTTGTGCCGCGCCACGAATACCGCCTAGAGGATTCTTGATCTCATGAGCTAGCCCGCGAATTAAGGTCTTTGATGTATCCTGAACAGACAGCATTGCCTCCTCGCGGTTTATCTTGAGAAAACGATCAATAGGCTGCAACTCCATCAAAAATTTCTTTTGACCTTCAATTTCAATGGGGATTCCTGAGTAATCCACCTTAATTGGACCGGTTGAATAGGTATCCAAAAATTCATGGCGTCTAGTGTAAGGTCGTCCAGTACTCAATGCAGTTTCAATACTTTTAAAAACTTTGCCTGCATCTCGAAATATAGCGCTTGCTGGAAGACCTTTTAATCGGGTGCTACTCACTTGAAGCAAAGCTTCGAATGCAGCATTTATGTATTCGACAGTTAAATCCTCATCTAGCAACAGAACTGCTGTATTGAGGTTGTCGATTAAAAAATGATGTATTTTATTTGAAACCACCTAAAAATATCTCCCAACTGAAATATCAGCTTTTCTAGTTATCTTGCAATTTGCGAGCCAATTATGTGCACTATTTATTAGAAATTAACTTATATAGCCATTTATCAACCTAAGATTTAAAGAAAATACACTTTTAAAACCACAATGAAACTGCAGTATGCACTATTATGGTGCAAACTTATAATCCTAATTAAGTAGAATCTAGTGGACAAAAAAAACCCGCCGCCACAAGACGCCGGGTTTTTGTTCACCGCGCTTTTTCACGCGGTAATTTTTGTACTTAGCAGCTGTAGTACATCTCAAACTCAACAGGATGAGTTGTATGCTCAACTTTGTACACTTCTTCCATCTTCAACTCAATGTAAGCGTCAATCATATCATCCGTGAATACACCACCAGCGGTTAAAAATTCACGATCGCCATCCAATTCGTCAAGAGCTTCTCTCAAACTACCAGCAACCTGTGGTATTGCCGCAGCTTCTTCAGCTGGAAGATCATATAGATCTTTATCTGCCGCATCACCTGGGTGGAGTTTGTTTTTAACGCCATCAATACCCGCCATAAGCATAGCAGCAAACATTAGGTATGGATTAGCTGTCGGATCACCAAATCGTGCTTCAATACGCTTACCTTTGGGGCTCGGCACATAAGGAATACGAATCGACGCAGAACGGTTACGGGCTGAATATGCCAGCATAACTGGTGCTTCAAAGCCTGGGATCAGACGCTTGTAAGAGTTAGTTGACGCATTAGCAAATGCATTGATCGCTTTAGCGTGCTTAATAATACCACCGATGTAGTAAAGTGCAGTTTCACTTAAGCCTGCATAACTATCACCAGCAAATTGGTTTTCACCGTCTTTCCAGAAAGACTGATGACAGTGCATACCAGAACCATTATCGCCAACCAATGGCTTAGGCATAAAGGTTGCAGTTTTACCATAGGCATGAGCTACATTGTGAACGCAATACTTAAGAATTTGCACTTCATCAGCTTTTTTGACTAGGGTATTGAAACGGATACCGATTTCACACTGACCAGCAGTACCTACTTCATGGTGATGCACTTCAACGTCTAATCCCATCTGCTCCATAGCACCACACATCGCGGCACGCATATCATGAAGGCTGTCTACTGGAGGAACAGGAAAATAACCACCTTTAATACCTGGACGGTGGCCCATATTGCCATCAGGAAGTTCTGCAGATGATGACCAAGCCGCTTCCTCAGAAGAGATCTTGTAGAAAGCACCGCTCATGTCAGCGCCCCACTTAACATCATCAAATACAAAGAACTCAGGCTCTGGACCAAAGTATGCTGTATCACCTAAGCCGGTAGACTGTAGATATTGCTCAGCACGTTCTGCGATAGAACGTGGGTCACGCTCATAACCTTGCATTGTAGAAGGTTCAACGATACCGCAGCGAACGATAACGGTTGTTTCATCAGTAAAAGGATCCAAAACTGCAGTGCTATCATCTGGCATTAGAATCATGTCGGATTCATTAATACCTTTCCAGCCAGCAATCGATGACCCATCAAACATTTTTCCTTCGACAAAAAAATCATCGCCTACTTCAGAAATGGGTATAGACACATGCTGCTCTTTACCTTTTGTGTCGGTGAAACGAAGATCAACCCATCGGGCTTCACTTTCTTTAATAAGATCTTGGGTCTTGTTAGACATTTTTTTCTCCACTTTACTTTAATTCGTGTAAAAATAACTTTGTTAGTAATTCTTTAAATTTGAGTATAACTTGCAAACTAAAATACTGTTTTAATCCCTGATCAGACTTGCAATTCTTATGCCAATTTTACACCTTAGCATGAATAACCAAAAAATTTGAGAACTCAGCCTAAATCCTTATCAGAGCAAAGACTAATTAAGCATCGCATGGCATCGAATGCTATATTCGCACAATAATAGTGCATATTACTGTATATCTGCACCATTTAGGCGCTTATTTTTACTCTTTTGGCCTTTCCAATCAGAAGCGCCCCAGTATAAAGCATACTGAAGACAAATATGTCATCTATATTAAAAGATATGGAAAACTGTTCGATTAATCACTTAACAATTATGCATGTTGGCAAGCCAAAACCAGAGGATATTATTATTGACCTTAGGCATCCGTCTGCTCGCAATCAAGATAAACTCAATAAACTTGGCAACTTACTTTTATCAATTCCTTTTTTTTCACTCCAGTCTTCGCTGTGCAAACTAAATATTAACAAAAGATACCTACTTTACTGCGACAACGGAATGATGAGCCACCTTCAGGCGCTTGAAATGCACAATCATGGCTTTAAATCAGTCGCGTTACTCAACCTTAATCACAGTAAATAGTTATTTTTGGTCTTGGGAGCATGCGCTTTTATCGGCTAATTTGTGCTTAAACAAGAGCATTGTGCAACTAATTTAGCCTCCATTGAAAACTTTTATAGCAGTTCCTTGAAATTCTCGTATAATCGCGACTTTTTCGCGACCTATAAAAGGTCAATATCAGGTATCTTCATGTCTATTGAAAATTTGCGCAATATTGCCATTATCGCTCACGTTGATCACGGTAAAACAACTTTGGTTGATAAACTTCTGAGCCAATCAGGAACTCTCGATCGCAAAGATGTTGGCTCCGAGAGACTAATGGATTCTAATGATCAGGAAAAAGAGCGGGGAATCACTATCCTCGCCAAAAATACTGCGATCAATTGGAATAACTACCGCATCAATATTGTAGATACCCCAGGTCACGCTGATTTCGGCGGTGAAGTCGAGCGAGTACTCTCTATGGTTGACTCGGTATTACTGTTGGTAGATGCCGTCGACGGACCCATGCCGCAAACACGATTTGTAACCTCTAAAGCATTTGAGAAAGGGTTACGCCCCATTGTTGTAATCAATAAGGTGGACCGTCCTGGTGCACGACCAGACTGGGTAATGGACCAAGTTTTTGATCTCTTTGATAGCCTTGGCGCTACCGATGAGCAGCTCGACTTTCCGGTTATTTATGCCTCAGCCCTAAACGGTATCGCTGGAACTGATGCTGATGATATGGCGGAAGATATGACGCCCTTGTATGAAATGATCGTTGCTGACGTCCCTTCTCCCAAAGTTGATATCAACGGACCATTCCAAATGCAGATTTCTGCACTAGCCTATGATAGCTATGTTGGGGTTATCGGTGTCGGCAGGATCACCAGAGGCACATTAAAGCCAGGACAACAAGTGATAGTCAAATCCTCTGATGACAAAGAGCGTAAAGGCAAAGTACTCAACGTAAAAGGCTATCTAGGTCTTGATCAGGTTGAAACAACATTAGCAGAAGCCGGTGATATCGTTTGTATCAATGGCATCGATGGTCTAGGTATTTCAGATACACTCTGCGATCCAGACAACATTGAAGCTCTTCCAGCGCTTAGCGTTGATGAGCCTACAGTGAGTATGACATTTATTGTAAACAACTCACCTTTCGCTGGGCTAGAAGGTAAATATGTTACTACAAGGAATATTAAAGACCGACTTGATCAGGAGCTGATTCACAATGTGGCATTGCGCGTCAAAGAGGGCGACTCCCCCGATAAATTTATTGTATCTGGCCGCGGCGAACTTCACTTATCGGTCTTGATTGAAACAATGCGCCGTGAAGGCTTCGAAATGGGCGTCTCACGCCCAGAAGTTGTAACTAAGATTGTTGACGGCAATGTTCAAGAACCCTATGAGCAGGTTGTTATTGATGTGGAGGAACAGCATCAGGGGTCTGTGATGGAAGAGCTAGGTCTTCGTAAAGGTGAAATGACTAATATGGAGCCCGATGGAAAAGGGCGTGTACGCCTAGAATTTATGATTCCCTCTCGCGGACTAATTGGCTTTCGAGGCGCCTTCTTAACTCTTACCTCTGGCTCGGGCATTATGACTAGCGTTTTCGATCATTATGGTCCATTAAAAGAGGGTGAGGCAAATAGCCGCCAAAATGGCGCTTTAGTCAGCATGGTTAAAGGTAAGACTGCTGCTTTTGCATTATTTAATATTCAAGCACGTGGCCGTCTGTTTCTGGGTCATGCGATTGATGTTTATGAAGGTCAGATTGTTGGCATTCACAGTCGAGGCAATGATCTTGTGGTCAACCCGATCAAAGGTAAGCAGCTGACTAATGTTCGCGCCTCTGGAACTGACGAGGCACTAACTCTTGTACCGCCTATAAAACATACCCTAGAGCAAGCATTAGAATTTATCGAAGACGACGAGCTAGTGGAAGTAACACCCGTAAGCATAAGACTTCGAAAAAAATTATTGACTGAAAACCTGCGTAAACGCGCACCTAAATAAACTATTCAATAACCATTTAAAATTCCATGTAAAACTGGGCTATTCTCAATGAATAGCCTAAATGGAATTTACCGATGAAAGTACAACAGAAAATTGATCATTATTTTTTGCTGTTTTTTCTAGTATCTCAGCAGCTGATTGCCATCGCTTGTGCCATCAACTATTTTCAAAGCCAACAGATACTATTAGTAATATTCTTTATTACCGTTTCTAGCGCTATTTTGCTGGCATTGGCTTTTTACTGCGTCTTTTCCTACTACCGAACTGCACAATGGATCCTTTTACTCACATTAATAGCAGGCTGTTTCTTTTTAATCGTTACTTCTTCTGACCAAGTAACTTCAATTTGGTGTATTGCATCCGCTCCCGTCATAGGAATATTACTAGGTCATATTCGCGGAACTATTATCCTGGCAACCATATTTACAAGCGCTTTTATTTACCTTTTAGCCGATTATTCTCCAACTATAAAAATAAAATATGATGGCATCCTTATATTAAGATTTTTATTTTCAACTGCTCTTCTTTCAATGTTTTCAATAGTAATTAATAAATATAGAATTAATGATCTTGCCCAACACAGCTCTGTTTCTTCTGATAAAAAAATTCTCAATCGTCAAGATATTCTCACCGCTCTGCTTCATCGACAATGCATGGAAGAACGACTCAAGCTAAGTTATAGGAAATATGAGTCAGGGCTTGGTAATTTTTGTGTGATTTTGGCAGATCTTGATAACTGTAAAGCAATTAATGATCATTTTGGCAGAGAAACAGGCGATATGGCTTTAAAAAAACTGGGGCATCTGCTTCGAAAAGAATTGAGAGAAGAGGATATGGCCGGACGCTGGAGTGGCAACCAATTTATAGTTGTTTTGCCAAATGTTTCACAAACTGTGGCCTTACCTATAGCAAAGCGCATCCTTTTTAAAGCCAACCAGATAGAATTACTATCCAAAGGAGATCGAGTAAAAATCACCCTCAGTATTGGCGTTTGCTCCAGTGGAAACTGTACGGGGCTCGATGATCTTTTATCTTTAGTGGAGAATTGCGTCTATCAAGCCAAGCAAATGGGGCGCAATATGGTCATTGCTGCCTAATTGTCTGCAGCGCGGTAAAAACAAGTCACTATATGATCATTCACCACCCCCATCGCCTGCAGATAGGCATAACAGATGGTAGTGCCGAAGAATTTAAATCCACGCTTTTTCATATCTTTGCTAATACGATCCGAAAGTACAGTGGATACTGGAATCTGGCTCTCATTAACCCACTGGTTAAGTACCGGCTCGCCATCAACAAAGCCCCAAAGATAATCTGAAAAACTGCCTCTCTCTGACTGCACATTTAGATAACATTGGGCATTAGAGATGGCACTTTCTACTTTCAAGCGATTGCGCACAATGCCGCTATCGGCCATTAACCTCTGGATATCAGTGTTACCGAATGCGGCCACTTTTTTAGCCTCAAAATTTGCAAAAGCCTTTCGGTAATTGTCGCGCTTGCGCAAAATAGTTAGCCACGAAAGTCCTGCCTGCGCGGACTCTAAAATCAAAAACTCGAACAGCTTGGTATCCTTACGGCAGGGCACCCCCCACTCGTGATCGTGATAATGCTGATAGACCGGATCGTCGCCACACCAAGAGCAACGAATCGTTGTACTTACCATGTTGGTTCTCCCTAATTTTTCTTCAGTATAGTTTAAACACCGTCATCGCAAACCAAATTATGGCTATAATTATGTTTTTCCTAAAAGGACATCACTATGCTCGGCTTAATTCAACGCGTCTCTTCAGCTTCGGTGTCTATTGATAGCCAAATTCACGGGCATATCAATCAGGGTATTCTGCTATTGCTGGGGATAGAAAAAGGCGACTCGGCAACACAGGCTGATCAACTGCTACAAAAGATATTAAACTATCGCATCTTTAGTGATGAGCAGGGCAAAATGAACCTATCGCTCAAAGATATAGCTGGAGATTTACTGGTGGTTTCACAATTTACCCTTGCCGCCGACACCCAAAAGGGCCTGCGACCCAGCTTTTCTTCAGCCGCTCCACCTGCACCAGCAGAGACCCTTTATGACTATTTTTTGGATCAAGCCAAAGTCATCCATAATGGAACGATTGCCAATGGTCAATTTGGTGCTGATATGCAGGTATCACTATGCAATGATGGGCCAGTGACATTTTTGCTGAGTAGCCAATAATTATTTGAGTTGCTCTAGCACACGTTGATGAAAGCCTTCAAAACTTCCATTGCTCATAATCACAATATGTGTGGATTTATTGGCAATTTGATTAACGCCAATGATCGCCAACGTTTCTTTGACTAGACTTTTTATATCTCTATGCACCGATGCCGCTACCGCAGAGTCTTTTGCAACTGAGGATAAATCCCAACCTATACTGGCATTTTGATACCAGAGCACCTGATCGGCACTTGCAACTGAAGACGCTAAGCCGCCCTCATGAACACCCAACCTCATTGTCGCTGATCGAGGCTCTATCACCGCTACTATCTGCGCATCACCTACTTTTGCTCGCAGGCCTTCAAGGGTGGTTTTTATAGCCGTTGGATGATGGGCAAAATCATCATAAACAGTCAAAGTACGTTCGCTGTAGATCGGTTCCATTCGACGCTTAATACCAACAAATAAACTAAGTGCATCACAGGCACTTTGAACACTAATACCAATTTCAAATGCAGCCACTACAGCCGCCATTGCATTTGTGACATTGTGTAGCCCCGTTTGTTGCCAATTTACCGTTGCCTGTTGACCAGAATCTTGGTGTGTAATTTTAAACTGGGAGCCATCGTCCACTAACAACTTATAAGTCCACTGGGCATCAGTTTCGGCAAAACTTTTCAGCTGACTCCAACAACCCTGTTTAAGCACTTTAGATACCGCTTTGTTATTGGCTGGAAAAATAATGGTGCCATTGCTTGGCACAGTTCGCACGCAGTGGTGAAACTGACGCTGTATAGCTGCCAAATCATCAAAGATATCGGCATGATCGTATTCTAAATTATTAATAATTAGGCAATCACTATGGTAGTGAACAAACTTAGATCGCTTATCAAAAAAAGCGGTGTCATATTCATCCGCCTCAATCACAAAGTATTTTTTACCATTGGGCGCCGCACCTCCAATGCGAGCAGAAACACCAAAATCTTGTGGCACCCCGCCAATTAAGTACCCGGGGTGATAGCCTGCACTATCAAGTATTTTTGCTAGCATGCTACTGGTGGACGTTTTGCCATGAGTGCCTGACACCGAAATAACATGCTTGTCTTTCAAGAGATTATCCCCCAACCATTGAGGGCCAGAGGTATAAGAGAGTTTTTGGTCGAGCATATATTCAACGCATGGATTGCCACGAGAAAGGGCATTACCCACAACAATCAAGTCTGGCGCGGGGTTCAATTGGGCAGGATCAAAACCCTCTATCAAATCAATACCCGCCTGCTGAAGCTGAGTGCTCATGGGTGGGTAGACATTGGCATCACTGCCAGACACCTGATGGCCCGCTGATTTAGCCAGCTGGGCTAAGCTGCCCATAAATGTTCCACAGATACCTAAAAAATGCAGACGCATAATCTACCCTAATAAATTAAAACTCTATTAGAACAATAAATTAAGCTCTAGGGTAGTGTCCATTGCTTACATCGCTTGGTAATCAACTTATTTTGTAACTTTGGATAATGCGGTAAGCCATTTTTATAGGGAGGGTAATCTTCACCTGCGATAAGCGGCAACAAATATTCTCTTGCTTCTTGAGTTATACCAAAACCGTCTTTACTAATAAAAGAACGGGGCATTTTTTTCTCTCGATTAGCCACGCTGCTCAGTGGCACCTCACCCAATGACCAGCCATAAGTTGAAGTCGAATTGCGTTCAATGCTGACCATAATGGCATTTTTACCAGTTAAGGCTTTTTCTACGGCGGCTTGGCCGACTGCGTAAGCCTGATCCACATCAGTTTTAGACGCTAAATGACGAGCTGAGCGTTGTAAATAATCTGCCACCGCATAATGGTATTTATAGCCTAGGGCGTTTTTGACCATAGTGCACAGTGCTGGCGCCACACCCCCTAGCTGTTTATGCCCAAAGGCGTCTTCCGACAAAGAGCCTGAGAGTAGTCCACCATCCCCGTAGGTGACGCCCTCTGATGCCACCACCACACAATAACCAGACTGCTCAACACTATTTTTTACCTCAGTAATAAAAGCTTCTCGATCAAAAGCCACCTCAGGAAATAAAATAATATGCGGAGGCTCTCCCTGATTTTTTGCAACTAAACCGCTAGCGGCTGCAATCCATCCGGCATGTCGACCCATCACTTCCAGAATAAAAACCTTAGTTGAAGAAGCAGCCATTGACGCTATATCTAGGCTCGCTTCCTTGGTTGATACCGCCACATATTTGGCCACTGAACCAAACCCCGGCGAACAGTCGGTCAAAGGCAAATCATTGTCTATGGTTTTGGGAATATGAATAGCCTGAATTGGATAACCCATGCTTTTTGAAATTTGCGATACCTTGAGACAGGTATCAGCCGAGTCGCCACCGCCGTTATAAAAGAAATAGCCTATGTTATGCGCCTTAAAAACCTCTATTAGGCGCTTATATTCACTATCACTATCGGCTATATCTTTCATTTTGTAACGACAAGAGCCAAAGGCACCACCAGGAATATGTCGCAAATTAGCCACTGCAATATCTGACTCTAAACTGGTATCAATAAGATTCTCTTGCAAGACGCCAATAATGCCATTTTGAGCGGCATACAAAATACCCATCTTATCGCTATTTTTACGACATGACTCAATTACACCACAGGCTGAAGTATTGATAACCGCAGTTACACCGCCAGATTGAGCGTAAAGTGCATTTTTTTTTGCCATATTTAATGATACATCCCTTAAATTTTCGTATATTTTTATAGTATTACTTCTGACGATATTTATTATTAAAGCCTGTGTAGGTTATATTGGGCTTTCCCCTAGTCCACTATAAACGCATAATACAGGCCATAACTTATAGGACTTGGGAAGCTCTAAATATGCCCTATGCTTTTTTAGCACTGTATCAACGAATAATCATAGACCATCCATGGCGAGCTGTAGTGCTAGTTTTGGCTGCGACCCTATTGATGAGTCTTGGGCTACCCAACTTTAAGTTAGATGCATCGGCTGATTCTTTAACGCTAGAATATGATGAAGACTTAACTTTTTTTCGTGAAGTATCTCAACGCTATGGCAGTGATAATTTTTTAATCATCACCTTCTCACCTAAATCTGGCGATCTTTTTGATAAAAACAATCTAGATATATTAGGCTCAATAAGCCATCGATTAAAAAACATCGACGGCATAGCTAATACAATTTCTATGCTGGATGCGCCATTACTTTACAGCCCAAAAATTGATGTCAGTGATTTAGATCAACCGCTAAATACCGTTATTTCTGAGGGTGTAGATAAGCAGGCCGCAAAACAGGAATTTTTAACGAGTCCAATCTATAAAAATATGCTGTTGAGTGCCGATGGCAGTACCACAGGTATAGTTGCTACTTTAAGCTTAGACCAACAATATCTTTCACTAGTTACCCGGCGTGACAATCTCAGACTATTGCGAGATACCGAAGGTTTAAGTTTGCAGCAAACCTACGAATTAGACAGTATTAGTTCCGAATTTCTCAATTACCGCACTGCAAAAACTGCAGAAGATCATCTGCGGGTAGCTAAAGTTCGACAAATCATGGATCAGTATCGCGATCATGCCACTATTTATCTTGGCGGACCCGATATGATTACCGCAGACATGATCGACTTTATTAAAAGTGATTTGGCTATCTTTGGTATCGGTATATTGATATTTATGGTGGCCACTTTAACCTTTATTTTTCGCTCTGCTCGCTGGGTGGTTCTTCCTTTGGTTACCTGCGCTATATGCCTAACCATTGTTCTTGGATTTTTAAGTTGGATAGATTGGCGTCTTACTGTTATTTCCTCCAATTTTGTATCCTTGTTACTAATAATTACTCTTGCGCTAACTATCCACCTAATTGTCCGCTATCGGGAACTGCAGGCGGCTAAACCAAAAACAGAGCAACGCCAGCTTGTAATAAGCACCATTGAGTCTATGGTCAAACCTTGTCTATATACGGTTTTAACCACTATTGTTGCCTTTAGCTCATTGGTAGTTAGTAATATTCGTCCAGTCATTGATTTTGGCTGGATGATGACTATTGGCATTATTGTGGCTTTTATAGTGTCTTTTATTGTTATGCCGGCCGGCATGATGATTTTAGGAAAAGATAAAGCTAACCTCAAAAAAGATGGTAGCAGCGCTATAACATCAAAGTTTGCAAATTTCACTGAGCAGAATGGTGCTGTTGTAATACTGTTAGCCGCATTGCTCACGCTACTGTCGGGCTATGGAATTTCCCGCCTTGAAGTAGAGAACCGCTTTATTGATTATTTTAAAAGCGATACTGAAATCTATCGCGGCATGGAAGTTATAGATACTGCATTGGGCGGTACAACTCCCTTAGATATTATTTTGCAAGCACCTACTTTTGATTCATCGTTTGCCATAACAGCCACCAATGAGATAGACAGCGACGAGGTTGAAATTGACGAAGAATACGAGTTAGACGATGAGTACGACGAATTTGACGAGTATGGAGAGCTTGATGAATATGGCGATATTGGGAGTGAGAGTGAGAGTGAAAATGTAACCCAGTCACTTAAAGAGAGTTATTGGTTTTCATCTGCGGGATTAAATGTACTCTCAAAGTTGACTGATTTTTTACAGGCCCAGCCGGAAATTGGCAAAGTGAGCTCTCTAGTACAGCTCAATCAGGTTGCCGCCGATTTAATGGGCCATAAACTCAATGATTTTGAAATCGCCTTTATGCGTCAAAGCCTCAGCCCAGAGATTTATCAACAACTGGTAGCGCCCTATCTTATTGAGGACAGAGATGAGGCGCGTATTCAGCTGCGAGCAATGGAAAGCGCAGGTCTAAAACGCAAAGATCTTCTGGAAAAGATCCAAAATTTTGCTACTCAAGAAGCAGGTATTGCGGAAACTGATATACGTTTTACGGGTCTATTGGTGCTCTATAACAATATGCTTCAAAGCCTATTTAAATCACAAATAATGACTCTTGGAGCAGTATTTATAGGCATTATGCTGATGTTTTTGATCTTATTCCGATCTATAAAGCTTTCTTTTATAGCGATAATTCCTAACTTTTTGGCCGCTGGTGCAGTGCTTGGCGGTATGGGGCTATTTAAAATACCGCTTGATATGATGACCATAACCATTGCAGCTATCACTGTAGGCATCGGCGTGGATCACAGTATTCACTACATCACTCGATTTAGGCGTGAATTTACTAAAGACAGCGATTATGTTGCCACCATGCATCGCGCCCACAATAGTATTGGTCAGGCACTGTTTTATACCGCAATCACCATTATTATTGGCTTTTCAATTTTGGCACTATCTAACTTTATCCCTTCAATTTACTTTGGTTTACTCACAGGCTTAGCTATGATGGCCGCGCTATTAGGCTCAATGACACTATTACCGAAGTTAATTCTTTTGATAAAACCATTAGGGAAATAATCGATAACCAATTATGGCGCTAGTCACTTTACAAGATATCTATTTAAGCTATGGACAACCTGCACTTATTGACGGCATTAATCTGTCAATAGAACGGGGAGAACGAGTGTGTATGATCGGCCGCAATGGGGCTGGAAAATCCACTTTACTCAATATTCTCACTGGAAAAATCATCCCTGATGATGGCGTGGTTAAAACCACTGATGGTGTCAAAATCGCTCAGCTGGAACAGGCGGTTCCAACAGATACACAGGGTAGCGTTTATGAAGTTATCGCTCATGGTTTAGGTAAAGAAGGTGAATTAGCTCAAACCTACTACCGCTTAAGCACTGAGGTGGCGATCAATCCCACTAGGAAAAATATGGCTGAACTAGAATCATGCCAGGCTGAACTAGATCTTATAGATGGCTGGGATGTTAACTCGAGAGTTGAAGCTATTATTACGAAAATGGGTCTCAATGCTAATACTGACATTGCCGATCTTTCTGGCGGCTATAAACGACGGGTTTTGTTAGCTCGGGCGCTGGTTAGCGATCCAGACCTGCTGGTTCTGGATGAGCCCACCAACCACCTCGACATCGAAGCTATACAGTGGTTAGAATCTTTTTTAAAGAAATGGGAAGCCGCATTACTTTTTATCAGTCATGATCGTCAGTTTATGGACAATCTAGCCACCCGATTTATTGAAATAGATCGCGGCAAAGTGATGGAGTTTAACTGTAATTACAGCACCTACCTCAAACGTAAACAAGAAATGCTTGAAACCGAAGATAAGCATAATGCACTTTTCGATAAGCGGCTATCACAAGAAGAGGCATGGATTCGAGAGGGCATAAAAGCGCGCCGCACTCGAAACGAAGGGAGAGTGCGGGCACTTGAAGCTATGCGGGTTGAACTTTCAGAGCGCCGCAAACATCAAGGCAAGGCAAAGCTCAACGTTGTGCAGGCAGAAAAATCCGGAAAAATTGTGGTTGAAGCAAGAGATATTAATTTTGTATTCAAAGGCGATTCAGAGCAAAAACCTATTGTTAAAGGCTTTTCTACATTGATTCAGCGCGGTGATAAAATTGGGCTTATTGGCGGTAATGGCTCTGGCAAAACGACACTTATAAAGCTACTTCAAGGTGAGTTATCACCCAGCACAGGAAAAATAAAAATAGGCACCAACCTCAATATTGCCTATTTTGATCAGTACAGAAGCGCCCTAAACGAAGAAAAAACAGTGCAGGACAATGTATCTGGTGGTCGTGATATGTTGGATATTGGTGGCAAATCACGTCATGTAGTCAGCTATTTAAGAGATTTTCTATTTGCACCTGAGCGCTGCCGTCAACCGGTCAAAGTGTTATCTGGCGGAGAGCGCAATCGCTTACTTTTAGCCAAACTATTCACTCAACCATCGAATATGCTAATACTGGATGAGCCAACCAATGATCTCGATATAGATACATTAGACCTTCTGGAAGAGCTTCTGATTGATTATAAAGGCACCATTATTCTAGTAAGCCACGATCGTGCCTTTATCAATAATGTAGTCACCAGTACCCTAGCCTTTGAAGGAAATGGAAAATTTAATCATTATGTAGGTGGTTATAATGATTGGTTACGTCAGCGAACTAAGCAATTAAATCAATCCACTAAGCCTAAAAAGACTGAAATAAAAATTAAGAAAAAAACTGAAAAATTATCCTATAAAGACCAAAGAGAATTGGATGGGCTGCCAGATCAAATTGAAAAACTGGAAATAGAAATTGGCGAAATATCCCAAAAAATGAGTGAAGCAGACTTTTTTAAAGGTGAGCGCCAAGAGGTTCAAAAAATCGAAAATCGGTTGTTAGAGCTACAAAATCAGCTAAGTCATTGCTATGAACGCTGGGAAATACTAGAAAATCACTAATATTTTAGCTATCGGCATAGCGAAAACTGCGTCAACTCTTTAAAATTAACCCATATTCATTTATTGCGTAGAAGATTATGAACTCCAACAAATCACCCAAAATATTAATTATTATCGACGGTTTTGGTTTCAGCGATAGCGATAAGTACAACGCAATCTCAGCGGCTAACGCGCCTTGCTGGCAAAGCCTATGGAAAAATAATCCTAAAACACTAATTAGTACCTCGGGTATGGCGGTGGGTCTACCCGAAGGTCAGATGGGTAATTCTGAAGTCGGGCATATGACCTTAGGTGCTGGTCGCGTGGTGTATCAAAATTTTACCCGCATTAACAAAGCCATTGCCGATGGTGATTTCTTCACTAATCCAGTATTTTGCGATGCGATTGATGGCGCCATTGAAAATGATAAGGCTGTGCATATTGTTGGCCTACTGTCGCCAGGTGGCGTTCACAGCCATGAAGACCATATCAATGCGATGCTAGAGATGGCCGTTCAGCGCGGCGCCAAAAAAGTTTATATTCATGCCTCGCTAGACGGTCGCGACTGTCCTCCTCGCAGTGCAAAGCCTTCATTAGAAAAAACACAGGCCCTTTGCGACAAGCTGGGTGTAGGAAAAATTGCTTCTATTATTGGTCGCTTCTTTTCTATGGACCGAGATAACCGCTGGGATCGAGTTGAGAAGGCCTATCGCCTAATGACCGAGGGTCATGCTCCACATTTCGCCAAATCCGCTGTAGAGGGTTTAGAGGCCGCTTATGATCGGGACGAAAATGATGAATTTGTTCAGGCAACGGCTATTGTTGCAGAGGGTGAATCTGCTGTAACAATGGAAGATGGTGATGCCATTATTTCAATGAACTTCCGTCCTGATCGCGCACGAGAAATTACTCACGCTTTAGTTGATGAGCAATTTGATGGGTTTAACCGACAAAAGCAACCTAAACTATCCAGCTTTGTGATGGCAACTGAATATGAGGCAACCCTTGATTTGCCCTGTGCCTACCCACCAGAAAATTTAGTTAACTCACTAGGTGAGTATCTTGCCAGCCAAGGTAAGCAACAATTACGCATTGCCGAAACTGAAAAATATGCCCATGTTACTTTTTTCTTTAGTGGTGGACGCGAAGCTCTGTACGATGGCGAAGAGCGTATTTTAATCCCCTCGCCGGATGTAGAAACTTATGACCAACAGCCAGAAATGAGTGCTTTTGAAGTCACTGAAAAATTAGTAGACGCTATTCACTCCGGACGCTTTGACACCATTATTTGCAATTATGCCAATTGTGATCAAGTAGGTCATACCGGTGATTTTGAAGCCTCTGTAAAAGCTGTTGAAGCGGTCGATAACTGCCTAAAGCAAGTATTAGACGCGGCCGCCACACAACAAGGTGAAGTATTGATTACTGCGGACCATGGTAATGTTGAAGAAATGTTCGATGAATCCAGTAATCAACCCCATACCCAACATACTACATTACCTGTGCCTCTAGTTTATTCAGGGCCGCATCAAATCTCACTTGATTCTGGCGGCTCTCTAGCCGATATCGCACCCACTATTTTAGATATGATGGGACTTGATAAACCCGCCGAAATGTCGGGTCGTTCGCTAATAAAATAATGACTAAACTACGGGCAGGGTCTTTTTTGGTATTGCCTTTTACAGGCCTATTTTGCCTTATTCTAAGCTTTTATTCAGCGGCAGATAACCATCAAAAAGCTGAGCTAGAAGAATTGAAACGAAGTATTTTAACCCTGCAGAACCAGCTCAAAAATCAGCGCCAAGAAAAAAATCAACTCCAAAATCAGATAGAAAACGTTGAAATTGATGCCGCCAAGCTCAATCGAAGTATTGGCAACCTTACCAGCAAAATCAAAACAACCACCAAGCAACTCAAAGTCCTGCAGGATAAAAAAATCAAACTGAGTAAGCGTATTGATGAGCAGCGCTCAGCTATTGCGGAACAAATAAGAGCCGCTCACAAAACAGGCGCGGAAGAGCCGATCAAGTTACTGCTTAATCAACAAGATCCTCAACTACTGGCTCGCACTCTAAAATATTATGACTTTCTTCTGCGTGCGCGCAGTCAAAACATCAAACAATTTACAGATGATATCAACCAACTGGAAATTACCGCTGAAGCGATTAAAAAAACATCCATCGGCTTAGCCCAATCGAAAAAATCGCTGGAAGCGGATCGAAAAAATCTAGCCGCTAATGCACAAAAACGAAAAACTATCCTCTACAAACTAGATAAATCTCTGAAATCGGGCAATGAGCAATTAGTAAACTATCAAAAGCAACAAGAGCGCCTAGAAACTGTAGTCAATGCGGTTAAAAAAGCCGCGGCAACTATTGCCCCAGCAAAAAATTATCCCTCCTTTATATCTGGCAAGGGTAAACTTAGTTGGCCAGTAAAGGGCAAGTTAATGCATAGTTTTGGTAGCCCTCGCGGCGGCGACCTGCACTGGGATGGATGGCTTATTAGCGCTCTAAGCGGCGCTGAAGTTAAAGCGATTCACCATGGCCGTGTTGTTTTTTCCGACTATTTGAGAGGCTTTGGACTGTTAGTCATTATTGATCATGGTGATGATTTCATGTCCCTATACGCTCACAGCCAAGAGCTAATGCGTGAGACGGGAGACTGGGTACAAAGCGGTCAAATCGTAGCGCGCGCAGGAAATAGCGGCGGCTTAACCGATCCTGCTCTATACTTTGAAATACGAGAGAAGGGAATGCCTGTGAATCCAAAAAACTGGTTAGGTAAACGCTAAATCTCTTTTTAATGCGTATATATGAATATGATTAGGCTATGCAATATGTATAAGATTTTACTCAGCGCTGTTTTGATTTTGGTCAGTCTCCAAAGCATAGGTAGCGAAACCGAACGCCAAAAAGCCGCCAAAGAGTCTCAGCTATTTTCTCAAGTTTTAGAAAAAGTGAAGGCTAGTTATGTCGATGTTCCCTCTGACAATCAATTACAAGAAGCCTCTATAAAAAGCCTTTTAGATAATCTCGACCCCCACTCAACCTATCTCGATAAAGATGAGTACCAACAACTCCAGGGTGAGACCTCTGGTAATGCGGGCGGTTTAGGTATTGATATTAGCATCAATAAACAACAAGCTATACAGGTGGTTACAACCCTAGATGATAGTCCAGCAAGGCTCGCAGGCATCCAGTCAGGCGATCAAATAATTGATATTAATTACCAAACTCTTGAGGGTATGGATCTAAAGAACATCACTGCCCAATTGCGCGGCAAGCAGGGGTCAGAAATTATCATAGGTATTGCAAGAGCGGGACTGTCTCAAAGAATTGAATTCACCTTAAAACGTGAACTAGCACCAGAAAGCTCAGTGCGAAGCCAAATACTCGAGCAAGGCATTGGTTATATTCGTATAGCGGTGTTTCAAGCGGAGACTAGCGAAGAATTTAAATCAGCTATCAACCAACTTCAAGCCGACGGCCCGCTGCAAGGCTTAGTATTAGATCTTAGAAATAACCCCGGTGGATTAATGCCCATATCGGTTGAAGTGGCCGACACACTGATTGATCAAGGGCTATTACTGTACACAGAGGGGCGCTTACCCGAGGCTAATAAGCAGTATTATGCAACCTACGGCGATCTTACCCACGGTGTGCCCATTACAGTTCTAATTAACGGCGGCAGTGCCTCGGCATCCGAAATTGTTGCCGGCGCGCTTCAGGATCAAGAGCGAGCGACCATTATAGGTACCCAAAGTTTTGGTAAAGGCTCAGTGCAATCGGTTATTCCACTGGGTGATGGACGGGCGATTAAATTAACCACCGCGCACTATTTGACGCCCAATGGTCGATTTATTCATGGGCAGGGAATTAAGCCAGATATAGTTGTTGAGCCTTCTAGCCAAGAGATTGGGGTTAAAGACAAACAGATTGCTCAGGCAGTTCTTACCCTAAAGCAATCATAGTTTTAATTGGACTACTCCGCCTCTAACCGATCAACCTTTTGGAACCCGCGCGGCAATTTATGCCCTCGACGGCCACGCTCACCGCGGTAGTGCTCTAAATCTTTTGGCTTCATAACTAGGTAGCGCTTGCCCGAGTGAACTACTAAAGAGCCCCCTTCTGGGATCACCGCAAAGTCGACTACAAATTCTTCCCGCGCCTGAAGTCTGGAGCTTGGAATGTTGATAATCTTATTGCCCTTACCTCTAGACAGCTCTGGCAAATCACTTAATGGGAAGGCAAGTAACCTGCCTTCATTACTCACTGCGGCAATCAGCAGGTTTTCATCGGATACTAATTTGGGGCTTAGTATTTTTCCGCCTTTAGGGATCGATACTACGGCTTTACCGGCTTTATTTTTGGTAAATAGATCGCCTATTTTAGCGACAAATCCGTAACCGGCATCGGTACCTAAAAGAATTTTTTGCGAATCGTCGCCCATGACTAAGTGGGTAAACAATGAACCAGATGGCGGATTTAGTCTGCCCGTTGCCGGCTCACCCTGACCTCGTGCCGAGGGTAATGTATGGGCCGATAGGCAATAGAATCTACCTGTAGTATCTTGAAGGAACACATTTTGATTGCTACGGCCTAAAGCTGAGGATAGGAATTTATCCCCGGCTTTATAGTTCAGACTGCTAGGGTCAATATCATGACCCTTAGCCGCTCTAAGCCAACCTTTATCCGAAAGCACAACCGTCACCGGCTCTGCTGTTACTAAGTCTTTTTCACTAAAGGCTTGAGCCTCTGTGCGCTCTTTTAGCGTTGAACGTCGCTCATCGCCATATTCTTCGGCACTGGCTTTAAGCTCTTTTTTGACCAGTGTTTTGAGTCGAGCATCGGAGCCTAACAATAATTCTAACTCAGCTTTTTCTTTGGCCAACTCTTCCTGCTCGGCACGAATTCTAACTTCTTCTAATCGCGCCAACTGGCGTAATTTAGTGTCTAGAATATAGTCGGCTTGTAGATCAGACAGGCCATATTTTTGCATCAGTGCAGGCTTTGGCTGATCTTCAGTACGAATAATATGAATTACTTCATCAATATTTAAAAAGGCGATTAATAAACCATCTAATAGGTGTAAACGTTTTTCGACTTTTTGCAGACGATAATCCAAGCGGCGGCGAGTGACATCAATTCTAAAACTCAACCATTCTTTTAGAATACGCTTTAAGTTCATAACCGCTGGCTTGCCATCGACCCCAATAATATTGAGGTTGATTCTGTAGCTTCGCTCTAGATCAGTGGACGCAAACAGGTGGTCCATCAATGTCTCTATATCCACACGATTGGATTTTGGCGTAATCACCAAGCGTGTTGGGTTCTCATGATCTGACTCATCGCGAAGATCAGCTACCATAGGCAATTTTTTATTGCGCATCTGGGCAGCGATTTGCTCTAGCACCTTGGAGCCAGAAGATTGAAATGGCAAGGCAGTAACAATAATATCACCGTCTTCTTTACCCCATACTGCGCGCATTTTGACAGAACCGCGACCGGTCTCATAGGCCGCTTGAATATCGGCTTTTGGGGTTATTATTTCAGCATCAGTGGGGAAATCCGGCGCTTTGATAAAATCCATAAGCTCGGGGATATCAGCCTTTGGATTATCCAGTAAATGTAAGGCTGCACTAACGACCTCGTTAAGGTTATGCGGCGGAATATCGGTGGCCATACCCACAGCAATACCGGTAGTGCCATTAAGTAAAATACTCGGCACGCGCGCTGGCAATATCTCTGGTTCTTCTAAGGATGCATCAAAATTAGGGCGCCAGTTACTGGTCCCCTGACCCAATTCAGCGAGCAACAATTCGGCATATTTTGAGAGTTTAGATTCGGTATAACGCATGGCTGCGAAAGACTTAGGATCATCCTGAGAACCCCAGTTACCCTGCCCATCAACTAGCGGGTAGCGGTAGGAAAAAGGTTGTGCCATTAAAACCATAGCTTCATAGGCGGCACTATCACCATGAGGATGAAACTTACCAATCACATCGCCCACAGTTCTGGCTGATTTTTTATATTTTGCGGTGGCTTTAAGTCCAAGTTCACTCATGGCATAAACAATGCGCCGCTGAACGGGCTTAAGACCGTCACCAATATGGGGTAGGGCGCGATCGAGGATTACATACATTGAATAATCAAGGTATGCCTGCTCGGTATAGCTACTCAGTGATCGGCTTTCAAGACCCTGATCATTAAAAGTTACTGTGTCGTTCATTGCCCTTCCTTTGTTTTATTCTGTTTACAGATTACCAGTATCGGCTAAATTACCCTTGGTTTCTAACCATTGGCGCCTATCTGGCGAACGCTTCTTTGCCAACAGCATATCTAATACTGAGTTGGTATCATCGCCTGGCTCTAAGGTCAGTTGAACTAGGCGTCTGGTATCTGGGTCCATGGTGGTCTCACGCAGTTGAGGTGGGTTCATTTCACCTAGCCCTTTAAAGCGCTGAACATTAACCTTGCCGCGCTTGCCCTCAGCCTCTATTCGATCGAGAATTCCCTGCCTCTCGGCATCATCGAGGGCATAATAAACATCTTTACCCACGTCAATTCTAAATAACGGCGGCATAGCAACATACACATGACCGCTAGCAACCAATGGTCTGAAGTGTCTTACAAATAATGCACATAGCAATGTTGCAATATGCAGTCCATCCGAATCCGCATCAGCGAGAATACATACTTTGTGATAACGCAGATCGTCCACTGACTCCAGTCCAGGATCTACCCCTAAGGCAACCGATATATCATGTACTTCTTGAGACCCAAGAATCTCCTGAGATTCAACTTCCCAAGTATTAAGGATCTTGCCACGCAGGGGCATAATCGCCTGATTTTCTCGATTGCGTGCCTGCTTAGCAGAACCGCCCGCTGAATCACCCTCTACCAAAAATATTTCGCACTGCTCAGGCTCATCGCTGGAGCAATCAGCCAATTTACCCGGTAGTGCCGGCCCCTGGGTAATCTTTTTACGCACCACTTTTTTACTGGCGCGCATGCGCCGTTGAGCATGTAAAATACACAGCTCAGCAAGCTTTTCAGATTCTTCAGTATGCTGGTTCAACCATAGACTAAAGGCGTCTTTCACCACCCCAGCAATAAATCCTGCTACCTCTCTTGAGGATAAACGATCTTTAGTTTGTCCGGAAAATTGCGGATCAGCCATTTTTGAGGACAAGACAAAACTACAGCGATCCCAAATATCATCTGGAGTAAGCTTTACGCCTCTAGGCAACAGATTGCGGAATTCACAAAATTCGCGCATGGCCTCTAGGAGTCCCGTTCGCAAACCGTTGACATGGGTTCCGCCCTGAGGCGTTGGAATTAAATTAACGTAGCTTTCCTGAACTAGCTCACCTCCCTCAGGCAACCACTGCACTGCCCAATCAACAGCTTCATTTTCTGCAGCAAAGGCGCCAATAAATGGCTCTACTGGCAAAACTTCCCAGCCATGCAAGGCATCTGCAATATAATCTTTTAGCCCATCTTCATAGTACCATTCCAAACTTTCACTGGTGTTTTCATCGTAAAAGCTCATGGTCAAGCCGCTGCAAAGCACTGCTTTGGCTCTTAGCACATGGCGCAATCTGGAAACGCTGAACTTGACTGAATCAAAGTACTCAGGATTGGGCCAGAAGCGCAAAATAGTGCCCGTATTGCGCTGACCGCAGGTATCTATTACTTTTAAATCAGAGGTTTTATCACCGTTGGAAAACAGTATTTGATGAATCTTGCCATCTCTTTTTACAGTGACATCTAAACGATCTGACAGGGCATTAACAACAGATACGCCCACACCATGCAGGCCACCAGAAAATTGATAATTATCATTTGAAAATTTTCCCCCAGCATGCAGAGTCGACAAAATAACCTCAACTCCCGGCAACCCCTGCTCGGGATGGAGGTCCACCGGCATGCCGCGGCCGTCGTCGCAAACCGATAGGGATCCGTCTTTATGAAGAGTGACATCTACTCGGCGAGCATGACCAGCCAAAGCTTCATCTACACTATTATCGATAACCTCTTGCGCCAAATGGTTGGGGCGAGTGGTATCTGTATACATACCGGGACGCTTTTTGACGGGGTCTAACCCTGTTAGGACTTCAATATCTTCTGCGTTGTAGTTGCTCATTATTTAAGAGTACTTTTTCTGTTATTGGTTTTTATACACGTGGGTTAAGAATTCTATGTTAGCGGGCAAATGTTGCTGATAATCAACAAAACTATGATCACCCCCAGCTTCGGTCACAATACAGCAACCGCTGTAATACTGTTGCGCCTGACGATAATCTAATACTTCATCCCCAGTTTGCAACAGTAGTTTATAATTTTGCTTACGCTCAATTTTTTTTGGATTCAATTTCACATATTCTTCAATATGCTCAGGCTTAAAAACCCAATGCTCACCGGTTACAAAATTTCTATTTTCTCCCAACCATGAGTGTAACCCAGAACCGGGATTGACGGCAGGATTTATCAGCACAGCAGGCAAGTTATATTGCTCGGCAAGACAGGTGGCAAAGAATCCACCCATCGAGCTGCCGACTAAATAGACCGGCTGAGGTGAATGGGCGTCTATAATCGATCTAAGTCTTGCCATTACCTGTGATGCATAAGGCGATAATTGCGGGCAACAGAACTTTATTTGTGGGGTATTTAACTGCATCCACTGCTCGGTCTCAACCGCTTTTTTTGACTGCGGTGAACTATTAAATCCGTGCAAATAAAGTAGCATCGACATAGTATCAGCTCACCTAAAAACCAAAGGACATTATATGTAAATAAACCCTACTATCAGCGGTTGATTTTAGCTTATTTGTTAGCTGAAAATGCATGTAAATATTTTACCCCAGTGTCTATTTTTCCATCGGAATATAAATCTATCCATCGGTAAGCTGGCGGCAGATCATCAAGCGCGAAATCAACAGAATTTGGCTTAAATTGAAAACATGTAGAAGGCGTTGCATAAACAGGTATGCCATCCCAATCTGCCTCATGTGACTGATGAATATGGCCATTAATCACTGCCCTGACTTTACCATGCGATGCTAATAACTGGTGAAGTTGACGATGATTGGCTATGCGGTGCTGATCAACCCAATCACTACCTACTTCCACCGGACTGTGATGCATAGCCACTAAAATATTTTTATGTGGGAAATTGGATAGATGCTTTTCTAGCTGCTGCATCTCGCTATTGGACATTGCTCCACCGGGTTGATCAGCTATAGAGCTATTTAACATCAGTATTGCCCAGTGTTCAGTTTCATACAGGGGTATATAGGGGAAGTTTTTTAAAGTTTGCTGCATTAGATCCATACGATCATGATTGCCTGGCAGCCAAAGCATCTGCTTGCCTTTGGATGATAGCAATTGGTCAACTAGCTGATAGGCCTCAGGCTGACCATCACTGGCAATATCACCCGTAAGTAGTAATCTATAGTCACTGCGACCATCGGCACTTATAGTATCTAGAACAGTCTGGAGACTTTTAAATGTTTCTAGGCTTCTGCATTTGAAATCTGGTGTGGGCCCAAGATGTAAATCAGTCATCTGAGTTAGCTTTAAGACCGCCACTGAATTAACTACTTTGGACTTGTGCAATACGTCTATGGCGTAAGGCCTGATATAACAGCTCGCCTAAAAAGATATTCCACTGCCACTTTTCGTCTCTTGATTGAGGCCCTTTTCTCTCCACAAGCGCCCAAGGAATAGTCCTATCTGAACACCACTCAATAACCTCTGCCATTTTGGCATCGCGATAAATTCTGGCCTTTAATTCAATGCACGGCAGCCATTTGAGCTTATTAGATTCAATCCTAATAAAAAGCGTAGTAGTAAATTTAGCTAACTGAATTACCTTGAAATCGATTATTGAATGATGCGCATTTTTAATACGAAAACTGCTACCCAGACAGGGATTTTCATCTGTCAGTCGCGAAAGTCTACTATAGTTTAGCTCGCACTCTCGGTGAAGGCAGGCTAGACTAAAATTTTGTCTTTGCATAGGTTATCAAAACATTAAAAGTAAGTTAAAAATATACCTGATTTCGGGACATTATTCCATTGCCACTAATCAAGCTAACCAAGATCAGTAATCAATGAATACTTACGAGCTGATAGCGCAATATTGATCATAATATTCTCGTTTAACGTAATATAATTGATTATTCCGTGCAACGCTTATGATCTTAAGAGCCAAGTGTTTGTTTAACGACTACGTTAAAGATTATGATAGAACAATAGGGATAATGATATCCCACAGGAAACGGCAGACAACGCCACTAATACAGCATGGAGGAAATATGCTATCAATCAATAAAATTATTTCGTTAATCATCTTGATAGCGTTTGCAAGCCTATCGGCTAGAGCAGAAACCCTAGCTGATATTTATCAGTCTGCTGTAAAAAATGACCCTATTGCCGGTGCAGCTAAGGCCAACTATATGGCTAATAAAGAAACATTAAACCAGGGCAGAGCCGTATTAATGCCTCAGTTGACTGCATCTTCAACCAAATTAGAGCCCTCATCCACTGAAAATGGTAATCCCGAGAAAACCACCTACAGGGCAAGTCTTAGCCAATCACTGTTTAATGTTCCAGCTTGGTTTCAGTTCCAGAGCGCCAAGAAAATGGATCAAGTGGCTGAAGCTAAATTCGCCGCTCAGCAACAGTCTCTCATTATTAGAGTGAGTGATTCCTATTTCAATGTGCTTCGCGCCTATGACAATAAACAAACACGCAATGCTGAAGAGCTAGCCATTAAACGTCAATTAGAACAGGTAACCGAACGATTTGAAGTGGGCTTACTCCCCATTACTGATGTGCATGAAATTCAAGCTATTTATGATGACGCCACCGTTAATAGTCTTGAAGCAAACGGTGCGCTAGATATAGCCTTTGAATTGTTACAGGTTCTAAGCGGTACAAGTCACAACGCATTGGCCGGAATTAAAGATAACTTTATTACTGTTAACCCAGATCCTGCGTCCGCCGAATCTTGGGTAGAGTTCGCCCTAGCTAATAATTTTGATCTGCAAGCCAGTCAACTGACCTATGAGGCATCTGAGCAAACCGCCAAGGCGGCTAAAGCGCAACACCTACCAAAAATTACTGTTTCTGCGGACTATACAAAGCGTGATATTGAAGCAATGGCCTCCGCTGAGGCCGAGGCCACAGAACAAACTGCCATTAATTTAAACTTAACAATGCCTATTTTTTCTGGTGGCCTAACTAGCTCTCAAGCTCGACAGTCGTCTTATCAAGCCAAAGCCGCAGAGCAAAATTACATTGCGACTAAAAGAAATACTAAGCAATCCGCTCGATCTAACTATCAGCTTGCCATCACCAATGCGGCAAGAGTGAAGGCCCGTAATCAGGCTATAACTTCGGCACAAAGCGCATTAGAAGCAACTCAAGCTGGATATGAGGTTGGAACTCGTAATATCGTGGATGTACTAATAGCACAGCGAACGCTATTTCAAGCGAAGCGTAATTTTTCTAATGCACGATATGACTATATTCTTTCAATGATGCGACTTAAAGAGGTTGCTGGGCAATTATCGCCGGAAGATATTTTTGAGCTTAGTATTTGGCTCAATAGTGAAATTTTTATTAACAAATCTTAAAGCCAGTTTTTATCTCAATTAATCACAAATGAAGGTGGCAATGACATATTGATTATCCCCGACCCTTTATCAACCGCTGCTTCTACAAAAAGCATATAGCTACTTTGCTACTGGATGTAACCAATCTTTGTGCTTCGAGCTTTTACCTCTAATCAAATCAAAATATGCCGACTGTAGTTTAGCCGTCAATGGCCCGCGAGAACCGGCCCCTAGAATGCGACTATCATATTCTCGAATTGGTACAATTTCAGCAGCCGTGCCACTAAAGAAAGCCTCATCACTAATATAGACCTCATCGCGAGAAATACGCTTTTCATGAACCGCTATACCTTGGTCTGCAGCTAGCGTAAAAACTGTATCGCGAGTGATGCCATCCAAGCATGAAGTGAGGTCAGGGGTATAAATAGCGCCTTTACGTACTATAAAGAAGTTTTCTGCACTTCCCTCTGCAACATAACCCTCAGGGTCCAGCATAATTGCTTCATCACAACCGGAATCTAAGGCCTCACGCAATGCTAGCATTGAATTTATGTAATTGCCGCTAGCCTTAGCTTTAACCATAGTGATATTGACATGGTGTCTTGTATACGACGATGTTCGAACCTTTAAGCCTGACTCTAACGTCTCTGGCGAGGTATAGGATGGCCACTCCCAAGCGGCAATCCCTAAATGAACCTTTAAACCTTCAGCCCGCAAACCCATTCCCTCAGAACCTAAGAACACCAATGGACGAATGTAGGCTTCTTTGAGATTGTTCTCTCGAACAACTTCACAGATTGCCGAGCTGACTTCTTCTTCCGTATAAGGAATATCTAAATGCAGGATTTTAGCGGAATTAAATAAACGGCGAACATGGTCTTCAAGGCGGAAAATACAGGTGCCAGCGGCTGTCTCATAGGCGCGAATACCCTCAAAAACCCCTGTTCCATAATGCAGTGACGATGTCAAAAAGTGTATCTGCGCCTCGCGCCAGTCCACTAGTTTGCCATCCATCCAAATAAAACCATCTCGGTCTGAAAATGCCATCGACCTAATCCTCTTTCTTGTGATTACTTAAAAAACTCTGCCAGCATAGCTGAACAGCCTCACGCTGTTCAGTATATTCCGACACCAATACCTCAGCGGGAAGATTTTGCAATTGCAAATCATGGGCCGCTGAGCGATATATCTTATAGGCTTCTATCAGTTGCTGAGCCTGTTGCTCGCAAATAACCTTTGTATTCGACATTGCTTCTAGCAATCGAACGGTATCTGTCCACTGAACTAATTGTTCAGACTTATTAGACCAAGCCAAGACCGCAAATTGAACCATAAATTCAATATCTACGATACCTCCAGATGACTGCTTTAGGCAGTATTTTCCATCTTTTGTGCTTTTATACAGATGTTTACGCATTTTAATACGCATTTCAGACACATCATTGCGCAATTTTTCGATATTTCTTTTTTTACGCAACTGTTTAACACGTATAGCACTAAACCCCTTAGCTGTTATCTTATCACCCGCTATCACTCTTGAGCGAACCAGTGCCTGATGCTCCCAAGTCCATGCGCTTTGTTGTTGATATTTTTCAAACGAGTCAAGGCTAGAAACCAACATGCCCGAATTACCCGAAGGCCGAAGTCGCATATCTATCTCGTAGGCCATACCCGCATGGGTTGATGTTGATAGCAGATGAATAATACGCTGACCTAGACGGGCAAAAAAAGTGGAGCTATCAACGGACTTGGGGCCACCAATAGTTTCGCCAACTAAATTATCATGCAAAAAAACCAAATCTAAATCAGATTTATAACCCATTTCTAACCCACCCACCTTACCATAGGCAACCACAATAAAACCTGGGGTTGCGCCATCATAGGTCTTATCTATTGCCGGTACTGGCGTGCCATATTTAGCTACCATTTGATGCCAGGCGACATTAGCCACATGCTCTACCACTACTTCAGCCGTCCATGTCAGCTGATCGCTGGCCTCCATTAAAGATAAGCGGTCCGTAATCTCACTGGCAGCAATCCGCAAATTGCAGGCACGCACAAAGTAGCGAATAACCTCCATTTGTTGCTCTTGATCATTCGCATCAAGACGTAATGTTTGCTGTCGCAGCTGATCCTGCAAATCAACTTTGGTCTGGGTGGCATACAAATTTCTTGGATCCAATAACTCATCCAGCAAGTCTGGAAAAGCGGTGAGTTGATCGGCAATCCACTGACTTCTTTGGCACAGCAGCGCTAATTGCTCCAAAGCCTGTGAGTTTTCTATTAGCAATGTGAGATACACACTACGTCGCAATACTGCTTGAACTAAATTAAACACTAGACCAAAGGTACGATCACTATCCTCTTGGGCAGCACAGACTCGCAGCACTTCGGGCATTAGCGCATCTAGACGAGCTCTTGCAACTGCGGCTAAAGCAACTACCCCGCGACTGGCATAAAACTGTTTAAGCGTCTCAATAACAGCTTCTGGTTTCTGATAATTTAGCGTCTGAAGCAGAGCGATACTCTCATCTGTATTCATCTCTGGTTGCCAATTAATCTCAGAGCTCTGCTGCCCAGGGGAAACTTGATCTTCATCGGCAATCATATTGGCGAAACAACAGTGAACATTATCTCTGTGAGTGTCTAACTGCTCTAAGAACTTATCCCAATGAGAGGCCCCCATCACTAAAGCCACACGCTGTTGTGATAATTCATCCATAGGTAATTGCTGGGTTTGCTTGTCATCTATCCCTTGTAGCACATGCTCTGTATCGCGCAAAAATTGGTAGGCTTGCCACAATTGAGTTTTTATCTTTTCCTCTAATAGCCCCTCCACTGTAATTTGCTCAAGGGCCTGTTGAAAAGATTGCACCTGTAAGCTCTGAAGTCGCCCGCCGCGTATCAGCTGAAAGCTCTGAACTATAAACTCTAGCTCGCGAATACCGCCGCGTCCAAGTTTGATATTATCCTGCATGCCTTTTCGAGCGACTTCTAAATTAATTTTTCGCTTAAGGTCTCGCAATGACTCGATTGCGCCATAATCCAGATAGCGACGGTAAATAAAGGGGTTTAAAATATCATTAAGTACTTCAACACTTTTTTGCTCGCCAGCAACCACTCTGGCCTTAACCATAGCAAAGCGTTCCCAGCCTCGTCCCTGAGTGGTGTAATAATCTTCAAGCGCGGCAAAATTTTGTACCAACGGGCCACTCTGGCCATAGGGTCGCAATCGCATATCCACGCGAAACACAAAACCATCCACCGTTTGCGCATCAAGCGAAGCAATCAACTTTTGACCCAAACGCTCGAAAAACTGCTGATTGGAGACTGAGCGTTTTGCACCCAGGGTTTCTCCCGCCTCTGGGTAGGCAAAAATAAGATCAATATCTGATGACAGATTAAGTTCACCACCGCCCATTTTGCCCATGGCTATCACTAATAACTTTTGTTCATTACCAAAGCTATCCAGAGGTTTACCAAAATCATTGGCAACCATGGGATGCAGATAATCTAATGCAATGTTAATGCAAGCCTCAGCCAATAGGGTCATATCGCGGGTAGTTTCTGTTACATCCGCTAGACGATTGAGATCGCGCCAGATAATGCGTTGTATTTCACGCCGCCGAAAAAGCCTTAGCTGCCTACCCAGTGCTTTTTCATCGGCATCAGAAATGGCAGAAATAATCTGTTTAAGTGATTTCAGTAGAGTGTTTTGCGAATAGGATGATTCTAGATCACCACTCTTTACAAGCTCACGAAATTCTTCGGGATGACTAGCGGCCTGATCAGCAGCAAAATCACTGCAACCCCAGGCGATTTGGAGTTGCTGTAAAAATTCTGCGTCGCCTATAAGTTTTTTTAACCATGCAGAGTCTTGATCTCTATCAAGATAGAGATTTAACTTGGTTTCAAAGGACTGCTGTATTGAAGCATTAATCATTGACTAATCAATTTAGCGTTTCAGGCTTAGCTGACATAATAGCATGCTAAATACCTACCGTTCTCCATGGTTTTAGTCTATATAATTTTATTATGAGTAGGTTAATTTACTCTCAAGCACTGAACCACTGTTGCTTAAAGCGCAAAACCCCTATAATCGCGCCATGAAATTAGATAGCTATGTGGATTTCTTCCGTCAAACATCGCCCTATATCCACAAACACAGGGGCAAGACCTTTGTTATCGCCCTTGATGGCGATACGGTCGCCCATGCCAATTTCCATCGCAATATTCATGATGTAGCCCTATTGCAGAGCCTTGGCATTCGCATTGTGCTGGTTCATGGTGGACGTCCACAAATTGATCAACGTATTGCACAGTCTGGGGAACAGAGTCAGTTCCATAAACAGCTTCGTGTTACTAATACAACTGCTATGCAATCGGTTAAAGAAGCTTTGGGTAGCACCCGTTGGCAAATTGAAGCTGAGCTATCTACAGGATTGCCAAATTCTCCTATGCATGGTGCGAAAATTAAAGCCATTGGCGGCAATTTCATTACTGCTAAACCGATTGGTATTTTGGATGGCGTTGATTATCAGCATACGGGTGAAGTGAGAGGTATTGATGCCGAATCAATTCAGCAACAACTTCAGCTCGGTGGCTTGGCGCTCATTTCGCCTATTGGTTTTTCGCCCACAGGTGAAGCATTTAATTTGAGTTATCAAGAAGTGGCAGCTAAAACCGCGATTGCAATTAATGCGGAAAAACTGATCCTTGTCACTGAAATGGCGGGTATTCTTGAAGATAAAAATCTTATTAGAAGCCTATCTATGCCAGAGGCAAAACGCTTGCTCAAGAAAAGCAATAACAGCGCCCAAAATAAACTATTAGACACCGCCTGCAGTGCTTGTAACGAGGGGGTTAAGCGCGTTCACCTAGTTAGCTGTGCTGAAGACGGCGCTCTTTTGACAGAGCTGTTTACCAGAAATGGTAGTGGTACATTGGTTATGCAAGATCACTCTGACGTTATTAGAGCCGCTGGCATAGATGATGTGGGCGGTATTTTGGACTTAATTTCACCCTTAGAAGAGCAGCAGATTTTAGTTAAACGCTCTCGAGAATTATTAGAAACCGAAATTTCTCAATTTACCCTTGTGGTTCACCCTGAAGGTAATCTACTTGGTTGCGCCGCACTGTATCCAATAGCAGATAGCCATGATGGCGAAATAGCCTGCATGGCAACTGATCCTGAATTTTTGGGGCAGGGTATAGCGTCTAGGCTTTTAGAGCGCCTTGAAGCTGATGCTGTAAAAATGGGTATTAATAAATTATTTGTTCTCACCACTCAGGCGGCCCACTGGTTTTTGGAAAAGGGTTTTGTTGAAACGGAGCTCAAGGATTTACCTCAACAAAAACAATCGCTTTATAACTATCAGCGCAATTCGCGCATTTTTAGCAAAATTATTTAGTGCTACACCGAATACCTGTAGTAAAATTAAACTATTCGATAAGCTTATAAACAAAATAAGAGACAAATAATGCCTAAGTATCGTTCACATACTACCACCCAAGGTCGCAATATGGCAGGTGCCAGAGCGCTATGGCGCGCTACCGGCATGAAAGATGACGACTTTAATAAGCCGATGATCGCTATCGCCAACTCTTATACCCAATTTGTGCCCGGTCATGTGCATTTAAAAGATATGGGTGACCTAGTGGCGGGTGAAATTGCGAAAGCCGGAGGTATCGCTCGCGAATTTCACACTATCGCAGTGGATGATGGTATTGCAATGGGCCACGATGGCATGCTGTATTCGCTGCCCTCGCGGGATGTAATTGCCGATTCGGTTGAATATATGGTGAACGCCCACTGTGCTGACGCCCTAGTCTGTATTTCTAACTGCGATAAGATCACTCCGGGGATGTTAATGGCCGCTATGCGGCTAAATATTCCGGTAATTTTTGTCTCTGGCGGCCCTATGGAAGCCGGGAAAACTAAATTATCTGACCACAATCTTGATTTAGTGGATGCCATGGTAATTGCGGCGGATGATACTGCCAGTGACGAAAAAGTCGCTGAATATGAACGTTCTGCCTGCCCCACCTGTGGCTCATGCTCGGGTATGTTTACCGCCAACTCTATGAATTGTTTAACCGAAGCCTTGGGTTTGTCGCTTCCTGGAAATGGTACTACCTTGGCTACTCATGCCGATCGCAAGGGGCTATTTGAAGAAGCGGGCCGCACCATTGTCTCATTGGCTAAAAGATACTATGAGCAGGATGATGAGTCGGTTCTTCCCCGTTCAATTGCCAATTTTAAGGCCTTTGAAAATGCCATGACCCTCGATATCTGTATGGGTGGCTCAACCAATACTATTTTGCACCTTCTGGCAGCTGTTCAAGAGGCTGGTATTGATTTTGACATGTCAAATATCGATGCCCTTTCAAGAGTTGTACCTCAGCTGTGTAAAGTTGCCCCTAACACGCCCGAATATCATGTTGAAGATGTGCATAGAGCGGGTGGCATTATGGGCATACTAGCCGAACTTGATCGCGCTGGCTTAATTCACAATGATTTGCCCACCGTACATTCTGCAACCCTTGCTGAAGCATTTGATAAGTGGGACATTGTTAGCGGCCATGTTAGTGAAGAAGTAAAAACATTTTATAAAGCAGGCCCTGCGGGTATTCCTACGCAGACTGCCTTCAGCCAAGCCACTCGCTGGCCTTCGCTAGATGCTGATCGTGCCAATGGCTGTATTCGTAACCTAGAAAATGCCTTCAGTACCGAAGGTGGTCTAGCCATTCTGACCGGAAATCTCGCTGAAGATGGCTGTGTGGTTAAAACTTCTGGCGTAGATGAGTCTATTCTAGTGTTTGAAGGTCCAGCATTTATCACTGAGAGCCAGGACGAAGCGGTTGCCAGTATTCTCAATGATGAAGTTAAGGCTGGTGATGTGGTTATTGTGCGCTACGAGGGTCCAAGAGGCGGACCAGGCATGCAAGAAATGCTTTACCCAACCAGCTATATAAAATCCAAAAATCTAGGCAAGGCCTGCGCCCTTATTACTGACGGACGTTTTTCCGGTGGAACCTCTGGGTTGTCTATTGGCCATGTTTCTCCAGAAGCTGGCGCTGGTGGCACCATTGGACTCGTAAAGCAGGGGGATACCATTCGTATTGATATTCCTAACCGCACCATTGATGTGTTGGTTTCAGACGAAGAGCTTGCTAAGCGTCGCTCAGAGCAAGACAAGATTGGATGGCAGCCTAAAGAGGTACGACCCAGAAAGGTGTCTGCAGCACTTAAAGCCTATGCTAAACTTGCCACTA
>JAQWIR010000032.1 GCA_029248755.1 Porticoccaceae bacterium
TTTGGTGATGAGAGTGCCACAACAGATTTTTCAGCGTCTAATATTGATTTCTTGTTAGAGAAGAATCTTGCAGATGGCAGTGTGGCAACTTTAGAAGCTGCTTTGTATGATTATGATGAATTTGGTGCGGCGTCTAAAGAAGGTGATGCCACTATGGTTTCACTAGCCTACATGCCTGATGGTATATTTGGTCTCGGCCGTCTTCAAGCAAGTGTTCGTTATCAAGAGTTCTCTCCAGATGACAACAGTGATGATACTACTCGTGTCGATGTTGGCTTAACTTCCTTAATTAAAGGCCATGGCGCACGTGTTGGGATTTACTATGGTGATCAGGAAACTGGTAGTAGCTCCACTGAAACGATTAAGCTAGGTATACAGTTGAAGTTATAGCTTTAATTTGTTTTTTTAATAGATTGGGTCGGTAATTTATTACCGGCCCTAACTTGTTTAAATTTTATGGTGATCCGTAGCTAATGATAAAAAATGCACCTTTACCTCTGTATATCAATATTAAGAATCAACTCAAACAGCAAATTTTGAGTGATGACTATTCTATTGATGAGCGCATTCCCTCAGAAAACCAATTAATGACAAGTTTTGGGGTGAGTAGAATCACTGTTAGAAAGGCGCTTAAAGAGTTACATACAGAGGGGCTTTTATGGAGTATTCAAGGAAAAGGGGCTTTTGTTAGTAAGCCTAAAGTAAGCCAAGAGATTAGAAGTCTACAAAGTTTACCCGAAGCCATTGATTCTCGCCTCAACAGAGTATCTACTAAGTTGTTAAGTGCAAAAAAAGTTACCCCAAGTCAGGCTGTTCAGGACAATTTAAAGTCAAAGAAGGTATTTGAAATTACTCGAATACGTTATTTAAATAAAAAACCTATATCCTTAGATACCAGTTATTTCCCTATTGATATCGGTATGAAAGTCCTTGATACCCATGAAACTGATGATATTTTTCATACTTTAGAAAATAATTTGGATGTTTCATTAGGGCAAGCTCATATTTCTATGGAGGCTCGTTCAGCGGAGTCTAAATTAGCTAAGCTTTTAGAGGTTCATATTGGAAAGCCTATTTTTTGGGTAACCCGATTAATTAAAGATATACATGACGAAACCATCGTTTGCGAATATCTAGCTTATAGAGGTGATGCTTATAAATATCATCTTGAGTTAAACCGATCTTAAAGCAGTTTTAATTATTATTATTCAATTAACTTATTGATTTCCAATAGGCTTTAGGGGTCTAAATATGGCTGAATTTTTACAAAATATCACTTTTGCGGAAGCTTCAATTATCTGGGTTGTGGTAATTTTGGCTGCTGTGCTTCGGTCATTCACTGGGTTTGGTTTTGCTTTGGCGGCGGTCCCTGCATTTTCATTATTTTTGCCCCCAACCCAGGCAGTTGTTTTAGTGTCATTGCTTACCCTTGCGGTTAATTTATTTTATGCCCGAAATTACTTGACCAATGTTCCCTTAAATCCACTGGTTCCTCTGGTTGCCACGGCAATTATTGGGACTATTATTGGCACTCAAGTAATAAAGAGTATTTCAGTTGAAAAATTTCAGTTTTGGGTGGGTTGCTCAGTTATAGCCGGTTGTCTAGGGATGATTTTCCTTCGCAAAATTCGTATCCCAGTGAATAATTTTACTACTTATTTGACAGGTTTGCTTTCTGGAATCATGAATGGATCATTGGCAATTCCGGGTCCACCCATAATTATTTATGCACTACAGTCCCAGTCGACACCAGATAAGAGTCGTATTTTGTTGATGACTTTTTTCTTTGCATCTGCGTTTATAGCGCTTATATCTTACGGCTTTGCAGGCTTTGTAACTTTGCAGTCACTTTGGTTCTTTTTGATGGCTTTTCCAGCCATGCTGATTGGTGACAGGCTTGGATTCTATTTATTTAATCGTTATGGTTCTGCACTGTATCGAACAATTGCCATTAGCTGCTTATTAGTCATTGGAGTTTTGATTACTTTGAAGTCTATTTTTTACTGAGTGTAATCAATCAGTTTCAATTTTTCTTAATAATTGGCGACATTTTGTCAATTAAGTCCGCAAGCTCGGGCTTGTGTTGCCTAATCTCGTCAGCACTTAAGCCGTGCAGTTCGTGAGGGAAAACCAGCCACTCGTCAGTTTCATGAATATAGTAATCTGGCGTGCTATTGGTCTTGTTGTTATTGGGCTTGAAATAGGGCGTTGCAACCCGAATTTGTGGTGTATTTTTCTTGCAGGCTCTGGTGAGATCTTTTATCGCTTGCTCGATGGATAGCCCAGTATCGTGAACGTCATCTACAATCAATAATGAATCTTCTGATTCTAGCTGACGAATAATATAGCTTAGGCCATGCACCTTAACTTTTTTGCTACGTTGGCCTATACCTGTATAGGATGATGTTCTTATAGCGATATGGTCGGACTCCACACCTAGCACATCTAGAAATTCTTGAACGGCGATGCCTATGGGGGCGCCGCCACGCCATACACCGACAATATAGTTGGGCCGGTATCCGCTTTGGTAAATTTGCCAAGCTAGGTTATAGGAGTCTTCTAGCAATTGTTGGGCTTTTATATAGTGTTTTTCCATAGTGCTTTTATCCGATTAATGCCTGTGCAAACGAGCAGATGTTAGCATGTTTGGTGATTAGCTTTTGTATAAGCTGAATCCTAGAGTTATTAGTTGTAATTTTCGAATAAAAGTAGATTAATATATAAGGTATACCTACCGTCTTAATTCTTTAGATATTTTATCAAATGACAGGTTTTTGTAGGTAAAAGTAGAACTTTCTATGACCTTTCCTACCTTGTGATACCAGTCAAAATGAATCCCTAATGCGTCGTTTTTGGGGGGCTGTATGGTAAACACTACCCTGTATAGATCATCAGATTTACCCGGTAATTTTATGTTTTGAGCATAATGAAAGTTATCGGTTAAATTGATATGTGGTGTTAGCTCTGTGCTTAATGTTTCTTGCGTCTTTTGATTTGTGACTTGTGTACTCACCTCTAAGTAACCAACAAATCCACCTGATGGTGCGCCAAATTTATTTTCCTTTGACCAATTCGCGAGCATTTCGATATGAATATCTGTACTAGATTCTTCTAGATGATGCTTTTTTGGGAATACGGTATCTTTAGGTGCACCTTCAAAAATTAGTTCGATACCAGGGTAGACCGATTCTTTGCCGATAATCATTTCTTCGGCCAATAGTGGAGTGCTAATTAGCAAGAGGGTCATTAAAAATGAAATATTTTTCATGGATTTATCCTTTATATGTGTATTTATTTTAGGCGAAATAATATAAAAAGATAATATCTTTTTTTGGGTCCTGTCTATGGGGAGCTTATTTTTAGGTTTTTCGCTATTTTAGGCTGTGGGTGGGCTAAATTATTGTGAGCGCCACAGGTCAAAGTCTTTTATTGATGGTGCTAGTTGTTTTTGTAGTGGGTCTAAAAATTCTTCGAAGTTGCGCCACTGTTCCACACCCTTTTTATTGATGGGTTGCCGTACTTGCTCTGAGCTGGCAGTTCGCACTGCGCGCTTGGTTTTATAGAAATCTATACAATTTTCCTCGAAGGAAAGATCGCAGTAGTTGAGTATGCGTTTGACTTGCGTTTCGATATCGTCAATGACATCTTCATACTGAACCCTTAGGATTTCGTTGGGAAGTGCTTTATCCCAGTGATTCATTAATGTTAGGTAGTCATTGTAGTAACTGGCTATATCGTGCATGTCATAGGAAAATTCTTGCCCTTCTGCGAACAATTGCTTGAAACCACTAAAGCAGCAGGCTACTGGATGGCGCCTAGCATCAATGATTTTCGCATGGGGCAGTATACTTTTAATGAGTCCCACATGGCGGAAGTTGTTGGGCATTTTATCAATAAAGTAGGGCGCTGATTGACGATGAATCATAGTTTCATCGATATACCTTTTTCCCAGCTTGTTGAGTTCTTCGGGGTCTAATTTATCTATTATTTCTGGATAGCTGACTTTATCATTAGGTAGCTTAGTGCGTTTTAGCTGTTGCGCAATGGTGAGAATATTGGGTAATTCTAGGGTGCCATCAACCATGCTGTGGGAGGATAATATTTGCTCTAAAAGGGTTGAACCTGCTCGCGGTAGACCAAGAATGAAAATCGGTGCTGGATCTTGATGGCCCTGTTGCTTTAGCTGTGTCATTTTTTGTGGACTAAAATAGCGGGTTTGATCGAGTAGCTCGGCGGACATATTTTCGGCGTTATAGCTACTTTGTTGTTTTTTGATTCGATTGCCTTTGGTGTAGTAGTTAAAGGCGGGTTGCCAGTCTTTTTTGTCTTCAAATGCTTTGCCAAGAGCGAAATACAAATGTGTTTTATCCGCAGGCATCAAGGATTTTTCGTCTTCTAGAGACAGCATATGATTGAGTTCGACTTCATCAAACTGATAGGTTTTTAAGTTTGATAGAGCATAGAACGCTTCGCAATAACGTCGATTATTCAGAATAGCTGCTTTGTAACTTTCAATAGCTTCATTATTTTTACCCCATGTTTTTAGAGCATGCCCTTTGGAGGTCAGAGTCACTGGGTCATTGGGGATTTTTTCAAGTACCTTATCAAACAGACTTACGGCACTTTGATAATCACTGACCTGCATTTTGGCAATAGCATAAATTGATAAAAATTGGGGGTTTTCCGGGTCTGTTTCTAGTAGTTGCTTGGAGCAGCTTAGTGTTTCTTCAAACTTTTGCCGTCTTTTTAAAACCTTGATGTAGTCAATTTTTACTTGAGCATTTTTAGGTGAAAATTGACGAGCGCTATCAAGTAAAAAGTCGGCATCATCTAAAGCGCCAAGAAGCATAGCAATTTCTGCAAGTAATCGCATTGCCTCGATATTTGTCGGATTATTCTGAAGGAATTTCTTGCACATACCTTCGGCCTTAAACAGCTTGCCTTGTGCCGTTAAGTCGGTAACGGCTATCAATACCTTTGGAAGTGATTGAAGTCTACTCAGTTGAGCCGAAATTTGCCTTACATTAGCTTGATTGCCTATAGCGGTATGTAAATCTAGCTGTGCTTGCCAGCTAGCTATTAGCGCGGGGTTAATTTGACAGGCGGTTTGATAATTTGTAAGTGCTGGCAAAATGGCTTTTTGCGCTTTATAAAGATGTCCTTGCTCTTGATAGATGCGTCCTTTGTCTAGGGAAAGGTCTTTTAGAATATCTAAGTGATTTTGAGCCTCTGTGTATTTTTTTTTGTAGCGGTAACAGACCGCTGCCATGTAATGGGCGTCAATGTTTTGTGAGTTATCTCTGAGTAGCTCCATGATAGACGGCATTGCATCATTAAATTTGCCGGCAGAAAGTTGTTGCTTGATAGCGTCTAGGGCGCTGGCTTCTGAGGTGCTATTACTCATAGAACGTATTACCTAATATGCAAAGTGCTAGGCCTAAATTTAAAAAGCCCCGCTGGTTTAGAGCGAGGCTTTTCTTTTAACCTAGATATTTAATTACATCTCGAATGAAAGGCGTAGACCAATAGTTTGTGGTCTTGCTACTACAATTCGATCGCGATTAAAGATGGCATTGCCTGAAAGTTGTGCTTGCTCATTAGTCAGGTTATCTACATACAGTTCAGCTGTCCACTGATCTTGTGAAATACCTGCTGAAATGCCGGCCATAGTCCAGCTATCAATGGTGGTGCGGTTAGGAATAACAATATCTGTTACTGCGTCATCTGAGTAACTAATATTACCCATAACATGAGCAGTTTGTCCTGAACCTAGAGTCCATTCATAGCGTGATTGAATGTTAGCCTGTGCGTCTGGGGCAAAGGCTAATTCATCACCTTTCTGAACATAGTCAGTAACAAAGCTATTGGTAATTTCAGTGTCCAATAGAGATAGACCACCACTTAGTTGTAAGCCGTCTATTGTTGCTGGTTGCCAAATAAACTCTGCTTCAAAACCGGTGATTTTTGCATCAGCTGCGTTATCAGCAAAGAATAGGTTGGTAATGCTAGTATCAAAAATACCCACTTGCATATTCTTAACATCAATCGAGAAAATGTCACCATTAAAGCGTAGGTTGCCATCTAGAAGATCTAACTTCCAGCCGAGCTCAAGGTTTGTTACTTCATCTGTATCAAATGAGTGAGGAACCGTATAGCTCGCATTACCTTTACCACCTGGACGGTTTAGGAAGCCCGGTCTAAACCCTTCAGAAGCTGTGACATAAAACAAACGGTTGTCATCTGGCTGCCAAGATAGGCTGATTTTGCCAATAATCCCATCGGTTTGAGCCGTATCATTATCACCGCTAAATATTTGGTCTAAGTTATTGCCGGCATTTCCGTCTTCGGTTTTACCCTTGTTTGAGAATGATCCCGCAGCACTTCCTTTAAGATCTACTTCAATATCATACCAGCGCGCACCTAGGGTTGTAGATAGAGTATCAGTAAGCTGATAGGTCAACTCACCAAAGGCACCATATTGTTTGTCAGTTCTGGTAATATCATTTCTAAATATGACGCCCTCTGGCCAAACAGTCATATCTTTGGCCGATGAATTCTGTGCTGAGAAGTTAGGGCCAAAGCTTTCTGTGCCTAGAAGTTCAGAGCCAGGATAAGTGAACATATTGTCCTCATGAAGCTCTAAGTCGCTGTAAAAACCACCGAACGTTGCTCTTAAAGGCCTATCTTGGTCGGTAGAGAAGCGTAATTCATGGGTTTGAATCTTTGTTTTGACAGTACTGCTAACAAATAAGTTAGGAGCGGCACACTCACCAGCAGGATTTGCAGCTGTGCCACTGGCAAAGACTAGTGGGTCACCATTAGCGTCTAGTGCCGTGTCGGCAATCTCATAGGGCAGGCCTGCACCAGGATATTTGCTGTTTCCCTCTGCATCTACTATTGCTATGCCGGCGTCATCAAGGTTGGTATAGGTAACAGCACCAGTACAAATATAGTAAGGAATATATTGTCCTGCGAATAGGTAGTCAGTGTAATCGACTCGCTGGTTTGATTCGCGGTCAGTAAAAGCACCGGTGTAAATCATATCTAATTCACCTAAACGACCTTCTAAGGTCCAATTGGTATTTACAAATTCATCTTCTAGCATGTCATCTTCATAACGCTGAATTTCATAATCATCCAATTCAGGATCTTCAAAAAATACTCCCTCAGAATCCATGCTTTGCTGTGTGGCCGAAACAAGTAAATTCCAGTTGTCATTTATTTGCCATAATCCACTAAGACGTGAGCCAGAATAAGTCACTTCATTGAAGTTATCCTCTGCTTTAGAGCCATTATTTGCAGCTATAAAGTTAACGCCGCTTAAATCGACACCACCCTGAAATCCGCCAGATTGAAAGCGAGCACTTTCTGCAGCAGTAATACTGCCAGCTACGTTATCAATATAGCCGCCTTGGTTATCCACATACACAACACCACGTAGTGTTAATTTATCAGATACCGGTGCATTAATTACTGCTTCGACACTATTGCTTGGCTCGCCTGATTTAGTCACTGAGGTGTCAATTTTAACTGAGCCAGAAAAACCTGATGGATCTGGTTTGTTGGTAATAAGTCTGACCGTACCCGCTTGCGAGCTAGCGCCGAAAAGTGTTCCTTGAGGACCTTTTAGAACCTCAATACGATTAAGGTCAGCAACATAGACATCAAGATTACGTCCTGGCTGCGAAAGTGGCTGCTCATCTAAATACAGCGCAACATTGGGTGCTAGTCCTGCTACGCCGGATGTTGTAAGGTTGGGCGTGGTAGAGGCAACGCCACGGATATAAATAGTATTTTGCCCAGGACCACTGCCGCCGGCGGTGATGCCTGGCATTTGAACGAGGTAGTCAGCAAAATTATTGACGCCTAGCTGCTCTAGAGATTCTTGATTAAGCGCGGTCACTGAGACAGGTATGTCCTGTGTGCTAGCGGACTGTTTTGTTGCAGTAACAATAACTTCGTCTATCTGAGCTTGTGCAGTTGTAGCGCTTAGAATTGCCGTAAATAGAGCTGTCCTTTTTAGCATAATGCTAGGCCTCTTTTATTATAATTGTATTTAGTTGACAAATATTTAGTATTCAATGTAGTTTAGCTGAAATAGGTACGGTACTGCAAGGAAGAAACCTCCTTACATTGAGGTTTAATGGGGTAAAATTACCTTCTTTTGTGTAGGGCCTATGGCCTAAAAATATTGTGCTCAATGAATAATTAATATCGCAATACTCTATAGGTAGAGTATTTCGAATGAATAGGAAGCAAAATGGCTAACCCCAATCAATCTAGTTTTACAACCGGCCAAGACAATATAAAATTTTTTAAGTTTGATATTCATGCTCCGGTTTTTTTCTCAAGTGTTGGTTTGATTTTGGCATTTGTAGTTTCTACCCTTCAATTTCCCGAGCAAACGAACCAAATTCTTTCCAATTTTCGGGCATGGAATTTAACTAATTTCGATCAGTTTATGATTCTGGCTGTAAACTTTATTTTAGTATTTTGTCTTGTATTAATGGTTATGCCTATTGGGGCAATTCGCCTCGGTGGTGCTAGTGCTAAACCAGAATTTAGTCGTTTAAGCTGGATGGCAATGCTATTTGCTGCGGGTATGGGTATAGGTTTGATTTTTTGGAGTGTGGCTGAGCCAATGGTGTACTTCACCGATTGGGCGGGCACGCCACTTAACGTTGAGGCTTGGACTAATGAAGCCGCTGAGTTGGCTATGGCGGCTACTATTTTTCATTGGGGTATCCATGCATGGGCTATTTATGCGGTTGTAGCGCTTGGCTTAGCTTTCTTTAGTTATAATTGCGGTCTTCCATTAACCATGCGTTCCTCGCTTTATCCTCTTTTAGGTGATTCTTGTTGGCGTTGGCCTGGCCATATTATTGATGTGTTTGCGGTTTTGGCCACTATTTTTGGCTTAGCTACTTCGCTAGGTCTGGGTGCTTCTCAAATTAATGCGGGCTTATCAATGTTGTTCGGTGTTCCCGATAATCTCAATACCAAATTAGTGATTATTTTAGTGATTACTGTAATTACAGTAGGGTCAGTGGTTCGCGGTCTAAATGGTGGAGTAAAAGTTTTAAGTCAGATCAATATGGTGATGGCGGCATTGTTGCTTTGTTTTGTGGCACTGGTTAGTTCGTTAACTAACGTATTTAGCTGGTTATGGTTTTCTACTACTGAGTATTTAAATAATATTGTGCCTCTCAGTCATTGGATAGGGCGAGAAGATAGCCAATGGATGCAGGATTGGACTGTGTTTTATTGGGCATGGTGGGTTAGTTGGTCGCCTTTTGTCGGCATGTTTATTGCGCGTATTTCAAAAGGTCGAACTGTGCGAGAATTCTTGGTTGCAGTTTTGGTGATTCCAACCGTAGTGACTATTGTATGGATGAGTATATTTGGAATGAATGCTATAGAGCAGGCAAGCGGTGGTGTTGGAAGTTTAGCCAATGGTGTTAGCTCTATTAGTTTGGCGACATTCCAAATGCTGGAAAATTTGCCATTTTCTCAGGTGACCATTGGTCTAGGCATGTTGCTAGTGATGATATTTTTCATTACCTCTTCAGACTCAGGGTCCTTAGTAGTTGATACCATTACTGCGGGTGGTAAGTTGGATGCGCCAACACCTCAGCGGGTTATGTGGGCGTTGGCGGCAGGTTCTATAGCCAGCGTTCTTTTGTACGGTGGTGGCAATCAGGCATTAAACGCACTTCAAGCAGGGACTATTGCCACTGGTATTCCCTTTACCTTGATAATATTATTAATCTGCTTTTGTTTGTACAAAGGTCTTACGGAAAGTGTTAAACCTTCACAATAGGTTTAGTTTAATGTATTGAGTATATTGATATGGAAAAAGTAAACGAAGTTCTTATTGCTTTGCGACGAATTATTAGAGCAACAGACTTACATTCAAAGTATTTAGCCAAACACACAGGCTTGACCACCCCGCAAATACTGTTATTGCAGATTTTGCGTGATAAGGGTGAGGGTTCTGTCGGGACCCTGGCGAAGGAAATGAGTTTAAGTCAGGCTACAGTAACTAGTATTTTGGATAGGCTAGAAAAGAAAGAATTAATTGTTAGAGAGCGCTCAAGCACTGATCGTCGTGTTGTGATTATTAGATTAAATGATGATGCGCTTGTAATATTGAAAGATGCTCCGCTTCCTTTGCAGGAAAAATTTACCCATGAATTTAATGATCTTCGCGAGTGGGAACAGCTTATGATTACATCGTCATTGGTGCGTATTGCACAAATGATGGATGCGGAACATATTGATGTGGGGCCGGTTCTTGATGGGGGAACCTTGGATCGTAAAATTGCTCAAGAGGATAAACATTAATTGATAATACCCTGTTGCTCCAAATATAGGATTATAGTTTTAATCTCCTGTTCAAGTGTCAATTGATCTGTTCTTAAGTGTATTTCAGGATTTTTTGGTGTCTCATAGGGATCATCTATGCCAGTGAAGTTTTTGATTTTTCCGTCTCGCGCTTTTTTATAAAGACCTTTTGGGTCGCGAGTTTCTGCAACTTCAAGGCTACAGTCTACAAATACTTCTATAAATTTTATGCCTGATTCTTCGTGAAGTGTTCTTACGTTTTCTCTGTCCTGTCGATAGGGGCTTATAAAACTAGAAAGTGCAATAGCACCGCAGTCAGAAAAAAGCTTACTTATTTCCCCAATGCGGCGAATATTCTCTGCGCGGTCTACGGCAGAAAACCCTAGATTTTTGTTAATGCCTAATCGTATGTTGTCGCCATCCAGTCGATAGCTTAGTGTATTTCTTTGATAGAGTGCTTTTTCAAGCGCGATTGCGATAGTGCTTTTACCGCTACCTGACAGACCGGTGAACCAAATTGTGGTGCCTTTTTGCTGAATAAGGCGTTCACGATCCGCTCGAGATATCTCACCTTCTTGCCACTGTATATTCTCTAAAATTTGATCTGCCATAAAAATCGCTTCGTGTATTTTGTTCTTATCTAGTGATACTACACAGGGAGGATAAAGCTTTAAATGTTTTTATACTATTTTCTTTGCTAACTGCTACGGTATTTTATGGCAAGTAATTTTGCTATTAAAAGGCTGATTTAACATGACTTTCGTAGGTTTTGTACAACAATTAATTAATTTTGGTTACAGGCTTTACGAAACTGACCATAAAAACCGTTACAATCTATTTATGACTTTTGATTCCCAATCATTTTTAAAATCCTTGACCCAGCGCCCGGGTATTTATCAGATGCTTGATGCTGAGGGGGCAGTGCTGTATGTGGGCAAGGCAAAAAAGCTTAAAAATCGGGTGAGTAGTTATTTTAGAAAATCAGGACTAAGTCTTAAAACTCAGGCACTGGTGAAAAGAATCGCTGATATTGAGGTTACGGTCACCGAAACTGAAATCGAAGCGCTGATTCTTGAGCACAATCTTATTAAGCAGTATCGCCCACCATTTAATATTTTGATGCGCGATGATAAGAGTTACCCTTATATCTTTTTGTCTGACCGTGATCAGTGGCCACGACTGTCTTTTCACCGCGGCCCGAAAAAAGTAAAAGGCACTTATTTTGGACCTTTCCCCAGTGTTCAGGCTGTGCGCGATAGCATGGGTTTTTTACAAAAAGTATTTAAGGTTCGCCAGTGCGAGGATGTGTTTTTTAAAAATCGCTCTCGACCTTGTTTACAACACCAAATTAAGCGTTGTACGGCACCCTGTGTCGATTTGGTAAGTGACGAAGATTATGCCGCTGATGTTAAAAAAACTCGCTTATATTTAGATGGCAAGGCGGATAAAATTTTAAAAAATCTTGAAGTTGATATGGAAAATGCTTCCGTTGAGCTTAATTTTGAAAAGGCAGCTGAATATAGGGATCAAATTTCTGCCTTGCGCCAAATTCAGTCTCAGCAGGTGATTGAAAAGGGTAGCGGTGTCATTGATGTAGTGGCGGCGGCGGTTATGGATGGTATGGTCTGTGTTCATATACTTTACATAAGACAAGGACGTATTTTAGGCAGTCGAAGTTATTATCCTAAATCACGACTGGTAAATAGCCCTGATCAGTTGCTGGGTGATTTTTTACCATTGCTGTATTTGGAGGGAGGATCGCGACCGGATCTACCCAAAGAAATTGTGGTAAGCCATCCGGTGTCTGATGTTGATTTGATTACTGAGGCAATTAAGCAGCAGGTCGGTCGTTCCATTGAAATTCGTCACTCAGTTCGCGGTGTTCGCTCTAAGTGGTTAGAACTTGCTGTTCGAACGGCTGAGCAGAATTTATCGGCTAAATTAGCCTCTAAAAAGACTCAGCAGCAACGTTTTGAATCACTGCGAGAAACTCTGGGTTTGGATGAAATACCCCAGCGCTTGGAGTGTTTTGATATCAGCCATAGTAGTGGTGAGGCAACGGTGGCAAGCTGTGTGGTTTTCGATGCTAATGGTCCGCTTAAAAGTGATTACCGAAAGTTTAATATTGAGGGTATAACTCAGGGCGATGACTATGCGGCTATGGCCCAGGCCGTTCGTCGACGGTTTACTCGATTAATGAAGGGCGAGGCTAAGTTGCCAGATATTTTGGTGATTGACGGTGGTAAGGGACAGTTGGGCATTGTAAAAGATATTCTGAATGATTTAGGTGTTGTGGGGGTGATGTTGCTGGGTATTGCAAAAGGCACTACTCGTAAACCGGGATTAGAAACACTCATTTTGGCGGATGAAAATAATCGTGTGATTGCCAAGCCGCAAACATCTGCTTTGCATTTGTTACAGCAAATTCGTGATGAGGCCCATAGATTTGCTATTACAGGACATAAACAGCGACGGGATAAAAAGCGTCGCACGTCACCCTTAGAGGGTATTGCGGGTGTTGGCCCTAAACGCCGCAGAGATTTGTTAAAACACTTCGGTGGCATAGGAGAAGTTAAGAAAGCGAGTGTTGCCGATTTAGCAAAAGTACCTAATATTAGTAAAAAGGTAGCTGAAGCTATTTACAGCGCGTTGTACAATGAGTAAGTTAACTAGTTAAATTTATTCACAACAAGAAACAAGAGAATCCTTTTATCATGTGGAATATTCCTAACCAACTCACATTGCTGCGCATTGGCATGATTCCAGTGTTTGTCATTCTTTACTATTTACCATGGGGTTGGAGTCATATTGCATCAGCTGCTATTTTTGGTTTGGCTGCTCTAACGGATTGGGTGGATGGTTATTTAGCCCGAAAAATGAGTCTTGAAACCCCCTTTGGTGCTTTTTTGGACCCAGTGGCCGATAAGTTAATAGTGGTTGTGGCATTAATTATGTTGCTACAGGCCAACCCGTCTATTTGGTTTGCCTTACCAACTGTTGTGATTATCGGTCGCGAGGTTGTTATTTCTGCCTTACGCGAGTGGATGGCGGAAAGAGCGCTTCGCGAAGAGGTTGCGGTTTCAATGTTGGGTAAAGTTAAAACATGGGTGCAAATGGCAGCAATTGTATTCTTATTATTAGCCGGTAAGAATTCTGGTGGATTCTCGATAATTGGATATTGTGGCCTTTATGCTTCTGCGGGTATAGCGCTGTGGTCGATGGTGGTCTATCTTAAACAGGCTTGGCCAGAGATGCGTCGCGGTAACACTACTGAATCAGGTCCAACAGAAAATCAGTAGATAGCGGACCTATTTTGTAATTTAGAGTGATTTTGTTGTCGATTGCTGGTGGCTTATTAAAAAAGACTGTTTTAACGGTTGATTTATTGTTGTTATTCCCTAGAATAGCGCTCCTTGCTTTGCACTACCTACCTAGTCGAAGCATGTTTCAAAAAGTCCACATCTATGTGGCGCTGTAGCAAAGTGGTAATGCAGTGGACTGCAACTCCGCCATCGTCGGTTCGATTCCGACCAGCGCCTCCAAATGCCCGGGTGGCGAAATTGGTAGACGCAAGGGACTTAAAATCCCTCGGTGGCAACACCGTGCCGGTTCAAGTCCGGCCCCGGGCACCAT
>JAQWIR010000042.1 GCA_029248755.1 Porticoccaceae bacterium
GGGCCCATAGCTCAGCTGGTTAGAGCAGTCGACTCATAATCGATTGGTCGTAGGTTCAAGTCCTACTGGGCCCACCATTATTTCTTCCCAAAATAGACCATTTTGGTCAATCGACATTTTCATTAATCAATTTATACATAATAATTAAAAATGCCCTGATTTTTTAAAATCAGGGCATTTAATATGAGTGAAATCTTGTTATTTCAAACCATTTAAAAAGCGTGTCGATAACCAATTCTTGCAGTTGAGGCTAAAGTTGCTTCCTCTAAACCAAACGTAAGACCATTTGCAGCTGTCACCTCGATAGAATATCCAACGTTACCATCTATAGATGTTGCTGAAAATCCATAATCAGTTCCAGTTCCAGAGAGCTTTCTGTAACCAATCATGAAGCCAACTTCATCATCATCAGTTAAATCTCCATCACTTACACCAATGCCAATATACATAGAACCATCAGAAAAAGAGTCAAAGGCATAAGAGGCAGCAACACTTGTTTGGCCACCTTCCCAATCACCAGTTGCCTCATAATGTTTGATATTAAATATCATTTTGTCACTCTGAAGACTTGTAAAACCAAGTGAATATCCATTTATACTTTCTCCATATGCTGCCTCTACAGCTAGCCCATCTAAAACCCCATACTCTACGTGTCCAAAGTTAAGGTTTTGGGCAACAGCTAGGTACGGCAAAAAAACAAAAGTTAAGATTATTTTTTTCATTTTTATTCCTTATTTTGTTTGAGGATAAATATTACAATTTTTTTATATATAACTGTTAACTTATTTACAGATTACTATTTATCTGCAATATTCATATTTACATATATTATTTACTAAAGCAAGATAAAGTTACTTGTCGATTTACTAACAAAGACCATCATAATATGCTAACAAATGCCTAAAAAAGGGTCAGTCGACTCATAATCGATTGGTCGTAGGTTCAAGTCCTACTGGGCCCACCATATTCCCCTCACAAATAACTCTATAGACCATTAATATTCATTAGGATTATTAATCATTGATTTTAAGGAAAGATAGCGTTTTGGAAAATTCATCATTTACACCAACAGCAAATAATTCCAATGGGTCCGCTTCATAATCATAAGCACCTACCCCAGTATAGAATCCTCTTTTACACCAACTTGACCCTGATACTGTAAATTCAGTGGTAAAAATTACCTGTCTATTATTGGGTATTGTGAGTTTTCCTGAATAAATACAGCCATTATCAAATATTTCAAAAGCACCATTTTCGTCAATACTTTGCTCACGATAAGTACCATCATTCCCCTGATAATACCATGAGCCGGATAAATCGGAGTAGGACATTGGCTCATCCATCTCATTTAGATAATCTAGATTTATACTAACTCTTCCTCCCGTATCCACATCAATGAAATCAGCCATAATTCTTGATTTTGAATATACAACTCCATCAAGTTGCATATACATGATGAAACCACCATCAATTTCGTACTGATTAACTCTCGCTGCACTGATGTTCCTACCGCGTATTTCAAGAGAACCACTCAGATAAATGTCGCTTTCAGAATCAACCATTATGAATTCCCCTCCACTAATAATGGCTAATATTTCAGTTGAATTTCCATTACTAAAATTAGCATAACCTGACCATATTCCGTCTGTAGATTGGTTATTCGAACCTCCAGAGCCACTAGAGCCACCACAAGATACAAGAATTGAAGTCAAGAAAACTAAAACAAATTTAATGAAATACATACAGCACACTCCTATTTCTATTCATCTATATGGTTAATTATACAAATTAACATAACAAAAAGATAATTGCTAATGTACCCACACAGAACCAGTAACAACTAAACGTAACAAAAGACACTCCCGCCCCCCAGTCACTATGCCCTATTTCTGTTTATTGATTAGGTACAATACAGGTAACAAATTTCTTGACGCGGGGTCTAAATAGACTTAGATTGGGGTCATCAGGTGAACGTAAGTAGATTACGTAAATTATTGAAATTAATAGGTATTTAACTATGCCAAAGGAAAACCGCCCATAGCTCAGCTGGTTAGCGCAGTCGACTCATAATCGATTAATAATAAAAATTTTAATAGTATTTAATAACAGCTTTACTTAAAGAATATTTTGGAACAAGCAAGGCCTTATAGAAGAACTATTGAGAAATAGTTTTTTAGGTAGAAAAACCGTCTTTAGACACAGGGATGATGTAAAAAAAGGGGAACAAAAAATGCAGTACCCTCATCAATTTTAAATAATAATAAAGATAATGCGCTTACGGTTTGATGTTATATAGCCAGCTAACGCAAATACCAGATAAGGCTAAGCTAGTGACTAAGAAAGGGGCAATCATTCGCCCCTTCTGGAAAATTACTTTTTCTTCTTTGAAAGTTGTCCAAAGCGGCTATTAAATTTAGCAACTCGACCTTCTGCATTTGTAACCTGCTGCTTACCCGTATAAAAAGGGTGTGAAGCAGATGACGTATCAATAGTAAAGTAAGGATAAGTATTGCCATCCTTCCAGTCTATTGTTTGGCTTGTATTTAGAGTTGAGCCAATAATAAAATACTCGTCAACACTGGTGTCATGAAAGACAACATTGCGGTAATTAGGATGAATTTCAGATTTCATTTTATTTTCCTCGGTAAATCGCGCGCGCATTATAAGATATTTCTAACAGCTTATCTACCTGATAAACCCTATAAAATCACATCATTTAAAGTGTTTGCAAAGCTAAATAATAATCAAAGGCGTATTTAGGATTTATGCACTCTTTCCCAACTATTTTCATTACAGCCGCATACAACTTATTCACTCACTGTTATAAAATCGGTATAAACTGATAATATAGCCTTAATTACTAAAAATTCTTATCTAAGGAAATTGGATGTATAAGCTAAATCATCTTGTCGTCTTTGTTATCTTCTTTATTACTGCTTGTGCAGCACCGAATACCGCACGTATTAATTATGACACTGCTGAGTTAGATGCAGAGGCATCTATTCAAAGAGAGTTAGCACTCAAAAAACTTTTTAGTTATAAAAAGCGCTTACATAATGTGTCTTACCCAATCCTTAGGTCAGCCAGTAAATTCTGCCCTGATAAACAGGTTAACTCAGTAGGTGCACAGGGTGCCTCGAGCGCAGACTTTGAGAGCTACTGGAAAACAACCGCCAACAATATACTGGGTGGCGATGAATTTATTATTACTTGGGTTGCAAAAGATGGTCCTGCCGCAAGCGCGGGTCTTGCTGTAAATGACAAAGTGATCGCAGTCAATGATGTGCAGTTTGGTACTAATAAGCTACAGCATACCAAGTTCTATGCTGAGACTAATCGTATTCAAATGTCTAAATACACCCAAGCTAAACTGACGGTTAAGCGTGGCGAGCAACAAGTGCTTAATTTATCTGTAAATCAAGAAAAAATATGCGACTACCCTGCTGTTCTTAGTGAAAGCAATGCAGTTAATGCCTATGCCGATGGTAGAAGAATTATTATTACTAAGGGGATGATGCGCTTTGCACAGGATGATCAAGATCTTGCATTAGTGATTGCCCATGAATTGGGTCACAACCTAATGGGACATATAGATAAGAAACAGAGTAACCATATGCTTGGCACCTTACTTGATCTTGCCGCTTCAGTTAATGGAATTAACACTCAAGGAATGTTTAGCAGTGCAGGCGCTAGTGCCTTTTCTCAAGACTTTGAAGCTGAAGCTGATTACGTGGCGCTCTATTACATGAAGGCCGCAGATCTCCCGCTTGAGGGGGTTGCAGACTTTTGGCGTGATATGGCAGCAGAACATCCTAGCAGTATCGGCTCCAATCATTCTGCTTCACACCCAGCTACTTCTGAAAGGTTTTTAGCTATTTCGAAAACCATTGAAGAAATAAATAGTAAAATCGCTTCAGGCCAACCCCTAAGGCCCAATCTAAAATAATCGATTTTCTATTTTTTTAGGCTCTGCTTGGCTTTTTTAAGTAAGCCGCCCGCATGATTGATGGCATGAAAAATAACAGTTTGTTCATTGCTACCAGAAATTAAATGTGCTCCCGGTCCCGATGCGTATATGGGTACATCTTCACCAGAATGTGTTTCAGTATGCAATGGAACCAGAGACTCTTGAAAAAATCCTGGCTGAGTCGTATCCATTCCAATTAAATTGGCGCGCCCTGAAGAGACTGGCTCTCCGTAGCACTCCTCAGCATCAGTTTCTAAGCCTAAATGTTTATGCCCACGCCCGTTAGCATACCCCAGAGTAGTATAGGGTAAATTATCGATTGCTAATTTAGGCTTAGTTTCTCCTGGCGAAACCACTTTACCCAAAATAGGATTTCCTCTTTTAGGATAACCCGCCATAGTAAATACATGGCCATGATCCGCTGTAACCAAAATTAATGTATCCTTTGCGCTAGTTGCTTTAAGAGCAACATCCACAGCATCTGAAAGCTCCACAGTGTCTGACAGGGCATTAAATGCATTACCTACATGATGAGCATGATCAATTCGTCCGCCTTCTACCATCAGAAAAAACCCATCTGGATTTTTAGCTAATAGCTGTATTGCTTTTGCTGTCATTTCACTGAGTGATGGCTCTTTAATTTTTTTTGCCTTTCTATCTGAATCGAAACGTAAATGTGAATGATTAAACAGTCCCAATATTTTCTCAGTAGAATTAAAATTAGCAGTATCAAAATCAACCCGATTATTTAAAAATAGACCGTTGGGATATTGAGCTTTCCATTCAGCTATTAGGTTGCGGCCATCTGTACGATTACCATTGGGTAGTTGCTGGTTAGACGCCGACATTTTGGGTAGAAAGTGCCGAAGACCACCTCCCATAATAACGTCAATACCATCGGTGTTCGCACCGGTGTAACGAGCGTTAATATTGGTCTGATATTCAATAAGCTGAGTAGCAATATCTACACAGCCATTATCAATAGCTTGCTGGGGCATTTTAGAAGGCCCCTCCCAATCTCTATCGGGAGACTTGGCATAGGTGGCTGCAGGAGTTGCATGAGTCACTCTGGTTGTAGTGACTATGCCAGTTGATAATCCAGCAAGTTCTGCCAGATCTAAGACGGAAATTAGCTCGTTACCAGCCATGGAACTGCAATCTCCTCGAATCACTGATTCTGAAATACCTACTATTCCCTTATTGGTTTTCACTCCGCTAATAATTGCAGTCATGGTGCTTGCAGAATCCGGCACCTGAGTATCAACGGCATAGGTCTTTGCCAGCCCTGAAAAAGGCAAATTATCAAAGCTGAGATTATTTTCTTCACCCAATAACCCTTGTTGCTGACCCTCAAAAATACGCGAAGCTGTAACCGTGGTTAAACTCATTCCATCGCCAATAAATAAGATAATATTTTTCGCCGCACCCTCTTTATTTTGGATAGTTTTGGAAACTTGGAGTTGTTGCTCAATCTGTTTAACACCCGATCCATACCAATGATTACTCCTATCAACTAAGGGCACTAAAGCGTCACCCACATTAGATGAGTTATTTTTTGCAGTATCACAGCCCGACATTATGGCTAATGCGATAATCAAAAGTTTTTTCATTGCGTGCCCTTAGTGCTAAATAAGAAAGATTAAAGCTTGAAATATCTATATCACGTAATTTACATGAAATATTAATCTAAGTAATCAGTAATCAGCTCTATGTATCCTTTTATTTTGAATTATTCGCGCTAGTTTTGCGTTTTAAGTCTATGCTAATATTATTGGCATTGTATGACTATGATCACTGGATCTGGTTCTAGTAAACCCAATTATTAAGTAACTAATACATAACTGATGACTCTCTAAAATAGATTCACTTGAATATGCTTCATATTCAGAGGTCGCCTCAATGTTAAAAATATTCTCAGTTTTAAACCACCAAAAATAGTATTGCTATGGAAATTCTATGAAAATCAGCACAGAGGAACAAACTTTTCTCGATCGCAACCAATTACCACTCTCTTATTTAGATATTGCTAATCAATGGTTTTCTCCCTTAGTGAACAGCATAGTTGATAACTTTAATCCTGATAATTCGCCAAAAATAATAGGTATTAATGGCTGCCAAGGCTCAGGGAAATCAACACTTGCAGACTATTTATGTACTATTGTTGCTGATCGACTTGGTGTAACCACTGTTTCATTATCACTGGATGATTTTTATTTAACTAAAGCGGAGCGCATACATTTAGGCAGCACTGTGCACCCTTTATTAGAAACCCGCGGTGTCCCTGGGACCCATGATGTCCAACTTGCTATGGATTGCATCCATAGCCTTGTTGCAGGTCAAAAAACAGTGATTACTCGATTTGATAAAAGTATCGATGACAGAGCACCCGTTAATAGTCTCAAAACTACAGAAGGTAAGGTAGGTTTAATCGTCCTTGAAGGTTGGTGCTTGGGTGCTAAACCTGAACCTTTAGAGCAGTTAACTCAACCTATTAACAGCTTGGAAGAACAGGACGATAGAGATGGCATTTGGCGCAACTATGTGAACAATGCGATACAAAATGACTACCAAGCACTATTTAACCTAGCTGATGAGTTAATTATGTTACAGGCGCCCTCTTTTGATACTGTATTTCACTGGCGCCAAGAGCAAGAACAGAAGATGATCAAAAGATTGGAAAAAGAAGGTATGGATAACCGATCAGGCGTTATGAATAAACAGCAAATACAAAGGTTTATTAACCATTTTCAAAGAGTTACCGAAAATATTCTAAACGAGATGCCAAGCCGCGCTGACCACCTATTTAAGCTTGGAAAAACGCGACAAATTACTAATTATAGCCAGCCTTCAACTAATTAAAGGCGTGCCTTAAAACGATGGTTTCAACCCGATCTGGGCCAGTAGAAACAACATCAATCGGCGCACCGATAAGCTCTTCAATACGACTAATATAAGCTTTAGCATTAGCAGGTAGATTATCTAAAGCTTGAATACCCACTGTTACATCGCTCCAACCAGGAAGTGTTTCATAGACTGGCACTATGCCTTCAAAGTCATCGGCATGGGTTGGATTGTCTACAGAATCACCCTCAGCATTTTTGTACCCTATGCATATCTTAACTTCATCAAGACCATCTAAAACATCCAATTTGGTTAAGCAAATACCAGTAATACTATTAATGCGCACCGCACGTCTTAGGGCGACCGCATCAAACCAACCACAACGGCGCTCACGACCGGTAGTAGTTCCAAATTCGTGGCCTTTTTCACCCAAATAATTACCAATTTCACAATGCAGCTCCGTCGGGAACGGTCCTGAACCTACTCGAGTGGTATAGGCTTTGGTGATACCTAGCACGTAATCTAGATACATTGGTCCAAAACCACTGCCTGTAGCGGTTCCGCCCGCGGTGGTATTGGAAGAAGTTACAAATGGATAGGTCCCATGATCAATATCCAATAGAGAGCCCTGAGCGCCCTCAAATAAGATATTTTCTCCTGCTTCACGAGCAGTATGCAAAATATCGGTTACATCTGCCATCATTGGCAATAAGGCCTTAGCCCAAGTTTTAGCTAATGCTAGAGTTTTATCGAAATCTACCGGCTCAGCCTTATAGTATTGGGTTAATGCGAAATTATGGTACTCCAGAACTATTTTTAGTTTATCTGCAAACCGCTCCATATTGACCATATCACTTAGACGCAACCCTCTTCTTGCCACTTTATCTTCATAGGCTGGACCAATACCACGACCGGTGGTACCGATTTTAGAGTTGCCTAGGGATTCTTCTCGAGCCTGATCCAGAGCAATATGATAAGGCAAAATCAGTGGGCATGAACCAGAAACCTTGAGCCTTTCGCGCACTTCAACACCGCGCTCTTCAAGCATTTTAATTTCTTTAAATAGTGCATCGGGCGCCAACACCACACCATTGCCAATAACGCAGGTGACATGATCGCGCAAAATACCCGACGGGATAAGATGTAATGCTGTTTTTTTGCCATCGATAACCAGTGTATGGCCCGCATTGTGACCCCCCTGAAATCGAGCCACCAATGAGGCTTTATCAGTCAATAAATCAACAATTTTTCCCTTGCCCTCGTCGCCCCATTGGGAGCCGAGAATCACTACATTTTTACCCATAAAATTTTATACTCTGTGTATTCAAACGATTGTTTTAATTAGGATATTGTCTCAATAAGGTACTGACCGCTCTTCTTAATAAGCTGTCGATCACAATTCATTTCTTGGAAGTCCACCACCTGCCCTGCAAAACCTTGCACAACACGTTCACCCTGCTGACGAAGGGATATAATTTGCTCGCGACATTGGGCATCAGCACATTCAGGCACAAAAATTCCACCCTTAGCTGGCTGATCAAACTGACCATTGGCCACCAGCGACTTTAAATCAAAGGCGAAGCCAGTTGCGGTTCGAGCGCGACCAAAGACTTGTCCAATGTTGTCGTAGCGCCCACCATTACCAAGTGCTTTTCCATAGCCTTGTTTATAGGCAGCAAAGACCACACCTGTGTGATAATTAAATCCAGGAATATCGCCCAAATCAAGGTAAATAGTAACGCCTTGATTAGCCAGTGAATCAATAATTTTTTCTAGCTGACCCAGAGCATTAACTACCTGCTGAGGTGCGCCTGATAGGCATTGCTTTGCCTCATCCAAAACCTCAATGCCACCGGCTAAGGTGGGAAGTGATTTAAGCCAATTGGCCAGTTTTGAATCACTAATATTTGAGATAATCCAAGCGTCGAGCTCTGCACTTGCTTTGCTTTGCAGTAAACTAAATAGTTCAGCTTCTTGTTCGCCAGATAAATTGGAGTGAGTGAGTAACCCACGCAATATATCCACGTGCCCCAGATCTAAGTGCACTGCATCAACACCAGACACTTCCAAGGTTTTTAAGAATAATTCTAAAACTTCGATATCTGCACTAACACCCGCCTCACCAAATAATTCAACACCTACAGAAATCGGTGTTCGAGACTCTAAAGGGCCTCTTGGCTTGGTTTGTAACACAGTACCAGCATAACAAAGTCTGTTTGGGCCCTGCCGATTAAGGCTGTGAGCGTCAATACGTGCCGCCTGAGGAGTAATATCCGCGCGAATACCCATCATTCGCCCACTGATTTGATCCGTTAATCTAAACGTCATCAAATCAAGGTCTTTACCAAAATCGCTTAATAGCGATTCGGTGAATTCAACCATTGGCGGGATAACAAGGTCATAGCCCCATGTGATATAGAGGTCCAGCAAATCACGCCGCGAACCTTCAATAAGCCGCGCTTGCTCTGGTAGCACCTCATCGATGCCGTCTGGTAATAACCAACTATCTACTTTTGACACACTGTCCTCACAGGATTTAATCTAGAATCACTTTAATAAATGCAATTATAAGGATTAAACCTATATTTGTGACAATAATTTTATAATTTATACAAATATGAGCAAAAAAAAACCGAGTCGCCCCGGTTTTTTAGATGTTACCAAATTAGCTGCATCTGTGGCAGAGATTTTTAACCACAAACTAGTTTTATTTTGCATCCTGCTGTTTTAGATATTTAAAGAAGTCGCTATCTGGCTCAACCAGCATAATATCACCCTTATTTGAAAAGGCATTCTTATAGGCATTTAAACTTCTTACAAATGAATAAAACTCTGGGTCTCCCTGGTATGCAGAGGCATAGATTTTTGCTGCTTCAGCATCCCCTTCACCACGCAATTCTTCCGCATCACGATAAGCATTAGCCAGCTCAATGGTTCTTTGTCGATCAGCCGCCGCTCTAATTTTTTCGGCTTTTTCTTTACCAGTTGAGCGCAGCTCACGTGCTTCTTTTTCTCGCTCTGCTGTCATTCGTCTAAATACAGGCCCGCTTACTTCTTGGGGTAGGTCAATTCGTTTAACACGAACATCTACCACTTCAATACCCAGGCTATCTAATACCGTGCGGTTAAGATCATCAGTAATGTTTTTCATCAATAGATCACGCTCACCAGACACAACTTCGTGAAGTGTTCTTGTACCAAACTGATTTCTCAGTCCGGTATTCACTCGATTGGCAAGGCGATTGTGCGCAACAGATTCAACACCACCGGTCGCTTTGTAGTAAGTCTCAACATTGGCAATGCGCCATTTTGCATAAGAATCCACAATTAGACGCTTCTTTTCAATGGTAAAGAAACTAGCGGGCTGTGCATCAACTGTTAATATTCGCGCATCAAAGATTCGCACATCATCAACAAAAGGGACTTTGACATGTAAACCCGGCTGAATATCGGCCTCAATTAACTTACCAAAACGTAGTTTCACACCACGTTCAAATTCACTGACTACATAAAGAGTGCTGTTCACTAAGGTCAAAACAACAATCAATAAACCTAGTGCTTTAATTAGATTTTTCATCGTCGTCTCTCCGATTGAATTCGATCATTGTTTCTCTGTAATCTCTCGATCACATCATTGGCAATACGGTCGACCATCTGATCGCTGGTAGCATCTGAATCAGACTGCCTGTTAGTGCTACCCTGTTGAACAATTTTATCCAACGGTAGATAAAGCATATTATTGCCGCCCTTAGCATCCATTAGAATCTTGGTACTTTGAGACATAACCTCTTCCACTGCATCAAGATAAAGACGCTCGCGTGTTACCACCGGTGCTTTTTGATATTCTGTAAGCAACTTAGTAAAACGTTTTGCCTCACCTTCGGATTTAGACACAACCTGGGATTTGTATCCCTCTGCTTCTTCTCTTAAACGTTGAGCTTCACCCCGAGCTTCGGGAATAATTCCATTGGAATAGGCTTGGGCTTCATTCACCAATCGCTCAAGATCTTCTCGCGCTCTAATTACATCATCATAGGCTGCCTTAACTTCAGTGGGAGGACGAGATTCTTCAATATTAATTTTTACAACGTTAATGCCACTGCCGTATATATCGAGCAGATTTTGCAGCTTCTCGGCTGTTCCAAGGGCGACCTCTTCACGACCTGTTGATATCACTCCATCTAGACCTGTGCTGCCCACAACATGACGCAGTGCGCTGTCAGTGGCTCGTTTGAGACTGGTTTCAGGGTCTTTAATATTCAGTACAAAATCTTTCGCGTCGGAAATGTTGTATTGGACGGTTAGTGAGATCTCAACAATATTTTCATCCTGAGTTAGCATCAAGCCACGGGCAGGATACTGGCGTTCTTCGGTTACCCCAACTATTTTAATGGAGTCAACAACGGGTGGATTCCAATGTAATCCAGACCCGTTTGTTAGATGATATTTACCTAACCTAAGAACGACGGCCTGTTCTTTTTCATCCACCTGATAGAAGCCTAAAAGGCCCCAAAGAATCACAAGCACCGCCAGAATGATAGGCAATAAACCCTTAATGCCACCACCACTACCACCACCAAAAAATTGAAACTTTTCAGCTAATTTCTTCAGGGCTTCATCGATATCAGGTGGGCCATCATTTCCACGATTGCCGCCCCACGGGTCTTTTCCACCACCAGGTTCATTCCAAGCCATAGTTTTACTCCAAATTAAATTATTGATAGAGGCCTCATTGTGAATTTGAGGTTTCTGCATCTTTCATCTAGTACTTTCTACTAGATGGTGTCTAAATCCTCTAATTTCAACCCCGATTGCTTCACAAGTCGAAAAAAGTCACTTTCTGGTAATTGAATCTCTAGATTCATATTGCCTTGTTCGTTATAAGTCTCATTTAAAACAGCTTTTTGACTGTATAACGCAGCCCTTAATGAGCCATGATCAGGCTGTAATTGTATCTTTTTGTGTATCAATTTTCGCGGTAAATATTCCGATACTGCTTGCAGTAGCAGGTCTACTCCAGCTCCAGTTAACGCTGATAGCCAAACCGAGACTGGACGCCCCTCTGCGTCACGCTCAATTCTAGCTTGACCCTCTTCCAATAGATCAATTTTGTTGTACACCATAAGCGTAGGTAAACTGTGAGCATCAATTTCTTTTAATACATCATTCACGCGATCTATGGTAACAGTTCTATCTTCTGCCGATGAATCCACTATATGCAGTAACACATTGGCCGAGGCTGCCTCTTCTAATGTTGCACGAAAGGCATCAATCAGACGATGTGGCAAATGGCTTATAAAGCCTACCGTATCGGCAAAAATAACTGGCCCCTGCTCGGGAATATCCAGTCGCCGCATGGTTGGATCCAATGTTGCAAACAATTGATCTGCCGCATAGACATTAGACTCCGTCACCCTATTAAATAATGTAGATTTACCCGCATTAGTGTAACCAACGAGAGAAATGGTTGGCGTATCTGATTTTAACCTAGATTGCCGTCCTTGATTGCGCTGAATTCGCACCTTTTCAAGTCGTTTTTTGATCGATTTAATACGATCTCGAACCATTCGCCGATCTGATTCTAACTGAGTCTCGCCCGGACCTCGCATACCAATACCACCTTTTTGTCGCTCAAGGTGTGTCCAACCTCTAACTAAGCGCGAGGATAGATGGTGTAGCTGGGCAAGCTCAACCTGTAATTTACCTTCGTGAGTACGCGCACGCATGGCAAAAATATCTAATATAAGCCCGGTCCTATCTAGCACTCGACACTGAAGGCTTTCTTCGAGGTTACGCTCTTGGCTTGGGGATAAATTATGATTAAATATAATCAGTTCTGCGCACTCGCGCTTAACAACAGTGGCAATTTCTTCTAATTTGCCAGTGCCCACAAAATACTTCGCATGAGGGGCATTGCGAGATCCGCGAATAAGGTCGACAATGTCGCCACCAGCAGATCTCACAAGCTCCTCAAATTCTCCAACGTCCTCAGGCTCGGCTTCACTATTTAACTTTAAGTGGACTAGTAACGCACGCTCACCAAAATCTGGACGTTCGAAGAATAATGACACGTTATTTAGACATTATCTCCAGTATAACCACCCTGACCTGGGGAGGTAGTGCCCGACAAATAGTTAACAGACCTTGCAGGAACAATAGTGGAAATCGCATGCTTATAAACCATTTGACTAACGGTACTTTTTAGCATCACCACAAACTGATCAAATGAATCAACGGTACCCTGCAATTTAATACCATTGACTAAAAAAATTGAAACTGGAACACGTTCTTTTCTGAGCGCGTTTAAAAATGGGTCCTGTATGTTTTGTCCTTTTGACATTGTTATTTCTCCTAGTATTGAAATTTCAATATATGTTGCAATAATCGCAACCAAAAATGTAAGGTGGGATTGCAACTCACCTTATCAATTATCTTATCTAACCATTACGACTTAGTATACGTAATGTATTACTGTAACCCCAAAAAATTTTCATAGAGTTTCTTTTTATCGAGGTAACCCTGTTCGTTGTCGACCGTTATTTCTTGGCTATTTGGCCAATTACGCAACCATGTCTGCTGTCTTTTGGCTAACTGTCTTGTAGCTATAATCGCTTTTTCAACAGCCTTGTCTAGTCCATAATGGCCTTCAAAATAGTCCCACAATTGCCTGTAACCTGCGGCTCTTATTGAGGGTAAATCAGCATTCAAGTCACCTCGCTGAAATAGTGCCGCGACTTCATCGGCAAACCCTGCGTCCATCATAGCCATAAAACGCTGCTCTATACGCTGGTGAAGCAATGCTCTATTTTGCATAACTAACGCATATTGGCGAACATCGTAATGATCTTCAATGCCGCCGCTAGACTGGCTCTGCAATGCTGAAAGCGGCAAACCGGTAATTTTATATACCTCAAGGGCGCGCTGGATACGCTGCGAATGATTTGGATGCAATTTTTCTGCAGTTATTGGATCGACTAACTGCAACTGCTGATGAATACTTGCCCAACCTTCCTTGTCTGCCTGCTCCTGAATACTTTTTCGAATACCCGCGTTTGCTGTTGGCAAATCAGATAGTCCTTTTAATAACACTTTAAAGTATAGCATGCTACCGCCAACAAGCAGGGGAATTCGGCCTGCATTGTGTATATCTACTATCTCTTTCTTGGCATCGATGGCAAAGTCAGCCGCGCTGTAAGCATCGGCGGGATCACAGAATCCAAGTAATCGGTGAGGTGCTTTTTTTAATGTTTCAGCATCAGGTTTGGCGGTGCCTATGTCCATTTGCTGATAAATTTGCGCTGAATCTACATTAATAAGCTCAACTGGAAGATGATCTATTAATGAAATGGCAAGATCTGTTTTGCCACTGGCTGTTGGGCCCATCAAGAAAATAACTGGTAGTTTTTTATTTTCCAAGTTAGCTCTCATCGGCCGCGCAGAAAGAGTTTATCTAGCTCGTCAAGGCTGAGCTGAAAGTAGGTAGGACGACCATGATTGCATTGTCCACTGCGCTCGGTGGCTTCCATATCTCGCAGAAGCGCATTCATTTCTGGAATGGTTAGCTTGCGATTGGCCCTTACTGAACCATGACAGGCCATAGTGGATAGAATTTCATTGATTTTATGCCTAATTCGCTCGGATGTGCCGTGCTCAAGAACATCTGAAATAACATCACGTAATAATGCTTCAACCTGAGTTCCCCGCAATAATGCAGGTATCTCACGAACAACAATACTCTCTGCTGCTGCCCTTTCTACGCTAAAACCTAGACGTACAAAAACATCTGGATTTTGCTCGACAGCATCGGCTTCTCGCTGACTGACGGATAAGCTTTCGGGCACCAGTAATGGCTGTGCTATAAGTCCTTCTTTATCAAAATCTGTTTTCATCTGCTCATAAGTAATGCGCTCATGAGCGGCATGCATATCAACTACGATCATGCCCTGCTCGTTTTCCGCCAATATATAAATACCCTTTAACTGCGCTATGGCAAAACCTAAGGGTGGAATAATCGCTGATTCTTCAGCGCCACCCTCAGCGTAAAGAGACTGATAGGCGTGCATTGGTGTATTCACTGACTGTCCTTGATAACCGGACAACTTGGGTGAATAATTTAATGGCGACGGCGCAGGCGCTAATCCCATGGTTGACTGAGTGGGTATAGCTTCTTCAGTTAATAGGCTTTGGGCTTCATTTGATTGCAGATGATCCTGAGGCCGATCTTGAGCCAATGCTTTTTGCAATGTACTGGAGACAAAACCATGAATAACTCGACTGTCTCTAAACCGAACCTCGTGCTTGGTTGGGTGAACATTGACATCCACATCTTTTGGCTCAATTTCAAGAAATAATACAAAGGCCGGATGTCGACCATGATAGAGAACGTCTTGGTAGGCCTGTCGAACTGCATGGGATACTACCTTATCGCGAATACTGCGACCATTGACAAAAAAGTGTTGCAGGTCGGTTTGGCTTCTGGAAAAAGTGGGTAACCCAATCCATCCCCATAGCCGAATACCAGTGCGCTGATTATCTAGGTATAGCGCTTGCTCCATAAATGGTTTTCCACAGATATCGGCCACTCGTTTTTCTTGCTCTAGCACGGTCTGTGCTGGCTGAAGATTGAGATTTACCCGCTGATTATGTCGCAGACTAAAGGCGACTTGCATATGACTGAGCGCTAGCTTTTTGGCGTGGTCATCAATACGGTTATATTCGGTAGTTTCGGTGCGCAAAAATTTTCGTCTGGCGGGGGTATTAAAAAATAGATCTCTAACATCGACACTGGTTCCGGCTGGATGCGCCGCTGGTTGCACATCGACCGTCATATCACGACCTTCACTCACTGCTTGCCAACCTTGGCTCTCCCCGCTATTTGAGGTCAGCGATAATCGTGATACCGAGGCTATACTGGCTAGTGCTTCACCTCTAAAACCCAGTGTGGCGACAGCTTCTAAGTCATCGATATCGCTAATTTTACTGGTGGCATGACGGCTTAATGCTAGGGGCATATCTGATTGTTCTATACCGCAACCATTGTCGCGAACACATAGACGTTTTACTCCACCCTGCTCAACTTCTATATCAATTCGAGTGGCTCCAGCATCTAGGCTGTTTTCTACTAACTCTTTAAGCACTGAGGCTGGGCGCTCAACAACTTCACCGGCCGCAATTTGGTTGGCTAGCTGTGGGCTTAAGGTGTTGATTGTCGGCATAGCCTTGTATCCGTATTTTTAATAGTTATTAACGACCAGGAATTGCGATCACTTGGCCTACGCGAATCTTACTGGACGACATTTTATTGTAGCGCATAATTTTGATCATTGAGATTTTATACTGGGCAGAAATTTCTGACAGTGTATCCCCGCGAGCAACAACGTAATGCAGTGGCTTGCCAGTCATTACCTTCGCCAATAATGTACCTTCGGGTGGGTGCTCAGAATAATATTGATCCAATCCATTATAGATCGCTTTTGCCATTCTCTGTTGATAGTTGCCACTAGAAAGTTTGCGCGCTTCTTTTGGGTTGGAAATAAAACCTGTTTCAATCAGTAGAGATGGTATATCTGGCGATTTTAAGACTAAAAATCCAGCTTGCTCAACTTTCTTTTTGTGTAATCTTGCAACAGAACCCATTTGTTTTAGTACCTGCTTACCTGCTTCCAAGCTGGTACTCATAGTCGCTGTCATTGAAAGATCTAAAAGGACGCCTGCTAACATTTCATCTTTATTATCAAGATTAAGTGCGGTAGCACCACCAATCAAATCAGCATTGTTTTGTTTTTTTGCTAGAAATCTTGCAGCCTCACTGGTTGCACCTTTGTTTGATAGCGCATAGACCGAAGCACCATTGGCTCGGGGATCAGTAAACGCATCTGCATGGATTGAAACAAAAAAGTCGGCCTTATTGTCTCGGGCAATTTGGGTGCGCTTGCGGTGAGCCAAGAAATAATCACCACTGCGTATCAACACCCCCTCATAATTAGGGTCTTTGTCGAATAGGTTTTCTAGTCGTTTAGAGATTTGTAATACGACAATTTTTTCTCGCATACGATTTGGGCCCAAAGCACCCGGGTCAACGCCGCCATGACCGGCATCGATTGCAATAACTATTTTTCGATCTGACTGTTTTACAATTTCTTTTACTGAACGACTTTTACCTGGGTTTTTATCAAATAGATCAACCACTAGGCGGCTGCTATATTTCTCATTGGCTTTGAGGGTGAAATGCTTACTGGTAATAGCTTTTTTCAAGACTAAAACAATGCGTAAATCCTTTGTGTTGCGATTGGCGACACGTATTTCATTGATTGGGCTATCTTTTAGCTTAAGATGAGCTGTTGAGGGCTTTTTTTGCACGTTTGCGATATCAATTACTAGGCGTTTGGGGTTGTCTAGTTGAAAAACTTTGTAGCCTATAGTGCCGTTTATATCGAATACTATTCTGGTAGTATCTTGTTTTTGCGACAAGCGAACCGAATTTATTTCTGAAGCACTTACTGATGTAGTAAATATTGTGCCGGACAGAAGCGTCAAACAAACTAGGGTGGCGCTATAAATTTTTAGTTGCCTTAGAAATTGCACCCACTTTACCCTAAATAATGATTACTTTTGCTGTATTTGATTTATGCATTGTTTGCCTGAATCGGTCTGGGAATCAAGGGTCACTTTGCGCCCTGATTGATACAGACTAATATTAATCGTTATATCCGGCTGAGGAATATAACTACCACCGTTTTCAGGCCATTCTATTATGCACAAATTAGCCTCTGATAGATAATCGGAAAACCCAATATGCTCTAATTCTTCTGGGTCTATTAATCAGTATAAATCAAAGTGAAATATCTTGCCTAAATCTAGCTTATAGGGCTCCACTAGGGTGTAAGTTGGGCTTTTTACAGTGCCATGATGGCCAAGGCCCTGTAAAATTCCTCGGCTAATCGTGGTTTTACCCGCCCCTAAGTCACCGTTAAGTAGTATCAGTAATGGCGACTTTATTTTATCAATAGCACTGGCGAGATTAACCCCAAAATTCACCATCTGTTGCTCACCGTCAAGGGTGATTGCAAGCTGAGCCACAGTATTGGCTTGAGCCATTATAAAGCTTCCTGATTGAGCAGTTGGTGTAGATAAGGCAATAGGTCAGTAGCTGCAATACCTCGATAACCGACATCATCAACTAACATATCTGCGGCGGATGAATGTAAACAAACACCTAGCTCTGCTGCTGCTTGAAGGCTAAGCCCTTGAGCTATTAGTCCACCAATGATACCGCTTAATAAGTCTCCCATGCCGGCTGTCGCCATCCCGGGATTTCCATAGGGGCATATCTTGGTTAGTTGGTCGGGGCCGACAACCAATGTTCCCGGTCCTTTGAGCACTACTACCGCATTATATTTTTCGTGAATCTTTTGGGCGGCAGTAAACCGATCGTTCTGAATTTCTTGTGCACTTACTCCAAGAAGCCTTGCAGCTTCGCCCACATGAGGGGTTAATACCCACTGTGGTTTTGTTATTTTTTTAATCACTCGACCTTGTGCAAGTATATTTAGAGCATCGGCATCAAGCACCATGGGCAACTCTGATGCTACCGCTTTTTGGAGTAGTTGCTCTGACCAAGCGGAGCGCCCTAAACCAGGACCCACAACTAATACGGATGGTTTTTCTAGCCAAGGTTCTAACTGCTGACCTGAAATGACACCACAGGCCATTATTTCTGGACAGCGGGCAATGGCGCTGGAAACATGCTCGGGCTGAGTTGCCACTGAGGTGAGACCACTGCCAACTCTCAAACTAGACTCAGCTGCCATAGTGACTGCCCCTCCATAGCCATGATCTCCGCCCACTACCATGCAATGACCTCGTTTATTTTTATATTCGTCGCCTTGTAATTGAGGTATCAATTCGAGCAAATTAGATACATCCATTAGCTGTGCCGAGGGCTTAAATTTGCTAAATAAAGGCTCTGGTATATCTAGAGAGTGATAAATGATTTCACCACAAAGTACTGTGCCTTTTCCTGTAAACAACCCTTGTTTGGCGCCAATAAAGGTGATGGTTAAATCTGCTTTTACCGCATTATCTTCTACTGAGCCGGTGTTTGCGTTAAGCCCTGAGGGGATATCCATAGACAAAACAGGCAATCCCGCATGATTGATTAAATCAATGGCTTGATTATAGGGTGCACGAAGCGCCCCTTGATAGCCAATCCCGAGTAGGGAATCGACAATAACGCCCTGATTGATATCCAGACTTTTATCAAAGTTTGTAAAAGTTACATTATTTTGTTCGGCGAATTGACGGGCTTGGCTGGTCTCTGCTGAAAACTTTTTACTATCACCTAGCTCAATCACTTGGACTGGTATTAGCTTCTCTGCCGCTCTTGCCGCTAGGATGTAGCCATCGCCTGCATTGTTACCAGCACCACAAAATACACTGATTAATCTTGGCTGACCGAAGGCTTGTATTAGTTCTTCAAAAGCGGCAATGCCAGCGCGCTTCATCAACTTTATACTTTCATTGTTAAGCGCTGTAATAGCTGTTTGATCTATTTTTCGAACGGTATTAACGTCGTAAAGGTTATCTTGTATCTGACTATCTGATAGAAAATGGGACATTTTGTTTATATCTCAGTAAAATTAGCACAATTATAAGTTAGATTGACCGAGAACTCATGCTCGAAACAACAAAATATGACAACTTAGATGCACTGTCTCTTCAAGAACTCGCCAACAATATTAAAGATTGGGGTGAGGGTTTGGGTTTTCAGGAAGTTGCCATTGTTAAACCTGATCTTGATGAAGCTTCGCAGCGACTGCGCCTATGGCTTGATAATAGCTATCAAGGCAGTATGGATTGGATGTCTGAGCATGGAGATAAGCGTTATAACGTCGATAAATTAGTGGCGCGTACACTGCGAGTTATTACCGTAAGAATGGACTATTTAGCGGATGAGAATATGGTTGCGGTACTCAAGGATAAAAATAAAGCTTATATTTCTAGATATGCACTAGGTCGTGACTATCATAAGCTAATTAGAAAACGACTGGCTGAATTAACGCGAAAAATTGAACAACATTTACCCCATTTAAATCTTTCTCAGCGGCCTTTTGTGGACAGCGCGCCGGTTATGGAGAAACCCTTAGCGGAACAGGCGGGTTTAGGGTGGATTGGAAAAAATAGCCTTTTAATCAATAGTAAAGCGGGCTCTTGGTTTTTTCTGGGGGAAATTTACACCTCAGTGCCCTTGCCTGTTGATAATTTAGAGCAGCCCAATCGTTGTGGTAATTGTCGTGCTTGTATAAAGGTCTGCCCTACTGATGCTTTCCCTGAGCCCTATGTACTTGATGCGCGAAAGTGCATTTCTTACCAAACTATTGAAAATAAAGAGTCTATTCCTGAATCCTTTCGCCCTCTAATGGGTAACCGAGTGTTTGGCTGTGATGACTGCCAGATAATTTGCCCATGGAACCGCGGCGCACCAAAAACCAAGGAGATGGATTTTTCCCCACGGCATAACTTAGATAACTCAGACCTTTTAACGCTTTTTAAATGGTCTGAAAGTGAATTTCTAAGCAAAACTGAGGGCTCACCCATTCGCAGAATCGGTTATCAACGTTGGTTGAGAAATTTAGCCGTGGGACTGGGTAATGCTGAGGGTTGTAAAAAAATCTTGCAGCAGCTTGAGCAAACAATACCCGACGTTTCAGATATGGTGAAGGAGCATGTGAATTGGGCTATACAGCAACAGCGCCAAAAATTAGCGGCTATTGTTGAATAAATACTTCTCGATAATAGGCTAACTCTTCAATTGAGTCATATACATCGTCCATCGCAAGGTGTGATCCTTTTTTAGTAAAACCATTCATAAGTTCTGGTTTCCAGCGTCTAACCAGCTCTTTTATAGTACTAACATCAAGGTTGCGGTAGTGAAAATAATTAGCTAATTCTGGCATGTAGCGCACTAAAAATCGGCGGTCTTGTCCTATTGAGTTACCACACATTGGCGACGCTCCCTGAGGGACCCACTGCTTTAAAAACTCTATGGTTGCTAGCTCTGCTTGAACTTCAGTCACAGTACTTTTTTGAACTCGACTGGTAAGTCCTGACTTACCATGCTGGTTGGTATTCCATTCATCCATGGCTTGAAGTAGTTTTTCAGACTGATTAATAGCAATAGATGGCCCTTCCGCTAGAATATTTAACTCGCTGTCTGTTACCACAGTGGCTATTTCAATAATGCGCTCCTGCAAAGGATCCAAACCGGTCATTTCAAGGTCGATCCATATTAGATTGAGGTTTTGATTTGTCATTTACCTGTTTCCTAGTAATGCGCATAATTTTTAATGTACCAATTATGCTATATGCTTTCCCGCTAGACCACCAGAAATGATATGGTATCAATGTAAAAATTAATGGTTTATATGTAGATGGGAAATAGAAAGCTCAGCAAACGTCAGCAGGAACGTATTCAGTCGATCCAAAATCGACGCCGTAAAAAGGCTGAATCAAAAAAAAACCTAGATGACAAGGCACTTGAAAGTCTTGACGGGCTTGGTCCTGAGACGAGTGGCACAGTAATTACCAACTATGGCAGTCAAGTAGATATTGAGGGTGGTTCAGCCCCATTTATCGGTCAGATCGTTCGCTGTTTTGTCCGCGCCAATATTCCGAGTTTAGTCACTGGCGATAAAATAGTTTGGCGACCTGCCGAGCCTCAGGGCGTTATTGTAGCCCTTGAGCCACGTGAATCTGAACTTATTCGCCCCGACAACTACGGAAAACTGCGTCCGGTGGCTGCTAATATTGATCGAATTGGTGTGGTTTTTGCTGTTCAGCCTGCACCTCAAAGTAACTTATTAGACCGCTATCTAGTGGCGGCTGAAGCTCAGGGAATCGAGCCTTTTCTTGTTCTTAATAAAACCGATCTATTAGATCAGCAGGTAGATTCAACCGTGGATTCTATTGTGCAAAGCTATACATCAATTGGTTATGAGGTTATTTGTGTGTCGGCTGAAAACAATGATGGCACTGATGATCTCAAAGCTTATTTAAATAAAAAAAGCTGTATCTTTGTTGGGCAGTCAGGTGTCGGAAAATCCTCAATAATTAATCAATTAGTGCCAGATAATAATAGCGCGGTGGGGCCACTCTCGGAGGCTACTAATGAGGGTACTCACACTACTACGGCATCAAAGTTAATTCATTTAGATAATGGTGGCGTGATCATTGATTCACCGGGTATTAGGGAATTTGCACTTACTCACCTTAATCAAGAGGCTATTATCAACGGCTTTAAAGATTTTAGACCTTTCTTGGGTTACTGTAAGTTTCGCGACTGCAAACATGAGTCTGATGCAGGCTGTGCTTTAGTTGCGGCAGTGGCTGCCGGCAAACTTCAGCAGCAGCGACTGGATAACTATCGACAAATTATTCGCAGTTTAGATAATTAACCAAAACACCCAGAAAAGTATGGGTTAAATCTGCTAAAATCTCCTCTTACTTATCACTAAATATCCATTATGAATCATCTTATTGAACCTGAGCAGTTAAAACAGCGCCTCGGCGAAGAAAATTTAATTATTATCGACCTGTGTAACCCAGCTCTGTATCAACAACAGCATATTCCTGGGGCCATTCAGCTTTCAGGTCAACGGCTAATTGCTGGTACAGCACCTATACCTGGTGCCTGTCCTGAACTTTCTAAGCTTTATGAAGTGATGGCTTACTTGGGTATTGATGATTCAAAACAGGTGGTTTTATGTGATGATGAAGGTGGCGGCTGGGCCGGCAGAATGGCTTGGTCTATGGACCTCCTAGGGTTGAATAATTGGCTGTACTTAAATGGTGGGATTGTGCCTTGGATTAAAGAAGGATTTCCTACTGAATCAACTGTCAATCAACCTAACAGCATTGAGATCAATTCAACTATTGAACCTCAGCCAGCCACCAGAATTATCGCAGACGAAATTATTCAGTTACTGGATACAGACAATTTTGCGGTTTGGGATGCGCGCAGCCCGGGGGAATATATGGGAAGCATGGCGCGCTCGGCTAGAGCAGGCCATATTCCGGGTGCTATTAATTTAGAATGGACTGATCTTATGGATCGCGAGCGTAATTTTCGGATTCGCGAGGATGCCCAGCAAACACTTGAGAGCTTA
>JAQWIR010000037.1 GCA_029248755.1 Porticoccaceae bacterium
GGTGATAACGCTGATGCAGACAATGATAATGACGGCGTAATCAACTCGTTAGATCTATTTCCACTTGATGCTTTTGAATCAGCCGACTCTGATGGTGATGGGGTAGGTGATAACGCTGATTTCTTCCCTAATTCTGCTGAATATGCCTTGGATAGCGATCTTGATCAGATGCCAGATGCTTGGGAAAGAAAATATGGCTTAAACCCAACTGATGCTAGTGATGCGCTATTAGATCAGGATAATGATGGACTAACTGCATTAGTAGAATACGAGGCAGGCACCATACCCCTGAAGATTCTAGATATTGATGCCAATGGCAATGTTGATGCATTAACCGATGGCCTTATTATATTGAGATATCTTTTCAATTTAAGAGGAGACAGCTTGGTTAATGGCGCCGTTGCTGATAATGCTATGAGAACTGATGCAGCTGATGTTGAGGCTTATCTTAATTCGTTAGTGCCAGGCTCTTAGTCATAAGATTCTTTTTGCCTATTAACTAACAAATATGAATATTGGAGGGGACTTGTTTTAATTGAAGTTCCTTTAAATTTATTACTATATTTTTAGTTTTTTTCCAAAAAAAATTCCTCATTTTTAATTTGCCAAAATTTTGAAAAAAAACCCATGTCAAATAATTTTACACCTCCCTATTTTTATACGAATATATAAATATCTCTGCATATTTGAATAATTCTGTAAAACAGGTATGCTGAAGGTTACAAAATTATATTAAATTTATAAGCTATTTGTTTTTTCGTTGATTTAACTATAACAAAAAATAAAACGATTCCGTGATAAAAACGGCAAACTAACGGGAGAAAAAGAAACATGAGTAGCAAGCGTTTTTTATTGATAATAACTTCATCAGTGATGGTTTTCTTAGCTCAACATGCATATGGGCTTACAAATGAACAATTTACTTACACCATATCTGATCAAGGAGTTTCAATTGAGGGCTGTACCAATAACTGTCCCTCAGATTTAGTAATACCTGAGACTATAGATAATAATAATGTAACTGCAATTGCCCCTTATGCGTTTAATTACAGTATTTTTGAATCTATTAGTTTACCTGATACATTAAAGTCGATTGGTGACTTTGCTTTTGTAAATAATAAACTGAAATCAGTTGATTTAGGATCTGGTATACAGGAAATAGGTGTAAATGCCTTTGCAGGAAATCATTTAACCTCTATTGAATTTCCAGATAGCCTCAGGTCAATTGGTGAGAGTGCGTTTTTGGCAAATCAGCTGGAAAGCGTTTCTATCCCGGGAGCTGTTTCTAATATAAAACCTGATACCTTTGCTAATAATAAACTTGTTTCTGTTGAACTTAAGGAGGGTGTTTTACAGGTTGCCGAGAGAGCCTTTATTGGCAATCGCATTGCTAGCCTGACAATTCCATCCACTTTGACCACCATAAAAAGCGAAGCTTTCGCCAACAATAAAATTGAAGTGTTGGAGCTTCCTGATGGGGCAAGAGAAATTGGTTCTAAAGCATTTTACAAAAATAGTATAGCCACCTTAGATATTCCAGATAACGTTTTGTCTCTAGGTGTGGACTCTTTCAGGGATAACGAGCTAACTGAAGTATCGATTGGTAATGGAGTCTTGCTGATTGGTGATAATGCATTCTTAGGGAACCAAATAAATAATCTAGCCCTAGGTTCTCATGTTAAAACAATTGGCAATAATGCTTTTAAAGAAAATCAGTTGACGGTTTTAGTATTGCCTGAAACTTTAAATAGCATTGGTGATTATGCTTTTTACAATAACAATATCCAATCCCTCTCTATACCTAGTAAAGTTTCTTATTTGGGTAAGGATTCATTTGCTAAAAATGCGCTTACCGCTGTTAATAATTATAGCGAAATAGCAATAAGTCGAGCCGAAACATATCAGGACAATCCGGGTGTAATAAGTGGAAGTTGGCGATATATGCTTGTTTCAGGCGAGCTTGAAATCATTAGTTGTGCAGCTGAATGCACAATGAATATGACTATCCCAGATATGATTGATGGTATGGCGGTTGAGCGAATTGGTGATTATGCTTTTCAGAACCAAGATTTATTCTCAATCACAATTCCCAATTCAGTTTATTCAATCGGCGATTATTCATTTGAAAATGCTGGGTTAATATCAATTATTTTGCCAAGCTCACTCCAAGTAATAGGCAGAAGCGCTTTTGAAAACAATCAGTTTTCAAGCTTATCTCTTGGTAATAAGGTTTCTTCAATCCTGGCAAATGCTTTTAGAAATAATGCGTTAACAAATCTTGTTTTACCTGACAGCTTAAAACATATCCATGATGGAGCTTTTAAGGCCAATAAACTCGAGCTAATTGAGTTTGGTACGGGTCTTTTATCAATAGGTAAGGAGGCGTTTGCTAATAATAATCTAACAGAACTAACTCTACCGCTTGGTATCGAAGTGATCGGCGACAGTGCATTTCTTAGAAATAATTTGTCCTCACTCACCTTAGCTGATGATACAAGGTACATACCTAACTCAGCGTTTGAGAATAATAATCTTCAATCCATAATACTGCCAGCTGCCACAGTAGAAATTGGTGATGGTGCATTCAAATATAATAATCTTACCAGTGTCGAGTTGCCCAATGGCATCAAACTGATTGGTTATCAAAGCTTTGCACACAATAATCTTACATCGGTCGAAATACCGGACACTATTAACAGTATAGGTAATCAATCATTTGGGAATAACCCAATAAAAAATATCACCATCCCACCAGTCAGCAACCAACATAATATTATTTCATATTCTTCTAGCTATTCGGCGGATCATATTAGATATGTAGTGATATCAGATGAGGTGGTTATAACTGACTGTATATCCTGCCCAGCAGACCTTGTTATACCTGCGCAGATCGATGATTATCCAGTTACCAGCATAGCTGATTCTGCATTTTCTCAAAATAATTTGACCAGTGTATCCATTCCCGAAAGTGTAACAAACATTGGTGATCACGCATTTTATGATAACGCGCTCACCGCAATTGATGTTCCTAACTCTGTCACTAATATTGGAATCTCAGCATTTAGATCTAACAATCTAACCAGTGCATCAATTGCAGATAGCGTAGTTTTTATTGGTAGCAAGGCATTTGCAGAAAATGCTCTGACCAGTATATCGATCCCGGAAAATTTGACTAGTATAGGGGATTATGTCTTCAATAATAATGCCCTAACCGAGGTTACTATTCCCAGCACAGTGGTCAGCATTGGCAGTTATTCTTTTGCTGATAATAGTCTTACAAATATTGTGATTCCTGCTAACACTTCACATATCGGGGATTACGCATTTTCTAATAACAGTATAGGGGATGTGACTTTTGGTTTGGCTTTGAAGAGTATTGGTGATTATTCTTTTTACAATAACAATCTTGAGGATGTCACTATACCAAGTCAGGTTACTACTATTGGTGATTATGCCTTCTCTGAAAATAATATCAGTAATGCAATCGTTGGTGATGCTGTTAGAAATATTGGTGCACATGCTTTTAGCAACAATAGCTTAACTAATGTAGAAATAGGCGAAAGCGTAATCGATATAGGCGTTTCTGCATTTATTGACAATAGCTTAACCAGTGTAACTATCCCCGACAGTGTAATTAATATCGGCAACAGCGCATTTAGATCAAATAGCCTTGCTAGCATCGATATTGGTCAGAGCGTTACCACTATAGGAATATATGCATTTGATAATAATAGCCTAGGCAGTGTATCTATTCCCGATAGCGTAACTGTTATTGGCTACAGCGCATTTTCAGATAATAATCTCTTAAATATAGACATGCCAAATACAGCTTCCCATGATATCGCAGACATTGTTAGAAACAATGAAGGCATTTCGGGGAATGTTTTTCGATATATTATAGTTTCAAATAGGGTGCATATTCTGTCTTGTACCGCGGTTTGTGAGAGTGATTTGGTTATACCCAATCAAATTGGTGGCATGCCAGTTTCAAGCATTGGCTATCGGGCTTTTTATAATAATAATAATCTAAGCAGTGTAATAATCCCAGATAGCGTTACCAGCATTGGTGATGAGGCTTTTTGGAATAATAATCTAAGCAGTGTAATAATCCCTGATAGCGTTACTAGTATTGGTGATTATGCTTTTTATAATAATAATCTTACCAGTGTAATAATCCCAGATAGTGTTATCAGTATTGGCTATAGAGCATTTGAGGGTAACACTAACCTAGCAACGCTTAGTATTGGTAGTAGCGTTACCAGCATTGGTGATTATGCTTTTTACGATAATGCTCTTACCACTGTAACAATCCCAGACAGTGTTACCAGCATTGGTGCTCATGCTTTTTACAATAACGAACTTACGAGTATCAGTATTGGGGATAGCGTTACCAGTATTGGTGCTTATGCTTTTCGATATAATAGTCTTACTAGTTTAATAATCCCAGATAGCGTTACCAGTATTGGTGAACAGGCTTTTTATAGTAATAATCTATCCAGTGTAATAATCCCAGATAGTGTTACCAGTATAAGTGGTTCTGCATTCAGTGGTAATGGATCAATTGATTTCTCTGCACCAATTGCCGCATTGGGAGATTTGTATGGATCGTTATCAACAATGCATAAAGATTTTGACTCTATTTCCTCCACAACAACAATTAATAATATTATTTACAGGGTAGGTGCATCGAGAGCTCAGGCATCTGGATGTAGTATAAATCCATGCCCAAACGTTGTGATTGCATCTTCTGTCAATGGAAAACCGGTTGAATCCATTCGAGACTATGCTTTTAAAAATGCTGGTGTTACCAGTGTTGTTATTCCAGATTCTGTTAAGATTATTGGTTATCAGGCTTTTTTGGGCAATCAACTAACCAGCGTAACAATCCCAGATAGCGTTATCAGTATTCAAAGCTATGCATTTAGTTCTAATCCTAATCTAGCAACCCTCAGTATTGGTAGTAGCGTTGCCAGAATTGGAGATCGTGCCTTTGATAATACTAATCTAACCAGTCTAACAATTCCGGATAGTGTTACCAGTGTTGGTCATCATGCATTTGATAGTAACCAAAATCTCGCAACCCTTAGCATTGGTAATAACGTTAAGAGTATTGGTAATTATGCTTTTAGTAATAATAATATTGAAACCCTTGGTATTGGCGATAATGTTAGGAGTATCGGGCCTTATGCCTTTTTGGATAATAATCTAACCAGTGTAACAATCCCAGATAGCGTTACTAGTATTGGTGATTACGCTTTTTATGGTAACGATCTAACCAGTGTAACAATCCCTGATAGCGTTACCAGCATTGGTAAATATGCTTTTTATGGTAACGATCTAACCAGTGTAACAATCCCAGATAGCGTTACCAGTATTGGCGGTTACGCTTTTCAAAATAATAGCCTAGGTAGTGTTTTTATTCTCGGTGAGCCGAGTTTTTCTAGTAATTTATTTGATTATAATCACGCCCTTGAGACCATAGGTTACTGTGCAACCTCGGACACCTATAATGCTGAGTTCCCTTATTCTGAAAACTTTGTTTATGATCGTCAAAATGTTCAGGGAAATATTAGTGTCTGTGATACTGACTCTGATGGTTATTTATATCATGAGGATGAATTCCCCTTTGATTCAACTGAATATAAAGATACCGATCTAGATGGTATAGGAGATAATGCAGATATTGATGCTGATAATGATGGTGTATTGGATCACCTAGACGCCTTTCCGTTGGATAGCAATTATTCAAAGGATACAGATGGTGATGGGGTGGCTGATGCATTTGAAGATAGTTATGGACTTAACAAGTTTGATTATACCGATGGCGAAGATATAGATGGGGATGGTCTTGGCTTTGATGAAGAGATGTCTGTAGGTACTTCGTTGCTTCTCTACGACACAGATTATGATTCATTGGGTGATGGTTGGGAAGTTTCAGTAGGAACAGACCCACTTGTGCCTGATTACTCGGTTGCAGTTGGGTCAACCCATGCCTGCGCTATTGTTGATACTGGGATTGAGTGCTGGGGTGACAATTCTTATAACCAGGCTGATGCCCCCTTGCTTGATAAGCCTATGCAAGTTGCTGCTGGTCAAAATTTTACATGTGCACTTGATCAGTTGGGTGTTCATTGTTGGGGCGATGATGAATTCAATATTAGCCTTATTCCTGAACTTGTGAATCCATCCAAGATCACAGCTGGATTAAAACATGCTTGTGCCATTGATGATGGCGGCATGGTTTGCTGGGGTGACAATTCATCTAATCAATTTCCTACTCAAGATTTAGTAAATGTTACCGATATATCTGCTGGACGACATCATTCTTGTGCTGTGATTGATCAGCAGGTTACCTGTTGGGGTACTATCTCTGGGTCATTTGAGAATAATGCTTCTGTAGTTGATAGTGGTTGGTATCATGCATGTTCCATCGGGCCCTCTGGGTTATCTTGCTTTGGAGGCATTCCTAGCAACCTTCAGAATATGCCCAGCCTTGATTCACCATTCGATATATCCTCTGGCTGGTCTCACAGTTGTGCCATTGATAAAACAGGCGCTGTGTGTTGGGGTAGTGATGATTATGGTCAGTCATCAGTACCAGAGCTAAATAATCCAGTTCAAATTTATGCAGGCCTCTATAACTCTTGTGCGTTAGATGACAGTGGTATTGTATGTTGGGGTAAGCCTGGCCTAACTGAGATGCCAGATTTTATTATAGATCCTGATGATGACGGATATACCACACAAGGCGGATCAGATATGTTCCCGTTCGATAAACTTGAGTGGCAGGACGCGGATGCTGATGGAATTGGTAATAATGCGGATCTAGATGACGATAATGATGGTACCGAGGATGCATTTGATAGCTTCCCTATGGATTCATCTGAGTGGGCAGATACTGATCAGGACGGCGTTGGTAATAATGCAGATTCTGATGATGATAATGATGGTGTCGAAGATGATGCAGATCATTTTCCTCTAGATGTTACTGAGTCGATTGATACTGACGGAGATGGAGTTGGTAACAATGCCGACTTGGATGACGATAATGACGGCGTAAATGACATTAATGACTTTATGCCGCTTGATGATCGTTATGTTGCAGATTTTGATGGTGATGGTATTCCTAATGCATGGGAAGTTCTCTACGGACTAGATCCATATGATAGAGCAGATGCTGCTCAGGATTTTGATGGAGATGGTGCTGTTGCGCTTCAAGAATTTATGGAAAATACTATCCCGTTACCGGATACAGACGGCGACGGCGTCTATGATCAGGCTGATAAATTCCCTATGGATCCAAATGAGTTCGCTGATTTTGATGATGATGGGGTTGGTAATAATCAGGATAATGATGACGATAATGATGGGGTTAATGATGCTTATGATCCAGATGCCCTAGATCCAGCAAAGCTTTATTTCTCGAATGAGCAGGTTGCTAGTTATTTTTCTGATGAGGGTTTGAGAGACTGTGTAGAGGCTGCCCTAGTTAATAAGGATAGCCCGGGTGATGTGCAGTCAATTAGTTGTTCTGCAGATGGTTACCTTATGAATCTTGCAAAACCTATTTATACTCTTGAAGGAATACAGTATCTTCCAAATTTGAAGAGTATTTATTTAATTAGCCCAGTTTTGACATCTATTGATCAAGTATCAAATTTGCCGCAACTTGAGGTTTTAAGTATTGTTAGTGGCTTATCCAATATAGCTGACCTATCAGCATTATCTGGTTTGCAGAACCTTTCTGAGCTTAGCTTAGAAAGTTTTGGGTTAACTGAAGATGTATTGGCGCCGATTAATCAGCTGCAAAGTTTAACTTCAGTCAATCTCAGCTCCAATAGTATTAATGATATTTCCTTTTTGGAAAATATTCTTGGAAGCATTAATTATTTGGATTTGTCATATAATCCAGTTGGTGATTTTTCTCCGGTCAGTAATTTATCTAATTTGACCAGCTTTTATGCTGGTAACACCTTAATTGATAATCTAAATTTCCTAAAGGATATTGCTACTCTTGAATATTTGGGATTAAGCGAAAATGACATTAGTGATATCTCAGCATTGTCATCCTTGTCATTGCTCAAGGAGATTGATCTAAGCTCTAATCTAATTAACGACCCCTCTCCTTTATCAAATTTGAATAATTTAGAGAAAATAAATATCGAAAACAATAGTATTAACAGCGTTGTCGGGGTATTTGATGATTTGCAATCAGGAGATATTTTCCTATCAGACAATCCTATTATTTGTAATACCCTTGATACATTGAACTTCAGTCTTAGCCCCTTTGTTGATCTTATGTTTAGTTCAGACTGTGTTGTTGATACTGATCTTGATGGTATAGCAAATGAAATCGATAATGACGATGACAATGATGGCCTAAGCGACCAACTTGAGTTAGATAATGGTTTTGATCCCCTAGTTGCCAATCTTGATATTGATGAGGATGGAATACCTAATGATCAGGATAATGATTATGATAACGATGGCACGCAAAATGATTATGATGCCTTTCCGTTAAATTCAGCGGAGCAAAAAGACAATGATAATGACGGAATAGGTGATAACGCTGATTCAGATCTCGATAATGACGGTTATGTAAATTTTTCAGACGGTTTCCCATTTGACGCTCTAGAATATGCTGACTCTGATGGTGATGGAGTAGGGGATAACGCTGATTTCTTCCCTAATTCTGCTGAATATTCTTTAGATAGCGATATTGATCAGATGCCTGATGCATGGGAAAGAAAGTATGGCCTAAACCCAACTGATGCCAGTGATGCGCTATTAGATCAGGATAATGATGGACTGACTGCACTTGAAGAATACGAGGCAGGTACCATACCGCTGAAGATTCTGGATATTGATGCTAATGGAAGCTTTGATGCTTTAACTGATGGGTTAATTATCTTGCGCTATGCCTTTGGACTGCGCGGAGAAAACTTAGTCAGAAGCGCTACTGCAGGCGATGCGATGAGAACTGATGCAGCTGATGTTGAGGCTTATCTTAATTCGTTAGTGCCAGGGCTATAGAGGGTAATAAACCAAATAATTACGATTCGTTCGTGCAGATTGGTAATAGTATAGAAATATAGGAGTCCCATCGAACAAAAAAAGGGGGGTGTACCCCCTTAATCGTTTTCGGCTTTTTGGAGTTGGGCTTATCTCCATATTTTTTAAAAAATAGAACGTTTAACAGAAGCAATGCAAAAATATAATACGGTATATATTACGGTATAAATATATTTGTAAAATAAAAAATATATATAAAACAATAATATAAAATCATTATTCAGGCGTTGCCGCCCCAACCAAATCAATCGAATAAGCCTCCCTTGTGAGAGCGGGTATGGCAGCTACTGACGCTGTTGGTAAACCTTCTGATGCTAGTATAGACTGAGATTTTAAAACAATAATCTAGCCAATGAAAAAACTTATCTTATCTGTTCTACTATTGATTCTTTGGGTCTGTTCAGAGGCGCCTATCTTTAATGGCATTGCCAGTATAGTTAGCGGGGAAACGAATAAAAAACCAAATATCCTATTGCTTTACATGGATGATCTAAGACCAGAATTAAACGCCTATGGTCACGAGAAAATTATCTCACCCAATATTGATGCATTTGCAAATCGCTCTGTACAGTTTACTCAAGCGTACAGTAATGTTTCTGTATGCGGTGCCTCTCGAGCAAGTATGCTTACCGGCATGCTGCCCACCAAAACACGTTTCATCAATTATAGTACCCGAGTTGATGTTGAAACACCTAAACAAGTTACCTGGCCAAGACTATTAAAAGATAACGGTTACACCACAATCTCTAATGGCAAAATATATCATCACTTAGACGACCGAATGACTGATTGGGACGAAGTTTGGCGCCCCTATGCCTTTGATGAAAATGATCAAGGTTTACCACCAATAGATTATTGGCAGTCATTGTGGAAAGATTACCAACGACCTGAAAATATTGCATTATACAAGGCGACAGACACAGGTCCTGCTTATGAAAGTGCTGATGTTAGTGATAACACTTACATCGATGGCTTGTTAACCGAAAAGGTCATAAGAGATTTAAAGCGATTAAAAACTAGTCATAAACCATTTCTATTAACCGCCGGGTTTATTGCTCCGCATTTACCGTTTAATGCGCCCACTAAATACTGGGATATGTATGACCGTTCTGAGATTAAGCAGCCATACAATAATTATGTACCTAAAAATGCACCTAAAACATCGATCAGTCATTGGGGCGAAATGCGAGCCTATACTGGCATTCCTAAACAAGGTAATGTTAGCGATGAAACCGCCATATCACTTATTCATGGCTATTACGCTACAGTCAGTTATGTCGATGCCTTAATTGGTCAAATAATGACAGCCTTAACCGAGTTAGAGTTAGATAAAAATACTATAGTTATTTTGCTTTCTGACCATGGCTATAACCTGCAAGAGCATACTCAATGGGGTAAATATACATCCTATAGAACATCGACCAGAGTTCCATTAATTATCCATTTACCAACAATGGAAAAAGGTAGAAAAACCAATGCACTTGTTGACTTGGTTGATATCTATCCAACGGTTGTTGAACTTTTAGATCTCGAATTACCTAAGCATCAACTAGCCGGTGAAAGTTTAGTGCCCATTCTTAATGATCCTAGCCATTATGGCAAAAGTCATGTGTTTTTAAAAAATGCTAAGGGTTACAGCATACAAACGCAAGAATTTAGCTATACCGAATTTATTGACGACAATAACCAGACCTTTGCCAGTATGCTTTATGATCACCGGACTGATGGCGATGAAAATATCAACGTTGTTAATGAAGCTAGTTATGCCGATGTAGTGGCCCAGTTGAGTGCACTTTTACATACAAAGTACCTCAGCAATATTCTCGGTGACTCATGAATATGTGCTAAATAAGTATCAAAAAGATCAGAAAGTAAACCTAAAATCAAATAAAGTCTCCCTTGCGGAGGCTTTTTGGTTTTCTAGTACAGTAAAACGTAATTAGTTTGTTGTAAAATCGACTGTAATTTTAAAATGATACGTTGTAACATAACTAAAATTAGTTAAGCACTTCACTTTTTTATTTTCAAGGTTATTTTTATGTCACAACAACTCCCTGTAACAGTACTCTCTGGTTTTCTTGGTGCGGGTAAAACGACGCTTTTAAGTCATATTCTCAATAATCGGGATGATAAAAGAGTCGCCGTTATTGTTAATGATATGAGTGAAATTAATATAGATGCAGCGATGGTGAAAAACGAGGTCTCTTTAAGCCATCAAGAAGAAAAACTGGTTGAAATGAGCAATGGCTGTATCTGCTGTACATTGCGAGAAGACTTGCTTTTAGAGGTCAATAATCTGGCCAAAGAGGGAAAGTTTGATTACTTGGTGATTGAATCAACTGGAATTTCTGAACCTTTACCGGTTGCTGAAACGTTTACCTTTGCCGATGAAAATGGTGTTTCATTATCCGATGTAGCAACCCTAGACACGATGGTGACTGTGGTCGATGCGGTTAATTTTTTGCAAGATTATGAGTCGGCGAAATATTTGCAGGACACCGGAGAATCTCTTGGTGAAGATGATCAGCGCAATGTTGCCAATTTACTGGTTGATCAGGTTGAATTTGCCGATGTACTGCTTATTAGTAAAACAGATTTGGTTGATGCGAATCATGTTGAGCGATTGACGGCTATTCTTAAGACATTGAATACTGATGCGCAAATAATCCCTATTAAAAATGGACAGATTGCGATTGATGAGGTTCTAAATACCGGGTTATTTGATTTTGATCGCGCTCAGCAAGCACCTGGTTGGCTTAAAGAAATGCGCGGCGAGCATGTGCCGGAAACGGACGAATATGGTATTAGTAGTTTTACTTATGTGGCACGCCGTCCATTTTATCCTCAAAGATTTCATGACTTTCTTCATGGGTCAGAAAAATATGGAAAACTAATTCGTTCAAAAGGTTTTTTTTGGTTGGCTTCACGTCCTGAATTTGCTGGCCAATGGAGTCAGGCCGGCGGTATGGCAAGCTATGGTTTTGGAGGAATGTTTTGGAAAGCTGTACCAAAACAAAATTGGCCTCAAGACGAAGATTATTTGGCTAATATAGAAAAACAATGGGTAGAGCCCTTTGGTGATATGCGACAGGAATTAGTCTTTATTGGGCAGGGACTTGATCAGCAAGCTATGACCAATGCTCTTGATGACTGTTTGCTGACAGATGATGATTTACTTAAGGGCAAACAGCATTGGGCTACATTTAATGATCCTTTCCCCAGTTGGAATGAAGCAGTATGAAGGATGTAAATCATGCCTCTGAGGTAACTTATACTGACATAAAAGATCGGCACGGTCTTGAGGGAAGTCAATCAGAGGTTCTTAGCAATATCTATCAACCAGAAATTAATATTGTTATCTGGAAACGCAATCTTTCTACTAGCTTGGTTCAAGCGGCTGATTCTATACTCGATGCACAACCGAATTTGGAAAAATGGATGATTTGCTCGCCGCAGGATACCTGTGCAACTATTCAGCAAGCAATAGGTCCCTTGCACGCGGTAGAGGTTTTAAGTCAAGATATTGCACGATTGGTTGATATCTTTTGTGAGTTGTTTAATCAAGAGCGTGTTAGCTTGAAGTTATCTTCACTTGATCACGCTATGTGTCCTCGGTTTCATGTGGATCGAGTGCCGTGTCGTATGATAACAACCTATCAGGGGGTTGCTACACAATGGCTTCCTCATGATGTAGCCGACCGCAGTAAATTGGGCACCGGAAACCAAGGTAAACCTGACGAGCTTTCGGGGCTATTTGAGAATGCTTCTGACATAAAGCAATTAAATTGTGGCGATGTTGCGTTGCTTAAAGGTGAAATTTGGGATAAAAATCAGGGTGCAGGTCTTATCCATCGCTCCCCTCAGTTGCCTAATAACCTTCGTCGGCTAATGTTAACAATCGATTTTATTAATGACTAAGAATGCTATTTTTACGGAGAAAAAAATGAACGGAAATTTTGTGGGTATTTTTTGTCTAGTCATGTCCTTATTTGGCACTATAACTACAGCCTATGCGCAGCCAAAAGATACTAGCCTTGACGCTCATGTTCATGGGCTGTCTGATTTAACAATTGCTATGGAAGCTGAGGCTATAGAGATTCAGTTTACCTCTCCTGCAATGAACTTGGTTGGTTTTGAACACAAGGCGACAAGCAAAAAAGATATTGCTAGCGTTAACAATGCTGAGTCTATATTAGATCAACCTGAATCATTGTTTATATTTTCAGGGTCTGTTTGTCGGTTAGTTGAGTCTAAGGTGGTCTTATCGGGTCTAATTGAAGAAGATCAACAGGGTCACGAAGATCACCAAGATCACCAAGATCACCAAGATCACCAAGATCACGAAGATCACGAAGATCACCAAGATCACCAAGATCACGAAGATCACGAAGATCACGAAGATCACGAAGATCACGAAGATCACGAAGATCACCAAGATCACAAGGATCACAAGGATCACAAGGATCACAAGGATCACAAGGATCACAAGGATCACAAGGATCACAAGGATCACAAGGATCACAAGGATCACGAAGATCACAAGGATCACGAAGGACATAGTGAAATAGTTGGCCATTACAGCTACAGATGCAGCGATCTTTCAAAGCTTTCTTCAATTAAGACTGTTCTGTTCGAATCTTTTCCAGGTATCTATAAAATCAATGCGATGTGGGTCATGCCGTCTAAGCAGGGTTCGACAACACTTACCGCTAATAATCCCACTGTCATTCTAAGGTAACTCACATGAGTAACATTAAAACCACCATTGAACAGGCTGAAAAGCGTTGTAAAGCCAATGGTGCTCGACTAACCACAAAGCGTAAGCGAATTTTAATGGGGCTTATAGAGTCTAATAAGGCGCTTTCTGCTTATGAATTAATTGATTTTTGTAAACAGCGTTTTGGTGAAAAAATACCCGCTATGTCGGTTTATCGTATTTTAGACTTTCTAGAAGGCCAATACCTTGTCCACAAATTGAATTTAGCCAATAAGTATGTGGCATGCACACATATTAACTGTGACCATGCTCACGCAGTGTCTCAATTTTTGATCTGTAAAAATTGTAGCAAGGTCAAAGAAATCAGTATTAACCAATCGACTATTACAGACCTTAGCGAAACAGTTAAAAGTGCTGGATATGATCTTTATACGCCACAAGTTGAACTCAATTGTTTATGTGAGAGTTGTATTCCAGTCAACGCAGCTACTTAAACAATATATGTTAAACAATATATGTTAAAGAATGTTTGAAAAAATAAAATACTAATTGTCACAAAAAATACTTCTACTTAAACGAACCGGTTGTAGCCAGAGAATCTTTACCCCTATGAAAACAACATTAATTAAAAACGCCAAAATTGTTAATGAAAGTAATATTTTAGAGAGGGATGTCCGAATTGAGGGTCAGCGCATAATTCAAATCAATGCTGAGCTAATAGCGACTCAAGCAGACCATATTGTCGATGCTCAAGGTCAATATTTACTTCCAGGTATGATTGATGATCAGGTTCATTTTCGTGAGCCTGGATTAGTGCATAAAGGCACCATTGCGAGTGAGTCGAGAGCTGCTGTTGCTGGTGGGATTACCAGTTATATGGAAATGCCTAATGTTAATCCTGCGACCACATCGATCGAAGCCTTAGAAAAAAAGTTTGATATTGCTATGCAGAGCTCAATGGCGAACTACTCTTTTTATCTAGGCGCTACAGAGGATAATCTTGAGCAAATCAAATTACTAGATCCAACGAAACACTGCGGCGTAAAGGTATTTATGGGCGCATCTACAGGTAATTTACTGGTTGAAAACCCCAATGCATTGGAAGGTATCTTTCGTGATAGCCCTGTTTTAATTGTTACTCATTGTGAAAGTGGGCCTGTGATCGCTGAAAATCTCCAAAAATATAAACTGGCTAACCAAACTCCCACGATTCTCGATCATCCGATAATTCGAGATACTGAGGCCTGTTTTGCTTCGTCTTCATACGCTGTTGGGCTGGCTAAAAAGTTCCAAAGTCAATTACATGTTTTGCATATTACAACGGAAAAAGAACTTAGCCTATTTGAAGCGGGGCCGATTGAGAACAAGCATATTACAGCTGAGGCCTGTGTTCATCATCTGTGGTTTAGTGATAAGGATTATCCTCAATTAGGAAATTTCATTAAATGCAATCCTTCCATCAAATTGTCATCTGATCGCGATGCGCTGATAAAAGCATTGCATAGCAATCAAATTGATATTATTGCCACTGATCATGCCCCGCACACACTGCAAGAAAAACAGCAGGACTATAATCAAGCCCCTGCGGGGTTACCATTGGTTCAACATGCCTTATTGAGTTTACTGGATCAGGTTAAACATCAGCGCCTGAGTATAGAGCAGGTTGTCGAAAAAACTGCTCACAACCCTGCAAAGCGATACGCAATAGAAAAACGGGGTTTCATACGTGAGGGTTATTTTGCCGATTTAGTTTTGATCGATCCAAATCAGCCCACTGAGGTTACTCAGGAAAACACCCTTTACCACTGTGGTTGGACACCTTTTCTCAATCATCAGTTTTCAGCAAGTATTAAAAGAACCTGGGTCAATGGTCAGCAGGTTTTTGATGGTCAAATTGTTTTCGAGCAAGGCCTGCCATCACAACGCCTTACGTTTAATCGTTAATTAGAGGAGTAAATTTTGTTAATAAACACATTACCGGATGTGACATCCGATATTTCTAGCGATACACCGTCAACTTTAAAATGGGTGGGGATGGAAAATATTGCTGTCCCAATTACCATCCAACTAGATAATGATCACAGACTACAGGTTGCCGCAAAAGCTAATGTATTCGTCAGCCTTGATTCGCCAGAATCTAAAGGTATTCATATGTCGCGGGTTCACTTAGCAATCAATCAATTAGCCAGTATTGACTGCAATAAACAAAACCTAGAGAAGTTGTTGGATAATATGATCAGCTCTCAGGGTGATATTAGTCAACAAGCTAGAGTAGAACTAAGCTTTGATCTTGTTTTAAGCAAACCAGCATTATTGAGTGATGAGAGTGGTTTTCAGTCCTATCCCGTTGTAATTCGCGCAGAAAAAAAGGATCAGGGATACAACTATGGATTTGAACTAACCATAGCTTATTCTAGTACATGCCCTTGTTCAGCATCTTTAGCCAGACAATTGTATGCTAATGCAATAGATACTAAGTTTCCCGGTGGAACAATCAATAAAGCCGACCTTTTAGCTTGGGCGCAATCTCAAGCGGGTTCTGTTGCCACACCACATAGCCAGCGTTCTTACGCTTATGTAAACTTTTCAATAGGTGGTGGAGACTGGCCAGATTTGTCATCAATGATCTTTCATTTAGAAGAAGTTATTGGAACACCAGTGCAAACTGCAGTAAAACGCAATGATGAGCAAGAATTTGCACGACTCAATGCCGGTAATTTGATGTTCTGTGAAGATGCAGCAAGACGAGTTAAAAAGAGTTTAGAAAAAATGCCTAATGTTGAAGATTATTGGTTTAAGATTGAGCATCAGGAGAGTTTACATGCACATAATGCAGTGGTTATAGATCAAAAATAGGCCATGAATGAGTAGATAGACATAGTCAAAATAGGCGATTTTAACCAATGATTTCTTTAACGATTCGATGCTTTACTATAATATTCACCCTCTTATAAATATTAGATAAGGCATTAGATATGGAGCATAGTGAAATCACAGTATTATTTGATCAGTGGAATGACGCGCTGCAAACGGGCGATCCAAAGCAGGTTGCCGCGCTCTATTCAGCTGACGCAATTTTACTTCCCACTGTCTCCAACCAGGTTCGCCATAACCATAATGAAATAGAAGACTATTTTGTGCATTTTATTGCCAAGGAGCCACAGGGTAAAATTGATGAATCAAATGTGCGTATCTTTGACGATATAGCGATTAACTCAGGGGTATACACTTTTACCTTTAAAGAGGGTATTTCGGTTCAGGCGAGATTTACTTATGTATATCGATGGAATGGTCAATGCTGGATGATTATCGAGCACCACTCATCGGCTATGCCCGAGTAAACATAATTACCAACCCTTAAATTAAGAACCCTAAACCTCTATGGCTCGATTATTTGTAGACAATTTAACCGTAATTGATTTTTCATACCTCGATAATGCTCGTGGTGTTGTCGGTGAATCTTGGATTGTTGATATTGAGTTGGCAGGTAAATTAGATGATCAGGGTATGGTATTTGATTTTGGTCATGTAAAAAAACAAATCAAACAATTTATTGATCATGAAATTGATCATCGTCTATTGGTGCCAACAAAATCAACCGATTGCAGTACCCATATCGAGAACAATCAATTAATTATTGAGTTTCCCCTAGCTACAGGTGGGATAATTCGTCATCAATCACCACAGGATGCAGTTTTATTAGTCGACGCCCAGGGGATTGATTCCAACAGTATAGCCATAGATTTACAGGCGAGAATTAGACAATTGTTGCCAGATAATGTAACTGAAGTAGTGATTAATCTTCGAAACGAAGAAATTAGTGGTGCTTTTTATCATTACACCCATGGCCTGCAAAAGCATTTAGGTCAATGTCAGCGTATAGCTCATGGGCATAGATCACGAATTGAAATAAAAACCAATGGACAACGCAACACACAACTTGAAGCTGACTGGGCCGATAGATTAAAAGATGGCTATATAGCCACCCAAGACCATATTGATAGTGAATTTGATATCCAAGGTATGGCTCATACCCGTTTGAAATACACGGCTCAACAAGGCGATTTTGCTATATCGCTACCCAGTTCAAGTGTCTTTGTGATGCCCGTAGAAACGACAGTGGAAAATATTGCGATTTTCTTAGCAAGTCTTATTTCAGAAACTATCCAGTTAGATGTAGTCGTTAAAGCCTATGAGGGTCTTAATAAAGGCGCTTTTGGTATAGCGACTTTTCGATCTGCTGATTAAATCCCTTAAGAGTTAGATCAATGAAATCTGGAGTCTTAGACATTCGTGCTATTCCTACCAATATTATTACTGGTTTTCTGGGTGTAGGTAAGACCTCGGCTATTTTGCATTTGCTAAAGAGTAAGCCAAACAATGAGCGTTGGGCTGTGCTGATCAACGAGTTTGGCGAAATTGGTATTGATGGCGCCCTAGTTCAGGGCCAGCAGACAGAAGAGCAGGGCGTTTTTATTCGCGAAGTACCCGGTGGCTGTATGTGCTGTGCTGCGGGGTTACCTATGCAAATTGCCTTAAATCAATTATTAGCCAAAGCCAAGCCCGATCGACTTCTGATTGAACCCACTGGACTTGGGCACCCAAAAGAAGTGCTACAGGTTCTATCTGCCGAGTACTACCAAGAGGTTTTGTCTCTTCAGAAAACACTGACCCTGGTTGATGCACGTAAACTAACAGATTCGCGTTATACCGAGCATGAAACTTTTAATCAGCAAATCGCTATTGGCGATATAGTGGTCGGTAACAAGCAGGATCTCTACACCGATGAAGATAAAATAAGGCTTAATGATTATATAAAAAAAATAGGTCAAACCCATGCTGAGGTGGTGTTTACTCAACAGGGTGAGATTGCTTTCACTTTGTTGGATGGTATAACCGAAAGCTTCACATTTTCATCATCAAGTCATCATCACCATCATCAATCAAAGCCACTGGCTGCTGATATGGCGATACCAGAGCAAGGGTTTTTATTTGCCAAGAATGAAGGCGAGGGTTTTCATAGCGCAGGTTGGCGATTTTCTCCAGACAAGGTATTTAGTTACCCAAAATTATTTTCCTTGCTAACAGGGCTGTGCGCAGAACGAATGAAGGCTGTTTTTATAACCAATGCAGGTGTCTTTGGTTATAACCTCACAGCCGATGCGCTGACAGAGATTGAATTAGATGACTGCCTAGAAAGTCGCATTGAAGTAATATCGGATAAGCTGGATAACAGTTTGGAAGCTCAGTTATTAGCCTGTTTATCTGACTAGGCTATTCAGTGTAGTCCTCATAGGATTGCATCTGCATACTGTAGGCAGCTGTTGCCATATAGTTTTCAACTAATTTTGTACTTAATTTCCCAGAAATCCAGAAAGGATCATACAGAGTGTTTAGCTCTAATCCATTTGGCGCATGAACGTATATTATTTGATTGGGTGGAGGCGGTGGTGAATGAATACAGGCGCCAAAGTAAGGCACCAAAAAAAACTCTGTGATGGTTTCTTCATCAAATTCTAAAGGAACAATAAAGCCAGGAATTCGAACGGCTTGGCCATCCATTGCTTTAATAATATTTTTCGAGACGAGTGCTTGCTGATAACGATCATCAATTGAAGCAGTGATTTGACTTTGAATTTGGTCGATCGTTTGATTTTCAAAGGCACTATCTTCTATTTGATCCAAGTAATTGGGAGGGTTCATTAATGCATTTAAATCTTCTTCCGGCATTAAATCATCCCAATCAATCGTCTCAAAAGTCGAAGGTGTAAGTTTGTCCAATTCATCTTTAATTGCAGGCACTGGCTCAGCAGGTGCTTGCGGCGCTTTGTTACCATTTAATTCACTACTTAGCGCGTCAAATGCCAATACTAATAACAGGCTAAGTCTCAATAAGGTAAAACAAAAAAATCGTAACATAATGTTTATTCAGGGCTTTACAGTTTAAAATTAAAGGCTAGGCAACTCACAGTGGCATCACCAAAATAAATTAATCAACTCAGTAAGTCTAGCTTACCTATATGCATTATAGTGAGTATTATATCATTCTGTAATTGACTATCTCTAAGCGGTTTATTTGAGCAGTCAATTCTAGTTGCAACTTACTTGGTGTATCATTTTGTTTTGCACTTTAATCTAAATAGCTGTCCTGGAACTTGAGAGGTCAAATGGCCATTAAACTTGCCGATATTCGCTTCCATTATTCGGATCGGCCAGAACATACAGTGTTAAACATACCCTCATGGTCATTAAGTTCTGGTGATCAAGTGCTTGTTCACGGGCCCTCTGGAGGCGGAAAGTCGACATTATTAGGCTTATTGAGTGGGTTGCTTACACCTAACGATGGTAGTTTGACAGTGCTTGGGCAATCCCTAAATAGTCTGAATGATCGACAGCGCGATCAATTTCGTGCCGCGCATATAGGCTATGTATTTCAGCAATTCAATTTAATGCCTTATCTCAATGCAATAGACAATGTATTACTAGCGACCCGATTTTCTGTTAGAAAAAACACCAATACTATAAAAGAAGAAATTAAAACACTTTTTCAGGGGCTTAATATTCCTGAAAATGAATGGAACAGACCAATCCGCCATTTAAGTATTGGACAGCAACAAAGAATAGCGATTGCCCGCGCTCTAATAAATAAACCACAAATATTAATTGCTGATGAGCCAACGTCATCCTTAGATCAATCAAATAGAGATGCTTTTATGCAACTTTTGATGCCAATGGTCACCAAAAATCAAATGACATTGCTTTTTGTAAGTCATGATCAGTCACTATCAAACTACTTTACTAACATCCAATCCTTGAATGATTTTAATCATATACAGGGGCAAGAATAATGCTCGCCAAGCTTGCACTTAATAGTTTAATAGATCGAAAGGGCTCGGTCATGCTATCACTAATGGCGATGACCGTTAGTGTTTTTGTGCTTTTGGGTGTCGAGCATATTCGCCACCAAACAAAAGAAAATTTTTCTAGCAGTGTTTCAGGTGTAGATCTTATTGTTGGAGCAAGAACCGGTAGTTTAAATTTGCTTTTATACTCAGTTTTTAGAATTGGAAATCCAACTAATAATATCCGCTGGGATACCTATAAAGACATTAGCAATAGTGAAAAAGTAAAGTGGGCTATTCCTATCTCCCTGGGTGATTCACATAAAGGTTATCGTGTATTAGGAACCACAAAAAGCTATTTTCAGCATTTTAGTTACGGTAAAAAGAATCCCTTGGCATTTAGCGACGGACAAGAATTTGATCAAGTGTTCGATGTGGTTTTGGGTTCTGAGGTAGCGAAAAAACTGGGCTACACCTTGGGTGATAGAGTTGCACTAGCGCATGGTATCGCCAAAACCAGTTTTAGTGTGCACGATGATCGTCCCTTTACAGTAGTAGGGATTTTAAAGGCAACAGGAACACCTGTTGATCAAACCCTGCATGTTAGCCTGCAGGGTATAGAGGCGATTCATATTGATTGGCAGCATGGCGTGAAAGTATCAAAAGGAAAACTCACCCAAAGTGACCTAGAGCAAGCAGAACTTCAGCCAAAGAGCATTACTGCATTTATGTTGGGACTCAACTCAAAAATAGCGACTTTTCAGGTTCAAAGAACAATCAATAAATATACCCCAGAGCCAGTTGTGGCCATTCTTCCCGGGGTAGCATTATCTGAGCTGTGGGGCATGATAAGCATATTGGAAAATACGCTACTCTTAGTGTCTGCACTAATATTTATAGCTGCCTGCCTAGGCGTAAGCGCGATGCTTCTTGCATCAATGCGTGAACGCCGCCGTGAGATACAACTACTTCGCATCATAGGTGCGCCACCCTATATTCTTTTTTTACTGATTCAGCTAGAAGCACTACTGATTACATTGCTAAGTTTTTTCTTGGGTGCAGGCCTTTTAGCAGGCAGTCTAGCGGTACTTCGAGATTATTTGGTATCAAATTACGGGCTACATATTGAAATAAACTTACTGAGCGATAATAGTTTATATTTGGTTGCCGCGTTATTGGCCGCTTCGACGATTGTAGCTACTATTCCTTCGTTTAGTGGATATCGCAAAGCTAGAACCATATCGTACTGATTAAGTTTAATATTAATAAAAAGAAATAGAAGTAGGGCGCTCAAAGACTAGTAATATGCCAGCGATTTTTACTTAAGTTTTTTTGACAGTTTTTTTTGCTATTACGTCGAGCTGTTCTGTCGCGGCTGGAGTTTGATACTTATCTTTCCATTGCTTGTAAGTCATACCATAAATAACTTCACGTGATTGCTCATAATTTATCGCAACCTCATGTTTAAGTGCCGCTGATTGATACCACTTACTTAGACAATTTCGGCAAAATTTAGCCGTAAGCATTAGATCAATATTTTGAACTTCTTTATGTTCATCTAAGTGCTTTATTAATCGACGAAAAGTAGCAGCCTCTATCTCAGTAGTTACAATTTTATTGCTCATTTATATTGACACCCCTAATTAGCTATAGGTCTTAAGACTAACTGGAAAGGATTTTTGAGATCAGATAAAGTTTTTCAAAATCGACTCATTATGAAAACTATTAATCTTGATAATTGTTCGCTGTTTGACCATAAGCGCCCGTTATCCTTGTCCAGATTTTTTATGTAAGTTTAGATCAAAATTAGAAATTATTTATTTATGACGCACAAATTGACTAAGCCTGTTTTAAGCTGCTGATAATACTTTTTCATTTGATAATTTGGGGAAAGTGAGTATAAATTCTGTGTACTCTCCTAGTTTTGATTCACAATGAATACTACCGCCTAATTCTTTCATGGTTCTTTTACAGTAGGTAAGCCCAAGCCCGGTCCCGCCGTGTTTACCAGATGTATAAAAGCTGTCGAATAATTTTGGTATTGCTGATTTGGCTATTCCAGGACCTGTATCTCGAATAACAATTTGATGCATTTCGGGCAAAATAGAGATCACAATATCTGCATCAGGTAAAGTTTTTACAAAATACAATGCATTGCCAATTAAGTTATAGAGAACATATTTTAGTGTCACCGGATCAGCAAATAACTCAAAATCATCGCCTTTAAAAGATAGTTTTTCTGCATGTTGACTATCACTATATGCATAGTGATTAAGGGTGTCTGCGACCATATCATTTGCAGAAATAACAATAAAACTCTCTTTGTTAACAGGTTTTTCGTTAATTGCATCCATTGTTATATCAATGACCTGTAAACCGCTTTTAGCAATTTTGTTGGCATCATTAAGATACTCTATAAGTTGTTTATCTAATTCAGATGCTTGTCTGGAAATAAAGTGAAGGCTTCCATGTATTTGGGATAGGGGATTGCGCATCTCGTGAGCTATTGAGCCTGCAAGAGATTTTAGTACTCTGGCTTTTTCCTGTGCAGCTATTTCTTTTTTCTTTGTAAAATTAAAAAGTAAACTGCAGGCTAAAATAACTGGCATTAGTGCTATAGAAGCATTATCTAGTGAATGGTAAATAGGGTTGATACTTAGGTTTTCTGTTTCTGTATAGAATGCTAATGTTGAAAGACTAACGCCAATTGATAAGTTGGCAAACAATAGAATAATTTCATCGATAAGTATGGATAATATAAAAAGCCCCATTACCTGAGTCATCATCCACATGGTTGAGTAATTGTTTTTTAGCGTTAAATAAGTACAGGTAATTGTTAACGCATACATTAGGAAAAAATGCCAATAAAGTGTTATCAACGGTTTTATTTTTTTTGGCCAATAGTTAGCGAAAATTAACGGAAGTGAAATTAGGCAACATGAAAGCCGCAACCATAGACTTTCATATGGTTGCGGTATTATATATACCCAAGTGAAGTAATATATTAAATGGCTAAAAAAGCCCAAGTATCCTGCGATTATGAGAAGACGACTCTCAATTGGATACCTGGGTTTTAGGATCATCCTATAACTACCCCACTTTTACCAAAGAATGGTCCAACCTCAAATTTATATTTCTGTAATAGTGAAGCAACTTTTGAAATTTTTAAGACGTCTGGTATACCTGTAACATAGTCATAGTCAATTTTTTCTTTCCAGGCAAGATAACCCTCAGCAAAACAGGTATAGCAATCATTCGTACTGGGTAGATTGAAAGGGAAGTCAGTATTAATACCTTCAGGTGCAGCGGCATAACATTCTATATACAAGGTTTCGTTTCGTGTGGCCTCCTCTGCAGCAATGCTTGCAGCTCGTGGATGCGAATCATCTATCCAAAATTTCGCCTGTCTTAAATGTTCAGCTGCTAAAAAAGGAACGGTATTGTTACTTACTAATACGGCACCATCAAAGTCGGGCAAAGGCTTGTTATTGTTCAACCCCAAAATAGATACTTTAATAGACTTGTTATAAGTCTGTATTTCTTTCGCTAACTCTTTTAGTAGATTAACTTTATCCGGAAGATCAATAAGAATTAATTCTCTAGGGGTATCTTCATAGGCTAAATAGCGACTCACTGCTTTACCTAAACGACCGGCAGCACCAAAAACAGCTAATTTAATAGTATTAAAGTCTAAATTAGTTTGTTCCGATGCATAGCTAGCCCATTTTTTAAGCATAGCTGCAGTAGCTGCGTGGCCAGTTGTAATATGTGGACCATCAACTGATCTTGGTAATTTCCCATAGTTGCATGCATAGGGAGTAGAGGCTCCAAGTGCAACCATATTTAAACCACATTCTTTGGCTAGTCTTAATGCAGGAAATAATTGTTTTTTTCTAAGCTCTTTAATCATTTTCGGTCTACTAATCCATAAATCAAGGGGGACAGGCATCACTATGTTTGCTCCAATAACCTGATTATTTTGATAGATAGCTGAACCAACGAATGGAGGCATATTCCATAAAGCATCTTCGTCAATCTCATGTCTTGAGGGGACATGGGTAAATATTTTATCCAATGTGTCCCAGCTTGTTGCATGAAACAAAAAACCAAACCCGCCTTCTTTGGAGAGGCTGTTTTTAATTGTTTCTGGGGCTATATAACGTCTTAATGTAAATCCTTGGGGTTTTTTTTATATGCAGAAGTTGCAAGTTGAACGTTCATGATGTTTCTCCAAAATTATATGTAGTTAGTTGGTTTGATGGTTAGGTTTCCAACAATCTTCCTTGAACCGTCACGATTAAGGATAGTACAAATGTACTAATTTTTTAGTTTTAGGGAAATATTTAAAAAAATTATTTATAAATGGAATGTTAAAGTGTAGCTTTAGACAACGTTGAACGCCGTCAAGCTATGCTTGTCGGGTGGTAATCCGGGCGTCTGTGTTCGAGGATTGACTTAAAACCCCCTTACAGGTGTTTTACCCTTGCAGGGCTTCGCCGCTATTGGCGGCTCGGTCTAAACTTGCAGTAGCAAGTTTATCGAACCTTAGGAGGTTCTCTCCTCATTCGTTCGGCCAATAAAAAACC
>JAQWIR010000001.1 GCA_029248755.1 Porticoccaceae bacterium
TGCGTCCAGAGTTATGAGCCCCTCGGGGTGACCAACGCTCAAATGTCATATTTCATAAGATCGTGTTGAAGCTTGTTCGGGGTCGATGCACTAAACACTTACCGAAATCGTGCCTTATGCGCCCTGCCAGTCGGGTTGTAACGTACTAAAATTAAAGACTGAACTAAGCATGTAGAGCCGAAGGCAGCGGACTGGCGGACGCGGGTTCAAATCCCGCCGCCTCCACCAATAAAATAACCCTCACCATGCAGTGGTGGGGGTTTTTTATTGGCCAGTGTGCAGAGATAGAAAGTCCCGCGTAGCGTGGTTGCAAAAAACGTCTGAGTGACGTTTTAGGCGCCGAAGGCGGGCGAACAAGCACGAGCCGAGTCAACCCGAGCGCATAAGCGAAGCGACGGCGACCGCTTTTTGTTGCACAAAGGGGTGAGGACGCGGGTTCAAATCCCGCCGCTTTTATTCTTCGCCAATAAAGCAATCAAGTGCTCTTTGGTAAATCAGCCCACTTTCCTCATCCAAAATGCACATATAACTATCTTTAAATCGACTCTTTGATAATTCTCTTGCGGTAATTTCAGCTGCTAAAACCATTGGCCATTTATAAACACCGGTTCCCATTGAGGGGGGTTTGCAGAAAGCACCAAAATATCGGTTTATATCTTTCAAATATTACTTTAACCATACGGTAATGAATGGTTTAATAAGGTAATTATCTACTAATGAATTATATAGTCTCGAATTAGGGGTTTAAGCAATGACTTCCTAGAAAAAAAAGAGTCTATAAGCTATGTTACATAAAACTAATTTATGTAACATAGGAAAGATTATGCCTGTAGGTAAAAGTGGTCGAATCGTGATTGAAATAGACCCCGATGTAAAACAAGAATTATATGAATCGTTAGGCAAAGAAAAATCAAGTTTAAAAAATTGGTTTTTAGATAATGTCGATAAATATCTAGCTGAAAAATCACAGCTTCCAATGAACTTTACAGTTTTAGATGCTGATAATAATAAGGAAACCGTAACGTGAAATTTAGTGCAAATAATGTTGCGTTTGGGCGTCATGAGACGTTCCATCTTCGGTTTGCTTGGTTATCTAAAGGATTTTCTGCGCTTCAGAAAGATCAAACCTTATTTGAAAACCCCGACAAAGCCACAGTTACATTGGGTGTCGGTAAAAATATGGTGAGTGCAATTCGGTATTGGTTGCGCGCAACCCAACTAATCGATATCAAAACAAATGATCCAACAGAAATTGGTAGCTATATTTTTGACTCTACAGATGGTGTAGACCCGTTTTTAGAAGATCAAGGAACTTTGTGGTTAATTCATTGGTTACTGGCAACTAATACTGAGTTATCTACAACCATTGCTTGGTTTTTTAACAAGTATCACAAAACAAGTTTTGACCAAAGTGAACTCCGAGCTGCATTGTCTAATTTCCTTCAAGATGAAGTAAAAAGCACCCAGCGACCGGCGGGATCAACGCTAAAAAATGATGTGTCCGTCATAACTAGGCTCTACGCGAAGACGCAGGGAGCTTCAGTCGCTGAAGATGCGCTTGATTCGCCATTAAGTGAATTAGGGTTAATGTCTGAGCATGGTAAATCTAGCTACATTTCGACTTTTGAAAGTAGAGATGACCTACCTTGCCAGGTATTAGGCTTTGCAATTTTGCAACTACTGGGGTTCAGAGAGACAAAAATTGTACCTATCGAAGATTTAATTAATTCCGCTGAGGATTATGTTTCCCCGGGTTCTGTGTTTAGGCTAAGTGAATCATCATTTATGGTTAAACTTGAAGAATTGGTTAGACAAAATCCAAGCCATTTTGAACTTCGTGAAACAGCAGGGTTGCGTCAATTATTCTTACTTGAGCCTCTTACAGATTTAGAGCTTCTCAAAGCCTATTATTCTCCAGATACGACAAATGTGGAGGCTGCCGCATGAGCTTATCTTCCTTAGTATCTGTATCGGCAAGTTATACCAGATCTGTAAATATTGAGAGAGATTCTCAATCGGGTAGCTCTTCACTTAATTATATTCCAACATCAAGAGCGCTAAGAACCTTATCAACATTAACAAATCGTTTTGGTGCAAGTGACCAGCCTCGAGCATGGTCGCTAGTTGGCCCGTACGGTTCAGGTAAATCCTCATTTGCGTTATTTTTATCGCAGTTGTTATCGGACCCAAAATCAGAAAAATCAGTTGCTGCAAGGCAATTACTTGCCAAATATGAGCCTGATCTAGTTAAAGCCGTTAATGAGCAAACTAAAGGAACAGAGGGTTATCTTGAAGTGCTTATTTCAGGTACCCCAGAGCGGCTATCAATGAGATATTTGGCAGGCTTGCAAGAGGCTATGACTAACTATTGGCAAGGTCGAAAAGGTAAGAAGCCACTTGTAATAGCAAATCTAAATAGTTTTTTGAAAGCGGGAGAAGTTTCTATTTCTGAGCTGCTAGATTTGACTAAAGATTGCCAGGCGACACTAAGCAAAGTGGGCTGTCCGGGAATAATGATTGTTTTTGACGAGTTTGGTAAATTTCTTGAGTTTGAATCAAGATCGTTAGGTGTTAACGATGTGTTCCTTCTTCAGGCATTAGCAGAGCAAGCTCACGCTCATCATCCGACGCAAATCATGGTATTTGTGCTTCTTCATCAATCCATTGAGCAGTATGCAAGAGGCGTTGGCGAATCCCTTAAAAACGAATGGGCAAAAATACAGGGCCGTTTTGAAGAAATTCCATTTTTAGAATCATCAGAGCAAACCTTAAGAGTTGTAAAAGCGGCAATTTCCCATAAAGATTTTGCTGACGAATTAAAGCAAAACATCAGCAAAGATCTTCAGGCAATTATTAGTATTTTGTCGCAAGAAGGTGTCTTACCGCCAAGTTTACATAAAGACGAGGCGCTTGAATTATTTATGGGCTTGTACCCGCTACACCCATTAAGTGCGATGATTCTACCGCAGCTTTGCCAGCTAATCTCTCAAAATGAAAGAACGCTGTTTAGTTATCTTGGAAGTCGTGAGCAAAGCGGTTTTAAAGACATGCTATCCAAATTACAGAGTCTGGGTGAGTTTATTCGCCCTGATCATATTTTTGATTATTTCTTAAACAACCAGGCATCAGTTAATGGAGATTATTTAACCCAGCGACGCTGGGCAGAATCTGTTTCTGTTATCGAGCGCATCAATGATGTTACGACTGATGAGCTAGCGCTGTTAAAAACTGTGGGCCTTATTAATCTCTTAGGAAGCAGGGGTAACATAAGGGCTTCAGAGGCTGTATTGTCCTCGGTGTTTAATCAGAAAACGAGTGCAGGTCTTCAAGCCCTAAAAACACATTCAGCAATCGTTCATCGAAAATTTAATAACGAATACAGGGTTTGGCAAGGCAGTGATTTTGATCTAGAAGGTGCGGTTCAAGATCAGCTTAATCAGTTAGGCGCATTCTCGCTTGCTGAGAAGATAACAGAAAATCAGGCACTAGCTCCGGTTGTGGCCCGCAAATATAGTATTGAAAAGGGCACGCTAAGATACTTTGCTCTTAAATTTGTTGATGCATTGAATTTTAAATCTGCAGCAAAGCAAAAAATACCGCAAATTTTTGTTTTTCTATCTTCTGTTCAGGACGACAAAGATAAGTTCCTAAGTGAAGCTCAGGAATATTTGTCTGAGCTTGGAATCGTTGCATACCACGATGGCGGATCAGCGCTTAAAGGTTTGGTCTCAGAGCGTCTAGCATTAGAGGTAATCGAAAGAGGTGCTAAAGCATTATCTGAAGATCCCGTTGCTAAAAAAGAATTTGAAACTAGGTTGTCTGCCGTTAAGCAGGCAGAGTTAATTCAAGTAACCCAAATTCTAAGCAATCCACAATCAAGCGACTGGTCGTTCAAGGGCAAAAAGCTAAAAATTTCAAATAGAAGATCGTTCCAAGTCTGCCTATCACAAGTTTTGGACGAAATTTACCCTAAAGCACCTGAAATTTTTAACGAGCTCATTAATAGAGATAAGCCTTCATCGCAAGCAGCAGGCGCACGTAATAAATTAATGAGCTTACTGTTAAGTAATGTAAATGAGCCGGACCTGGGTATTGAAAAATTCCCGCCAGAAAAAGCTATTTACAGATCAGTTCTTCAGAAAGAGAAAATACACATCAAGCAAGGCAAACAATGGGTGCTGGCAAAGCCGCCTATAGGTAGTTCTTTATTGCCCTCATGGGAAAGAATTGAAGAATTTTTTGCCTCAACAGATAATGAAGCAAAAGCCTTTTCAGAGATTAATGCGGAATTAATCGCTCCACCATACGGTATTAAAGCTGGGTTATTACCCATTCTTTGGTTGTCAGTTTATTTGGTTAACGAGCACGAGCTGGCTCTGTACGAAGAACGGAAATATATCCCAGGATTTAGTCAAGAAATTGTTGAACGTTTTGTTAAGCGCCCAGATTTATTCAGCATTCAGAGGTTTAAGATTGATGGTCTAAATGCATCCATTTTTAAAGAATACTGCAAAGTAGTTAGTGGCGGCGCTAAACCAAAAACTATTTTAGATGTGGCAAAACCCTTGGCTAGCTTTATGGGTGCGCTCCCTGAATACACGCTTAAAACAAAAAATGGACTTTCAGCTGAGGCTTTGGCTGTCCGAGCAGCATTTAATATTTCTAAATCCCCAGAGCGTCTTATTTTTGAAGGTTTACCAAAGGCGCTGGGATTCAAAGATATAGCCAATGATACAAAAAGCCTAGAAGGCTTCTCTAAAAAATTACATGATATTCTTTTCGAACTTAAGTGGGCGCATGAAAACTTGGTTCAAGATATGAAGCGTCGTTTTGCTGAGACAATTGGCCTTGATCCAGAGATTACTCCCGAAAAATTAAGAGAACAAAGTTGTGGTAGATGTAATGGTTTAGAAAACTACACCCTTGATGCACAGGGTGTTCGTGGTCTTTTAGTTAGAATCTTCAGAGAAGAATCAAATGATGAATTATGGTTTGAAAATATCCTAATGTTCTTGGGGTCTAAGCCAAGTAAAAAGTGGACAGACTCGGATCATGATGAGGCAGGTTACAAGTTAACCCAATTAGGTCGAAGATTAACGGACTTATTTAAGCTGGCCGCTGAAGAGCGAAGATTTGCTGAAACCACTGATGATGACTTTGATGTATATCTTCTTAAATCACTCAAAAAAGGTAGTGATTTTATTGATGAAATTGTCACTGTCGACAAGGCAAGAGAAAAGCACTCAAAGGCAATTAAAGAATCATTAGAAGATGTTTTAAATCAATCGAAAGATCCAGAGCTTCAATTGATTGCATTAGCTCAAGTGGTAGATGATTTCTTGCAAAATAAAAGAGAGCAAGAGCGTACAGATCAGAGCGCAGAAAAGGCAAAGTCAGCTGTTCAGAAAGGGAAATTAGCATGAGCCATTTCTCTGAAATTGTAAAAAAAGCTGATGATAGTGTTCGTCATGTACTAGGGCTTTCAGGAGGTAAAGATAGCGCTGCATTAGCTATCTTTATAAAAGAGCAGTACCCAGAAATCCATGAAAAAGTTGAATACTTTTTCTCAGACACAGGTGCTGAGCTAACTGAAGCGTATGAGTTTTTGGATAAATTAGAAACTTATCTAGGTAAATCAATTGTTCGTCTAGGCACAGGGCGAGAATTTGACCACTGGTTAAAAATGCACAATGACATGCTGCCCTCGGCACGCCAACGTTGGTGCACTAGAACCATGAAAATTAAGCCCTTTGAACAGTTTGTGGGTAATGACCCAGTGATTAGTTATGTGGGCATCCGGGCCGATGAAAATCGAGAGGGCTACGTCAGCACCAAAGACACAATTAAAGCGGTATTTCCATTTATAGATGACGGCTTAGTGCGAGACGATATTTTTAGGCTATTAGAAGAGTCAGTAGGCATACCGGAATACTATCGTTGGCGCTCACGATCAGGTTGTTACTTCTGTTTCTTTCAAAGACAAGATGAGTGGCTGGGGTTAAAAGAAAACCACCCAGAGCTGTTTGAAAAAGCAAAAGAATATGAACAGCGTCAACGTGAAAGATATGACTTAGATGTTGCTGATAAGCGTTATGTGGGCACAGGTAATTATACATGGAGCCAAGCTGGAACACTTGATGAGGTAGTTGAAAAAGCGAAGAAAAGACGAGAAGAGCAGGGAATCATTGCTTCTTCAAAAGATGCCAGTGCGGAGCGCTGGCAAGAAATTTTCAAAGAACAAGATGATGATGATCCGGAAGATCAGGCTTGTTTGATTTGTAGCTTATGAGCTTTAAAGAATTAAAGATATCCGATACTTACAGGTCTGGTGATCATGGCTTGCTGGATGAGTTTTATATACCTGTCCTTAGCAAAGCGGTTACTTATGACAGGGCAGTGGGTTTTTTTTCATCCTCATTATTAATATTTGCATTGCAGGGGATTTCCCAAATTATTTCTAATAATGGAAAAATTAGATTAATTATTGGAAAGACTCTCACTGATGAGGAATACCAGGCTGTCAAGGACGGATATGAATACAGCGGAATTTCGAAAGTTTTTGAAAAAGAACTAGATGATATCTTAGCGGTTGAATCTTCACTTGAAAAATACAGGCTGCGTTTATTTACAGCTATGATTGCAACAGGTAAGTTAGAAATTAAATTTGCTTTGCGAACTTCTGGAATGTATCACGAAAAGATTGGCATTTTGAAAGATGGTAAAGGCGATAAACTTTTATTTTATGGCTCTGCAAATGAAACGACAAATGCAATTAACTCAAATCTAAATTATGAGTCATTCAGCGTCTATAAGAGTTGGGAAAAAGAGATATATGAGCGTTATGCAGTTGTATATGAGCGTGGATTTGAAAATATATGGAATGGCAGCGAGAAAGGAATAACAACCTTAAAAATGCCTTCAAAATTATATGAGAAATGCCATAACTACTATATGGAAAATCACTCAAATGATATTGATTTAGATGATGAATCAAATATTTTTAATGATTTCATCTTTTCTTTTAACAATAACTACCCAGTAATTCCCCAAACTATTAATGGCAATGATTTCAATCTTTTTCATCATCAAAAAGAGGCTTTGCATAATTGGTATGCGAACGATAGAAAAGGGTTATTAAAGTTAGCTACAGGTTCAGGTAAGACAATTACAGCGCTTTACGGCGTATCAAAAATGTTTGAAGCCTCCAAGCGTCCAAGAAGACTTTTTTTATTAGTGGCAGTTCCTTATGTGGCTCTAGCAGAGCAATGGGTAAAGGAGTTGAGTTTATTTAATATTTCGCCAATAAAATGTTTCTCAAGTCGAAAACTATGGGAAAGCAAGCTTGTTAACAAAATTAATAACTTGAATTCAGGTGCTATCGAATTTGCCTCAGCAGTGGTTGTAAATAAGACCCTTTCGTCTGAATCCTTTAAGGAAATTCTAAAAAAAATTGAACCTAATAATCTCTTCTTTATTGGTGATGAGTGCCATCGTCATGGATCCTTGAGTATTAACAATTCTCTTCCTGATGCTTATTTTAGGATGGGATTGTCTGCAACACCATATACCGAAAATTATGAGGAGAGTGAGGAGGAAGAACAAACTGCAAAATTTCGCTTAACTAAATATTATGGGGATATTGTTGCTAGCTATTCATTGCATGACGCACTTATGGATGATGTATTAACTCCTTACCATTATTATCTCGTTCCGGTAAAGCTAAGTGCATCAGAAACAGAGAGTTACATCGAGTATTCAAAAGAAATTGGCAGACTTAGTGCATTTGAGAAAAATTCAGAAAACAGTTCGCTTAAAAATATGATTCGCAAACGTAACAAGATTATTTCAAACGCTACTGAGAAATTGTCTGCCCTAAATACAATCCTTAAATCTGAAAAGATTACAGATAAAAGCAATACACTATTTTATGTTGGAGAAGGTAAGGCTGGAACTGATGATGATAGTGATGATTTCCGTGAGCACTCTGACGATGAGGTCAGTCAGCTTGATGAAGTAGCAAAGATTGTTAGCTCAAACGGATGGAAGGTTTCTTCTTTCACAGCTAAAGAGAGTACTACAGATAGAAGAACAATAATGGACTCATTTATTGATGGGTCTATTGACGGACTCGTATCAATGAGGGTTTTAGATGAGGGTATCGATATACCTAAATGCCAAAGAGCATTCATTTTAGCAAGTAGCAGGAATTCTAGACAATTTGTTCAAAGGCGAGGAAGAATCCTTCGAAAGTCTAAAGGGAAAAACCTGGCCTATATTTATGACTTTATTGTTATTCCTCAAAAATCTTATATACACAAAAGTTGCTCCCAGCTTGTTGCCAGAGAGCTTACAAGAGCAATGGATTTTGTGGTTTTGTCCAAAAATAGAAGTGTTTCGCAGATGCAGGCTGAAAAAATTGGTAATGATTTTGGAGTTGATGTTATGGAGTTGAGATATGAGTAAGTTTGAAAGCGTGAAGCGAGAGTTGGAAATTGAAAAAGAAAAACAACTAAAAAATCAGGATTCTGATATCGTGAAAAAAACTGTTGCGAACTTAATACAGATCGAAAAGGATTGCCTTTTTGGTCTTACCTCAGGAAAAAAATCCAAAATTGAGGATAACATACATAAAAGTATCGCAAAGTATAAGGAGCAAAAGAATGCTTCTTAAAAGAATTAAGTTAACTAATTTTAGGTGCTATTTAGGTGAGTGCGAAATAGAGTTTGCAACTGACCCTAAAAAGAATATAACTATAATTCATGGCGAAAATGGTGTGGGTAAAACTGCGCTCTTAAATGCTATTCTTTGGACGTTCTTCGAAAAAAATACAAAAGGTTTTAAGCATGAAAAAGTATTACTTAATCATGTAGCAAAGAAAGAGGGAAAAAAGCATTGTTCTGTTGAGATAGAATTTGCGCAAGATGGCAGAAATTTTTTAGTCCATAGGTCTTATAACCAGTCAACGCAGAAATCAATATTAAAATTATGGCAAATAAAAGATAACGGCACTTATGGGCCTCAGGAAAATAACCCTGAATATTTTATTAAAACTATTTTGCCCCCAGAAATGGCAGACTATTTCTTCTTTCAAGGTGAGGGTAGCTCGGCTCTAGATAGTAAGAATAAAAGTGGAACTTTAGGCCCTGCAATTAGAAATATCCTAGGGTTTAAAGTACCGGAGTCTCTTTTAGAAACCCTATCGAAGATTAAAAAAGAAGTTAGGCGTCAGATTGCCGCGAATGATAAATCGGGAGAGAGTGCAGAAATTGAAAGAAGATTAAGCCGTTATGAGGAGAGTCAAGAGGACCTTATTGAGAAAAACGAAGATATTAATGCAAGGAATAAGAAAGCTGAAATAGACTTAAAATCTACAGAAGACGCTTTGAGTCAGATTAAAAATGATGATCTTGAGCGGCTAAGAAAAGATGAGCAAAGACTCAATGGAGAGTTGATCGCTGCAAAAAAATCAGAAAAAAGCTATAAAGAGAAAAAACAAAAAGCAATAAAACAGTATGCCTGGGCGATTTTTGGTGCTGATTTTGCAAAACAATCTCTCGAGTTTATAGATGAGTCAGTTATTTCTGGTGAACTCCCTGAGCCATATAATCAACAATTTATTGAAAAAATATTAACTGAAAAAGAGTGTATTTGTGGTATTTGTCTCGAGCCTGGAAGTACTTCATGGAAAAAAATTACAGACATGCTTAAATCGGCTGCAAACCCGGTGCTTCAGAATAGGTTATTAGGAATAAATTCGCAGATACAGGATATTAAGTCACTTAGTCAAAGTGCACCGGACCTTCTTAATGAGCTAGTAAGTAGTGCTGCAAAAAATGAAAGTGCAATTGAGAGCTATGAGGCAGAATTAAAACGTCTATCAGACAAAATCAAAGAAATTCCTGAGTCACATATCTCAGATTTAGAAACAAAAAAACAGAATCTGAGAAGGGATATAAGTAGAAATGATAGAGAGTTGGGTGCAAATAATGAAAAATTAGGAACTCTAAAAATAAGTATAGATAATTGCAAAAATCAACTGGATGCTTTTTCTACAAAATCTAATATATTTGACACTCTAAATGTAAAGTCAAATTTTATTGATGATATGGAAAAGTATATTAAAGAGCATTTAGCAAGTTCAGAGGAAAAAATTAGAATAAGTGTCTTAAGCGAAGTAAACAAAATTCTTACAAAATTTTCACGTCATGATTATAAAATAGGTATATCCAGTGAGGATTTCAAGATTTCTTTACTTGATACCGATGAGAATATTGTAGGGCAAGGCGATGGATTAAATTTGTTATTAAATTTGACAATAACTGCTGCATTAATAAAGTTTGCAGGCCATAGAAAAAACGTCAAGGACCCAATACTAAGCAGTGCAACAGTAGCGCCTCTTGTAATTGATGCGCCATTTGGTGTTCTCGACGAATCATACAGGAATGTTGTCGTTACAAACTTGCCCGATTATGCAAATCAGCTTGTTTTCTTTGTTTCTTCAAGCCAATGGAGTGAAGATATGGATGAAATTACGTTTAATAGGCTAGGTAAAGAATATTGTCTTGTTATGGAGGAGGCAAGCCCGCAAAAAGACAAAAAAATTGATCAAATATTTATTAGGGGAAAGCAATATATACTCAGTAAGTATGAGCAAGCTAAATCTAGAACTAGCGTCATGGAGGTTAAGTTATGAGCCTCACGCCAGAAATAGCGAAAAAATCCGTGAAAAGAAATAATAAGTATAATGATGTAATTAACATACTATGGCTACAGGGATCGGAGGGACGCAGGGAGGATAAGATTTTCAATAATATCAAGGATATAATCATATTTTCAGCAATGGTGGGCAAAAAATATGAGAAACGTGAATCACTTGAGAGTGATAATACCCCCATACTCATCGATACATTTTCTGGCGTAGGAAGCTTAAAAGACTCTAGGGTAGATCAGCATAACTTGATATTTATGTTTTCACTTCTAATAAAGAAAGATATGAATTACATGCGAGATGAAAAAATCGATGAAGTCATAGAAGAGTTTGAAGAATATTCAAATGGTGGACTATCTTTAATACAAAGCTGGCTTGCAGAATCTGCGTCTGATCCATTATGTATACTTGAAAAAATGATTAGTGTTTATAAGTCTGAGGAAAGTGGGGGAATTACCCTGGATGCTAACCCTTTCCAATAACCAATTTTATGGTTAATTCGTAGAGAGAAAACAATTATGAGTGATACAAAGCTATTAACCTATAAGAAACTTTTTGATAGCTATGATTCAAATGCTGATGGCTTTTTAAGCAAGGGTGAGTTCGTAGCGTTCTCAAAAGAAATTCTAAGAATTTATGAGCAAGGTGGCTCTAATGTGGTTTTTAAAGAGAGCGATTTAAATTTGGATAGTAGAATTTCTTTTGAAGAGTTTGTCGGTATGATGGAAAAATAATTTTATAGTTTTTTAAATTATTTTTCAGATAAGCTTATAAATAATATTTTCTATTGAAAAGTGGCGTTGGCTCAAATTCATCTCCATACTCAAAAAAGTCAATATCCTGGTCTCTAAGCTTAATTTTTATACGTTCCATTAATAATGGTTCTTCTTTCTCCCAGTCATCGAAGCGCATCAAGCTGACCTTGCCTGATGTCATGTGAGCTTTGATTAGGTGCATGCCTTCAATTTCTCCATATAACTGAAGAGCACAGCCTATATAAATTCTGAGTGTCGCAGGGAGTTCATTCAGATAATCTTTATGAAATGTAAAGCTATGGCCTGCTGTAAGTTCACCGCATTTGATTTGTTCATAGGCCTTAATGCAGTTTTCCTCGATTATATTGGGGCTTCCGACACTGAACAACATTTCTTTAGCTTCATCATAAGCCTGTGAAATTGATTCAAAGAAGGCCTTTACATCTCTTTTAAGGCTATTAGGCATTTGACTGTAGGCTTTTCTTTTTTCGAACAAACTTAGCGCAAAATAAACCAATAGATCCTCTCGGCGAGCTAATTTAGCTTTCGCAAATATTTCTTCGTCATAGATACCTATTAACGTTTCCACAGCTTTGTTATGAGAGCCTGCAAGTTGTCTAACTTGTGATGAATGTTCAAATTCAGAATTTGCAGGGATTCTTCCTAAATCTAAGGTGGTTGACCAAAAATCGTCAAACAATTCCTTATTCTTTTCAATGATTTCAGTCGACAGTAATTTTGGTTTTGATTGTCGGATTCGCTCAGTTAATTGCCGCCAGTCTCTGCGTATATGTTGTCTTTCTAGAAGAAAATTTTGCTCTTCAATTTTATCTTTAAAGACAATGAATATGCCCTGACCAGCTGCAACTGAAGATTCATTGAGTGTTGTTTCTATATAACTTCGAATTTCAGATTGGGCATAGTATTTCTGAAAAGTTTTAATGCTCGTGATAACGCCATCTCTGTACGGTGTAAATTGCCTTATCACTGACTCACCTGCAACCATCACAGATACGATTAATAACCTATCAGCAAGTTTCCATGCTTTTTTTAGTGTTTTATCGCGCTCTTCTCTGTCCTCAATAACATTAAGTACAAAACCTAGGTTAACAATATCGGAATTGATCAAATCGGAGTCTGGACGATGTATAGGATCCCAGCCAACACAATCAATGCCGTGTGCTTCGAGTTCGGTTATGTCGTCACCCTTGCCGCAACCATAATCTAATATGGAATAATCACCATCTAAATACCCGTGTTTTGCCAGTATTTGCATGGGGGCAGATAGCTGGTTTCTGTCAATTGCGGTTTTGTGTCGATCTATTTCAATGTTTTCATCTGTATTGGATAGATGGGACTCATAATTGTCGATTGAATTACTTTTTGGATGAATTCGGCCATATTTATCAAGTCTATAGCCCTTTCTAGAAATCAGTCTTTCCCAGTTTTTCTTAAATCCAATAGAGCGGGGGTTGCTATAAAGATCAACCTTTTCACCCTCAGCTGTTATATCGCAAAACTCTTCATACATTGCATGATCTTCCGAAACAAAGGTTTCTTTACGATGCAATATAGGTGGGTTGTCTGACTTTTCGTATGATGACTCTCTAACAGAAAATTTTTCTAAGTCGATGGTGAAGCTCTTTTGCAAAGCAGGGTAGGCATAACACTCAAAATCAGGATAGTGAAGCAGTGATAGTTTAAAGTCTCGCTTATTATACTTTGCGATATTCCAGTCATCGTCTGAGATTTTTAAGGCATCTGCGACCTTAAAGGTTACAAGAGCTAGTTTTTCCGGCATGAATGATAGTGCTGAATTATGAACATAGACTGAATCAGGAAGTTCCTTCCCGATATTTATCCCGGCTATAAGTTCTTTATATGCTTTGAAATCCATAGGCCTATTATCCACATAAATTTGAGTCTGTGGTGGAATGTTGTCTAAATAGTTGCCCTAATGGTATTTGGTGAGTTTTCCCTGTAGGGGATGGGATATCGGGATGATCAAAAGGAATTAAATGCTCAAGACCATTATCAATCATGATGGGGTGTGGTGTTTTGCCACGATGTTGGTCAAAGTCTTTTTTTTAATAGTTTGTCGGTATCTGCATTCCTACCACTGGTAGGAATATTGAAAATCAAGGTAACGCTCAACGCCAACCATATTACTGGTATCGGATTATTTTCTTTTTATTGTTGGAGTATCGTAAATACTCCAATCAGTTTCATTATTAATCTCAGGCTCAGATTTATGGTCTTTCTTTTTAGCTTTACGTTCTTTAATAGTCATGCCAAATTTTGACCAATGTTCTTCATCAATAATTTTTTGTAGTTCACTTCTAGTAACAATACCAAGAGTGATACCCGCTTTCATAAATCCATCAAACTCACTGCCTTTTGTTTTGTATTCTGGACTTTCGGAGTCTTTAATTGCATACAAAGCAACAATCAATTCTCTTGTAGCATTAAGGAAACTTCTTTTTTGGTATTTAGGATCGAGAGACATGGCTTTATCTTTGTTTAAAGTATCATTCTATTTTTGAATAAATGACTTGGTTTAGCAATAGTATTTCTATACATTAATGCAATATAAGTTAATCGGAGAATAACGTGTTTAAGTGGTTCAATTCATTATTTCGTGATAGTGATAAATTACCAGGAACTGATAATGATGATTTGGTTGTTTTGAATTCAATTGATACAGACACTCTTCCTGATGATTTAAAGCATATGCATAGCAAAGCATTGGATTATGACCCTCTGGCCATCTTTCGGTTGGGGCTTAGTTATTACAATGGTAGGGGTGTTGATCAGGACTATGATTTGGCCTATAAGATTATGATGTTATTGATTAATGAGGATGCCGATGCTGAATATTATATGGGTGAAATTTGTCGTCAGGGAATAAAAGGCAAGCCGGACTATGCTCAGGCCTGTTGTCACTATGCGGCAGCCATGCATTTCGGTATGCCTCAGGCCAAAGTTCGTTTAAAAGAAGTAGCAAACATAACGGGCGATGAATTTTGGCTGACTTGGGAAGATGAGAAGTAATTAGATATAAATCAGGGACAAAACTTTATGTTACCAAGAAAATTTTTTTACGAGGAACACAGTTTTTTTAGCACACTAAAAAAAATTGAATTTATTGATGGGTATTTAGATGTCCAGTCAACAACGCCCTGCATTCCCTATTTAATTGAAGGACCGTGCAAACAATTGAGTGATGCTGAATGGATTGAAGTAGAGCAGGCAATTACTGCTCTCAATTTAAAGCCAAGGTCAGACGATATGATAATGGATGGTTGCGGAGTTAATTGCTGGATTACCTTTAAAAGGCGATTAGTAAAATTTTATATTATCAATCCTGATTTTGAGGGGTTTAACGAATTAAGAAAAATTATAAATCGATTATCAATTTGTGAGGCATACCCAGAGGGTGTTCTAGAGAGCAATTAAAACCTCAAATACTAAGGCTAAAATCATAATTGCCATATTAAAATACTTTGATTATTCATTAATGATTATTTATTTGTAGCCATACCGGAATTATTCCATGTTTTCCTTGTCAGATTAATAGACCAAAAAAGGAAATCATTATGAAACAAGAACGCTCCCCCAATTTCACAGTAGTCGCTTTTATTCTTGCCGCCGGTATGGCTCTCAGCGGTTATCTATTAAGTTTTACTATCTATCGATCACAGGTTGCCAACGATGTGGTATCAGTTAAAGGTTTGGCTGAAAAAGAGGTTAAGGCCGACTGGGCTCAGGTATCGATCTATTTTTCGCGCTCGTTGATGCTGAGTAAGCAAGAATATGACGAATCAGACCAGCAAGTGATAGTGCCTAAGCTCTATAAGGAAATAGAAGCGGACCATAAAATCATTAAAGGTGAGCTTATTGAATTAGGTATTGCCGAGGATGAGGTAGGCGATATTGAGCTTTGGACAAAGAGCGAAGACTTCCGCGGTGAGGATGGCCAGCATACAGATACCAAGGTGATTGTGCAGGGCAGTATATTGGTTGAAAGCACCAAGGTTAAAACTGTTAAACAGATTGATGGTGCTATGTCGCGGCTTATGAGCAAGGGTATTACCGCATCAACGGGTAAGGAGAAATATCACTTTAGTAAACTGAATGATATTAAGCCTGAGATGATTCGCGAGGCCATGGCTGCCGCTCGTGTTGCTGCTAATGAACTTGCCGGTAACACTGGGGTAACCTTAGGTCGAATAAAAAGTGCTAACCAGGGTCGATTCTCTATTGTTGATAAGGGTGAGAACTATGGAGACAAAAATCGCATCGATAAGAAGGTTAGGGTGGTGACTGAGATAAAGTTTTATCTAGAAAATTAATATCATATGTTTAGCCCCCTGTTCTTCAGGGGGATTTTTACAAAGCTTATTTATAGCGTGATATTTTTATTATAGATACGATAATTGCAGCCATATTTAAAACTAAGCATGAAAAACCCCACAGGTCTTTAAAGAAAACAAACCCAGATGGCAGCTTTTCGCTGTAGCATTCTCCAAAGAGGAATCGGCACTCAGCATGGGTTTGAGCTAAGCCTAATCCCAATAGCACCATAGCCAGGCCTGCGTAGGCAATATACCAATAGGCTAAGCCAGCACCAATTCCATCTTTCAAATAGCTAACACCATAAGCCAATGTGAGAGATGCTAGTGCAACGACTATTGTCAGTTGAAGATGTAATTTAGAAATGATTACAAAGGTACTTAAACAAATAATAGCAATGGCTAAAAATTTCAGAAACTTAATCAAAATGCCTCCTATTAGTGGGTAGGCTAAACCTACGCTGATAATAGCAATAAAAAGTGAGGCTTGTTAATGAGATAAGGCTTTATTTAGAAAACTGATGTCACATTGGATGTAACAATAAATTGATGATAGTAAAATAATCCAAATAGAATCAATAGGTTGCACTTTAAGTCAAATCCCGCCGCCTCCACCAATAAAATAACCCTCACCACACAGTGGTGGAGGTTTTTTATTGCATGAAAAGAACTTGATTCCGCGTAGCAGATTATTGTTTAGCGTAAAAGGGAAGTAACGGTGATGCCGAAGGAGTACTTAATTTTTCTATTTAGTTATGATACAACCAATATGTATGAAAGATCGTAACATTCATTACGCATCCAAAATATAGGAGAAATAAATGAAAGTGAAATTTAATCATTTAATGGTGATGTTTTTACTACATCTTCTATTCACGCCACTCTCGCTCGCAAAACCTGTCACTTATGTGATAGATCCAAGTCATACTTTCCCAGCATTTGAAGCTGATCATATGGGTGGATTATCACTGTGGCGCGGAAAAATAAATTCAACTTCTGGTGAGGTTATTCTGGATAAAAAAAATAACACAGGTTCTGTGAACGTCGTTATGGCAATGGATTCTATTGATTTTGGGCATGATGGCATGAATAAACATGCCAA
>JAQWIR010000012.1 GCA_029248755.1 Porticoccaceae bacterium
AAATGTCGATTGACCAAAATGGTCTATTTTGGGAAGAAATAATGGTGGGCCCAGTAGGACTTGAACCTACGACCAATCGATTATGAGTCGACTGCTCTAACCAGCTGAGCTATGGGCCCTTTAACTTGTCTTTTTGCCGCTAGGCTTTGTCGCGTGCTCACAATTCTCGATCACATACCCTGTGTATGCTCACTCTAATTGCTGTGCGGCTCCGTACCTATCAACAAAAAATACTGCGTTAACTTGTCGTTTTTTTTTGCCGCTAGGCTTTGTCGCGTACTCACAATTTTCGATCACATACCCTGTGTATGCTCAGTCTAATTGCGATGCGGCATATTTTGTTTTGTAATTTATTCGTCAATAAAGCTACGCAGATGATCTGAGCGGGTAGGGTGACGCAACTTGCGCAGTGCCTTGGCTTCGATCTGTCGAATACGTTCTCGAGTTACATCGAACTGTTTACCCACTTCTTCGAGGGTATGATCTGTATTCATATCAATGCCAAAGCGCATTCTGAGCACCTTGGCTTCACGCGCGGTTAGGCTGCCAAGAACATTTCGCGTTGAATCGGTTAGATTCGATTTAGTTGCTTCATCAACGGGTAAAGCAATGGTCGTATCTTCGATAAGATCGCCAATATTGGCGTCTTCATCTTCACCGATCGGTGTTTCCATAGAAATTGGTTCTTTAGCGATTTTAAGCACTTTACGGATTTTATCTTCTGGCATTTCCATACGTTCTGCGAGTTCTTCAGGCGTGGGTTCACGACCCATTTCTTGAAGCATTTGCCGAGAAATACGGTTTAGCTTGTTGATGGTTTCAATCATATGCACTGGAATTCGAATGGTTCTAGCTTGATCGGCAATGGATCTGGTTATTGCCTGACGAATCCACCAGGTGGCATAGGTTGAGAATTTATAACCACGACGGTATTCAAATTTATCGACGGCTTTCATAAGGCCGATATTACCCTCTTGAATAAGATCGAGGAACTGCAGGCCGCGGTTGGTATATTTTTTGGCAATAGAGATTACTAGTCGTAAGTTGGCTTCTACCATCTCTTTTTTCGCTCGACGCGCCATGGCTTCACCCATGGTGACTCGACGATTGATATCTTTAATTTGTGAAATGCTGAGTTGCGTCTCTGATTCAACCTGAGCCAGTTTACGCTGACATCTGACAATTTCTATTTCTTGATTTTTTAGACCGATAGACCAATCTGCACCGCTATCGATTAGCTTAGTAACCCATTCCATATCAGTTTCGTTGGTTGGGAAGCTTTTGATAAAGTCCTTACGCGGCATTTTTGCGTAACGCAGACATAAGCGCATGATGGCGCGCTCTTGATTACGAATTTTTTCAACAGCGCTTCTAACCATACCAATTAACGGATCGAACTGACGCGGAGTTAGCTTCAAATACTTAAATACGTCTGCTAGGGCTTCTAGATTTTCTTGGGATGCTTTGCCGTCTCGACCATAGCGAGTAATGCTTCGTTCAGTTTTAACTAATTGCTCGCGAATCTCTTCAAAACGACGTTCTGCTTCTTCTGGATCTAGGCCGCCTTCGTGCTCTTCTTCCTCATCTTCATCTTCATCATCTTCGCTGCCGCCATTGGCCAGTCTTTCGGCTTCGGCTGCCTGTTGCTGGGCGAGGGCAGATGGAACGTGTTCCATGGGGTTGAGGTAGCCACTTATAAGATCGGTTAGTTTACGCTCACCAGAGAGCACAAGATCCCATTCATCAATAACTGCACCAACAGTTGAAGGCCAGTCTGAGATAGCTGACATTAGCTCTCTTGTGCCTTCTTCAATTCTTTTGGCGATTTCAATTTCGCCTTCTCTTGTCAGTAGTTCTACTGAGCCCATTTCACGCATGTACATACGCACTGGATCGGTAGTTCTATGTTGTTCAGATTCTACTGAGGCAAGTGCAGCTGCGGCTTCTGCGGCGGCCACTTCATCTGGAGTATTGACTCCTGAGATCATTAATAGGGATTCGGCATCCGGTGCAGTTTCAAATACTGTGATGCCCATATCATTAATCATCTGGATGATATCTTCGACCTGTTCTGGGTCTGCAATACCCTCAGGGAGATGATCATTTACTTCAGCATATGTCAGATAGCCTTGTTCTCGCCCTTTGGCGATAAGATCTTTTATTCCTGATTGCTGATTTTTTAGATTTTCGCTCATAGTTTTAATACTGTTATATGCGCTTGAAATGGCGCGTAATTATATCGAAAAATTTACCTATTGTCGCAGTAAATTTAGTTTTTACTGTAGATATTAGCCTTTTTTTCTAGAGGCTAAGCAATCTATTCTTAATTTGTTCTTTAAGTTGAGCAGATTCATCATCTTTTGGGAGCTCTAAACGCAACCTATGTAATTGTTTTATTTGTCTTTCATCAAGCTTTTCTTGGCATAGTAAATGTTCTGCTTTTTCACCTGCGGGCAGGCTATAAAAGGCTTCTTTGACTACATGCTTGTAGGCATCGCAGAACTCTTGATTATCATCTCTACCGGTACCCGATGGTGGGTGATAGAGCTCGATAGCGGCTAGCTCTTGAAGAATTTGAGTCTCTTGTGAGTCACTATAAGTCCCGTGCCAATAAGCAAATATATGGGATGGCTTGTAATCTGGATTACTTTTTACCACTTTTAACAACTTTAAAAATAGTGCAGTGTCAGTATCTGTTGCTAGTTCAAGAAGCTCAATACTATCAATATGCTCTGCTAGTTGGGGGTGATTGATTAATAATGCCGTTAGGTGCTTGATGGGTGTAAGGCGTATTTTAGAGGCTTTTTCACCTCCAATGCTTGCGGCAAAACCATAGTCATCACTTGTGGGAACTGGTTCAGTAGTCCAATCTTGAGATGCATTGTTGGTGCCGCTTTCTCGTGTTTCTGGATAACTATTATTTTGCGTAATGGCCTGTGTATTTGTCTGGCTACCCACATAGGTTTTTAGATTGTCAGCACTGATACCTGTTTTTCGAGATAATTCTTCGAGCATAAGCTGTTTGAATACACCAGTTGGGATACGGTTAATTTTGGGTGCAATTAGTTTGCTTAATTTGGCTTTTCCTTCTCCAGTTTCAGTCTCTATATCTGCGCTTAGTTCTTCAAATAAAAATTCTGATAATGGCGTAGCGCTTTCTATTTGAGATTTGAATTTTTCTGTGCCTAAGTTCCTTACCATGGTGTCTGGGTCTTCACCATCGGGTAAAAACAAAAATTTTGCAGTTACGCCATCGCGCATTTCTGGTAGGGCTATATCGAGTGAACGCGACGCGGCTCTGCGTCCTGCGCTATCACCGTCAAAACAAAAAATAATTTCACTGGTGTATCTAAATAACTTTTGCAGATGATTTTCGGTCAGGGCAGTTCCCAGTGTGGCGACTGCGTTATTAATACCGTATTGAGCGAGGGCAATAACATCCATATAGCCCTCAACCATAAGTAAATAAGGTATTTCTTTGAGTGCTTGTCGTGCTTCATAAAGTCCATAGAGTTCTCTGCCTTTATGAAATACAGGGGTCTCTGGGGAGTTGAGGTATTTTGGCGTGCTGTCGTCTAAAACTCGACCGCCAAAACCTAGTGTTCGTCCCCGTTGATCTCGAATCGGAAACATAATACGGTGACGAAATCGATCGTATTGTTTTTTCTCTTCAGGCTTGACAACAAGCATGCCTGAATCGGCCAGTAATTTGGTTTTTTCATCATTGGTCCCCACAGTTTTCATGAGGTTATCCCAGCCTTGTGGAGCAAAACCAACGCCAAATTGTGCAGCAATTTTACCAGTTAATCCTCGTGACTTAAGGTAATCAACTGCTGGCTTAGCCTCTTCTGTGCGCAATTTTTGTCGGAAGAATTTATCGGATTCAGTCAATACCGAATACAAGTCATCGCGATGTTGTTTGGCTTTGGGGTTAGCGTTTGCTTCTCTGGGTACTTCAAGGCCGGCATTTTTGGCCAGTAGCTCAACTGCAGGCATAAAATCGATACGATCAAACTCCATAACAAAGCTAAGTGCGTTGCCGCCGGCACCGCAACCAAAGCAATAATAAAATTGTTTATCTTCAGCAACCGTGAATGAGGGGCTTTTTTCTTCATGGAAGGGGCAGCATGCTTTATGACTTTTACCGGTCTTTTTGAGCGGTACTCGACTGTTGACCACATCGACTATGTCGGTGCGGTCTAGAAGATCATCTATAAAACTTTGTGGAATTAAGCCAGCCATGATTTCAGTGTAAGCTATTTATTTTGGCCTATAGTGTAACTGGTTATGGCGGGAAATAAACTGAGTTTTTATACCAGCGCTTTTTTTACCCCAGCACTTACGGCGCCAGCATCAGCTCGGCCTTGAATTTGAGGCTTTAATATACCCATTACCTTGCCCATATCACGCATTGAATCTGCGCCAGTTGTGGCTATCGCTGCCTGGATAAGTTCGTCAATTTCTTGCTCTGTGAGTGCAGTTGGAAGGAAATCTTGAATTACCTTGATTTCTGCAATTTCGATGGCTGCTAGCTCATCGCGACCTGCGGATTCATACTGGGTAATGGAGTCGCGACGCTGTTTGATCATTTTGTCCATAATCGCTATCAAGCGCTGGTCATCGACATCAATGCGCTCATCAACTTCAATGCGTTTCACTTCGGCCTGAATAAGACGAATTGCACCTAAACGAGGTTTATCTTTGGCTCGCATGGCATCTTTCATTGCGTTGTTGAGTTGTGCTTTAAGACTCATGGTCATTCTCCATAGAGATTTAACAATAGTGTATAGCAACGGTTGCTAGAAACACAAAAAGCGCCTCAAGGCGCTCTTTGCTAGACAATTATACTAAAGTTCTCGGTGAGCGAGAGCCTAGTACAACCTTTGGAATTTGCGTGATTCGCGAGAAACCTTTTTGAGGTTACGCTTAACAGCTGCAGCGCCTTTGCGCTTGCGTTCCCAGGTTGGTTTCTCATAAAATTCTTTTGAGCGAACCTTAGCTAGAATTCCTGCTTTTTCACATGAACGTTTGAAGCGTCGTAACGCTACGTCAAACGGTTCATTTTCTTTAAGACGCACACTTGGCATTGATGCATAATCCTGTCGTTGTAAATATATAATCAGAAGAATAAAAAAACTGCTGACCTGTAAGGGCGCGTAGTCTATACATTTACCCCTATTGATGCAAAATCTTTTTGCTTTTTTACAGTTTTTTTAGCGGTTTAATTATAAATTTTAGCCGAAAACCACAAACTGAGGATGAATTTAGCCATATTAACGGACTTTTTGTCCCATAAAATAAACCAATGGGTTCACACAAACTAACATTGAGGTTAAAGTTGCAGATCTTAAAGCTCTGTATAAATTTAATAATGCTTGTACTTGGAATTGAAACATCTTGCGATGAAACTGGTTTTGCTGTCTATGACAGTGATCGCGGCCTGTTAGCCCATAGTCTTTATTCTCAAGTGGCCCTTCATGCTGACTATGGTGGTGTGGTGCCGGAATTGGCGTCCCGAGACCATGTGCGTAAGATTTTACCCATGTTAAATGAGGTTCTTGCAAAATCAGGCATTAGCAAGCAACAAATTGATGGTATTGCCTACACAGCTGGTCCCGGTTTAATGGGTGCTTTAATGGTAGGGGGCTCGATGGCAACTGCTCTTGGATTTACTTTAGATGTACCGGTGATTGGTGTCCATCATATGGAAGGTCATTTACTAGCGCCAATGCTCGAAGATACGCCGCCTGAGTTTCCTTTTGTAGCCTTATTGGTTTCGGGCGGTCACACTCAGCTGGTTCTTGTTAAGGGAATTGGTCAGTATGATTTGCTGGGTGAATCCCTTGATGACGCTGCGGGTGAAGCCTTTGATAAGACCGCTAAGATGCTGGACTTGGATTACCCTGGAGGACCTGTTTTGGCTGGTATGGCTGAAAAAGGTCAGGTTGATCGCTTTGATTTTCCTCGGCCCATGACAGATCGACCGGGTTTAGATTTTAGTTTTTCTGGTTTAAAGACGCATACTCGGAATTTGATTGAAAAATACCGCGGTGAAAAGCCATTACCTGATGAACAGACTGTTTTGGATATTTGTGCTGGTTTTCAGGAAGCTGTGGTGGATACATTAGTGATAAAATGCAAACGAGCACTTGCGCAAACGAACATGAGCAAACTGATAATTGCTGGTGGTGTTTCTGCAAACAAGCGCTTACGAGAAAAATTAGAAGCTGAATTAAAGAAAAATAAGGCTCAAGTTTTTTATGCCCGTCATGAATTTTGCACTGATAATGGCGCTATGATTGCCTATGCGGGCTGTCAGAGATTACTGGCTGGTGAGCACAGCGATTTGGCGCTGTCAGTTACGCCTCGTTGGCCGCTGCAAGACCTTACTTCAATTGAGGAATTAAGTTAATGGATATTGTTTATATTAGAGATTTGCGTATTGAAACCATCATTGGGATCTATGATTGGGAGCGAGAGGTGAAGCAAACGGTTAGCTTAGATCTAGAAATGGCTCATGATATCCGTAAAGCAGGGGAAACCGATGATATTCAATATGCTTTGAACTATAAATCCATTGCCAAGCGATTAATCGCATTTATTGAAGGCAGTGAGTTTTTACTGGTAGAGCGCATGGCAGAAGAAGTGGCCGCCATTGTTCTTAACGAATTTTCGGTGCCATGGATAAAGTTGCGTGTTAGCAAGCCGGGTGCTTTGCGCGGTTCTAAAGATGTTGGAATCCTGATACAGCGCGGTGAAAAACCGGATGGAGTTGCTGTTTAATGGCGTTGATTTACTTGAGCCTTGGTAGCAATATTAATCGTGAACGCCATATAGGCGCTGCGCTTGATGCTCTTGCTGATCGTTTTGGCGCGTTGGAAATATCTACTGTTTATGAGTCTGTTGCTGTCGGTTTTGAGGGTGATAGTTTTTACAACTTAGTTGTAGGTATTCAGTCTGATCTAGCCGTGGCTGAAATTACCAAGATTTTAAAATATATTGAAGACTGCAACGGCCGCGATCGCAATGCGCCTAAATTTGGTCCTCGAAGCTTGGATATAGATATTTTAACGGTAGACAATCAGGCAGGTGAAATTGATGGCATTAAGTTGCCCAGAAATGAAGTGCTAAAAAATGCGTTTGTACTGCAACCCTTAGCAGAACTAGCCGCTGATATGATTCACCCTTTGACCAATAAATCTATCGGTGAGCATTGGCAAGAGTTTGATAAAACCAGCCAAGACTTATGGCCAGTGATATTTGAATGGCAACCCCTATCTTAGAGACTAGTTGAGCTACCCCCGTCTACCGCTATAGTTTGGCCGGTCATATAGCTAGCTTCGACCGCTAAAAAGAAGACGGTATCTGCAATATCTGATTCACTGCCCAGTCTGCCCATGGGAACATTCTTTAATACTGATTGTTGTTTTTCAATATCATCTTCTTCGTGTTCCGGCCATAAGATAGCCCCTGGTGCCACCGAGTTAACTCTGACCTGAGGTGCAAGTTCCAATGCCATTGTTTTGGTCATAGCAATATTGCCACCTTTGGCAATCGTATAGATTGGGTGATTGGCAAGGGCTTGCCTAGCGTGCATATCTGAAATATTTACTACAGCGCCTTGTTGTCTCTTAAGCAAGCTACTAAGGGCTTGTGTTAGGAAAAACGGCCCTTTTAGATTGCTACCAATAAGATCGTCCCATTGGTCTTGATCGCAGTTTTCTAAGGGGGTTGGATAAAAGCTGGAGGCATTATTAACCAGTACATCAAGCCGTCCTATGTTGCCTATTAAATCGGTAATTTTTTTGATTCCAGAGGTACTACTTAAATTAGCCTGAACCATTAAACAGCTATCGGCATCAATTTGATTAAGACTTTGGCATAGCTTATCTGCAGCACTAGCCGATTGGTTATAATGAATAACAACGCGGTAATTTGCGTTGTGAAAAAGTTGCGCGATATTTGCTCCAATGCGGCGCGCAGCGCCAGTAATAAGTACTACTTTTTCACGTTTATTATTCATGGGCTTATTTTATCCTAAGTGTTGTGATTTATAGGTATTCTGATTTAAATACTGTGAGTTGCTCAATTTGTCTCTGTTTTAATTGAATTCCAATGTCTGACCCTTTAACACCCTTAGCAACGAGGTCGGAAATATCTACTGTTTGAACTGCAAGTAGGGCATCCATTAAATATTTCTTAGGTTGGTACGTTATTTCTTCAAATCCGGCTCTGCCTCTAGCATCTGCTTCACAGCAATATAAAAAATCTTTTAGTCGATTATTATCTCGTAGGGCTCCAATACCTAGAAAAAGTTTCAGCATGGTTGCTGGTTTAAGCTCTTTAGCCTTGTGAGAATGAAGGTGATATTCGGTAACAGCCATCGCTAGCTGTCGATATTGATTGGGAACGCCTAGCCGATCACACATAGCTTTGACTAATGGGATTCCCGAAGTTTCATGCCCTGTATGACTTGGAAGTACAGTATCTGGGGTTAAGGCTTTGCCTACATCATGAACCAAAACGCTAAATCTCACAGCACCAGAATCTGAAATTTTAACCGCCTGTTCTAAAGCCATTAGTGTATGGATGCCAGTATCAACTTCGGGGTGATAATCAGCTCTCTGAGGTACGCCAAACAGAGCATCAATTTCTGGGAATAAAACATTGAGCGCACCACAGTTTCGCAGGACTTCGATATAGATGTGCGGTGACTGCTCGGTGAGTGCTCGCGAGGTCTCTTTCCATACTCGTTCGGCCACAAGAAATTCCATTTCGCCCTGGTCGACAATTGATTTGAGCAGTTCCATTGTTTCCTCGGCGATGGTAAATCCAAGGTGGTGATAGCGAGCGGCAAACCTTGCAACTCTTAAAACCCTAAGTGGATCCTCAGTAAAAGCATCAGATACGTGACGAAGCAGCTTTTCTCGAAGATCTTTTTGGCCGCCAAAGGGATCGATAACATGACCTGCTTTATCTTGTGCCATGGCGTTAATGGTTAGATCTCGGCGGATAAGATCTTCCTCGAGAGTGACATCTGTTGAGGTATAAAATTCAAAACCTTTGTAACCATGGCCTGATTTTCTCTCGGTTCGAGCTAACGCGTATTCTTCACTGGTTTTAGGATGAATAAATACAGGAAAATCTTGACCCACAGGCTTAAAGCCCTGATCGGTCATTTGTTCTGGTGTGGCACCCACAACTACCCAGTCATTTTCTGAGCTTGGGTAATTAAGTAAGCTGTCGCGAACAGCGCCACCAACCAAATAAATTTGCATACTAACCTCGTATTCTAGGCAACCATTGTAGAGGCCTAGCTAAAGGTTCTCAATCATTGGCTTTGATTGGCTCCCTTTTACTTTTAACTCATTAATAAATAAATCTCATAGGTTGTCTATTTTCTGCATATTTTCTGTGATCGACTATTATTTAAATATCGTAAAAGAAAAATACTCAGTTGTTTGTGTTGTTTAACAAAACCTATAAGTTTTTTATATGGCTTATTGAATTTTATTTATGGTGAAGTCTATGAATAATGATATTGAAAATGTAGAAGAAATTGATAACAAGTTCCAGCATGCTTTTGAATCTAATTCAAAAGGTGGTAAATCTAATGCTGTGGCTGACAACGCAGCGATTAGAAATAAATTCAAAGCAAACTCTAGCTCACGAAAAAGGCTTGAACAGAAACTTGAGGATAGTCGAGTTTATCGGCAGGTTCGAGAGTTCGATTTCGATGATATGGATGAGTAGCAAAAAAGTTATTAATTCATTTCCACAACATTCAGCATCCTGCTGAGTTTTTTGGCATAATAGATCCTCAAATTTTTATGGGATTGAAGACTTCCATTGGCCTCTACAAATATACTTAAAATTGAAAAGCTAGCGTTTGAGCGCAACGACGCGTTGTTGTTTGAACCTGTTAGTTTAGAGTTAAACCCCGGTGAAGCCTTGCATATTGAGGGCGAGAACGGTGCGGGTAAGACGACGTTTTTTCAAATCTTGATCAATTTGCTTGAGCCCAGTGGCGGTAGTATTCATTTTCGCGGCCAAAAATTTGGTGATTGTAGATATGAATATCTTTCTGATGTCCTGTTTATAGGGCATCAGTCTGCCGTAAAAGGGGATTTATCTGTTGAGGAAAATCTTAGATGGATGAGTCCAGCTGATACCTCATCTGAAGAAATCACCTCAGCGTTACGATCGGTAGGCTTAGAACACCATGCTAATATGCCGTGCTTCCGTTTGTCAGCAGGTCAGCAACGTCGAGTGGCGCTAGCGCGCTTGATGACAACTTCAGCTTCACTCTGGTACTTGGATGAACCTTTTGCTGCGTTGGACAAACAGGGCGTTGAGTTTATTGAAGATCGAATGCAAAGCCATTTAGATCAAGGAGGAGCCATTGTCTTTTCTTCTCACCAAGATTTAGTCAAGACAACCACTCGCAGCTATAGGCTCAACCCATGCAGGGAGTTAGTGTAAATGTATAACTATCTCTCTGGCGGATTTTTAGCTTATTTAAACCGCGATCTATTGCTGGGTATTAGAAACAAGTCTGATCTAATAAAGCCACTGATATTTTTTCTGTTGGTCTCAGCCCTTGTGCCTTTGGCCATTGCCCCAGAGGCTGATCGACTAGCCCAACTTGCACCGGGTATTATTTGGATTTTTGCGGTTCTGGCAACATTACTTTCTGTTGAGCGGTTATTTAGTGATGACCTTCAAGATGGGTCTTTGGAGCAAATGTTAATCTCTCCAAACCTATTGATTTTGCCAATTTTAGGCAAAATAACGGCGCATTGGCTAATGATTGGACTCCCACTGGCGCTATTATCACCAGTGATTGGTGTTTGGCTGTCTCTGCCTTCTGTAGCGTTTGTACCCATGATGCTTAGTTTAGCTATAGGTACAGCCGTATTGAGTTTAATTGGAGCAGTGGGTGCGGCTTTAACCCTACCTAGACAAGGCGGGGTGCTTTTAGCGCTTCTAGTTATGCCGCTGTACATGCCTGTGCTTATTTTTGGTAGTGCAACTATTCAAAGTGCAGTTGATGGTCTAACTTGGACGGCACCGCTGGCAATCTTGGCCGCTTTTTTGGCTATAGCTATTGCACTTTGCCCGCTGGCAATTAATGTGAGTCTTAGACTTGCGAAAAATGGATAAAGATTCATGAATTTAAATTTGCAATGGACATGGTTCCACCGACTTGGATCGCCGCGATGGTTTTATCAGAAGACTCAGCGCTGGTTGCCATGGTTGTGTCTGATTATGTTATCTCTTCTTGTTGTCGGTCTAGTTTGGGGGCTTGCGTTTGCGCCGCCCGACGCTAAGCAGGGCAATAGTTTTCGCATAATTTACCTTCATGTGCCAGCATCTGTAGTGGCACTTGCAGGCTATTATTTAATGGCTATATCTGGGGCTGTGGGGCTTATTTGGCGAATTAAATTATCTTATATGCTGATGCGTTCAGCCGCACCTATTGGCGCTGCGCTGACATTTATAGCACTGGTTACTGGTGCTATATGGGGAAAACCAACCTGGGGCGCTTACTGGGTTTGGGATGCACGAATAACCTCAATGCTGATTTTATTATTTTTGTATCTTGGGGTGATGGCATTGCGCCACGCTTATTCTAGTAATGAGGCTGCAGATAAAGCATCGGCTATTTTGGGCTTAGTGGGCATGGTTAACGTACCTATTATTTATAAATCTGTTGATTGGTGGCAGACATTGCATCAGCCAGCAACGATAAAATTTACCGGCGCCCCCAGTATGCACCCCGATATGTTTATGCCGTTAGTGGTAATGATTGTCGGTTTTTATACGTTTTATGCAGTGACATTGATTCTGTTCACTAGGATAGAGATCTTAAGGCGTGAATATAGAGCAAGCTGGGTAAAGCAGCTTGTAGAAAATAACTCAGCAGAGAAGTAACTATGTACTTTGAGAGTATTCAGCAGCTAATTGTTATGGATGGACATGGCGTCTATGTTTGGTCTGCATTCAGCATAACGATTGTTGTTATGCTGGGACTTATTTTTAAGCCTCTATGCCAAGTGAAACAAGAATTTAAAAATATTCAGCTACATGTAAGGTTGCAGCAGGTTAATGCAGCAGCTATGCAGCAAAAGGACTCCGATGCACCCCATTCGTAAGCAGAGACTTCAAATTGTTGTGTTAATTGTGATTGCCAGTTCACTGGCGACGGCATTAATCGTCTATATGTTGGGTCAAAATGCTAATTATTTCTTTACCCCTGCTCAAGTTTTGCAGGGTGAAGCGCCCAAAAATGTCACTATTAGGGCAGGTGGCATGGTGGTTGAGGGTTCTATTGAAAGATCGTCAGACTCGCTAGATGTGAGTTTTTTAGTGACAGATGGTTTGGCAGATTTAACGATCAATTACAGTGGAATTTTACCGGATTTATTTGCTGAGGGTGAAGCGGCTATTGCTACGGGTAAGTTGGATGGTGATAAAGTTTTACAGGCCTCACAGGTACTTGCCAAACACGATGAAAATTACACCCCACCTGAAGTAGCTGATGCTATGAAACAGGCTTACGAGTTGAAGCAACAAGAGCAGTATCAATCACAAGAGGCGAAAAAGTGATAGCTGAGCTGGGGCATTTTGCCCTTATTATCGCATTGGCAATGGCACTTTTGCTGTCATTGGTGCCGATGGTTGGCTCGTTTAAGGGCTATTCTAGCTGGATGCGCTTGGCCAACTCGTTGTCTTTGGGGCAGTTATTGTTTGTCGCTATTTCTTTTGTCTGCTTAGCCATCGCATTTTTGATGGATGATTTTTCCCTTAAATATGTGTCTCAAAATTCTAATACCGCTTTGCCTGATCACTACAAGATAAGCGCAGTCTGGGCGGCTCATGAGGGTTCGTTATTGTTATGGGCGCTTATATTGGCAGGTTGGACTGCGGCAGTGGCTCTTTTTAGTCGTTCGCTACCGCTGGTACTTTCTGCGCGAATACTTTCTATATTGGGCGCTATATCTGTCGGTTTTGCATTATTTTTAATCCTGACATCTAATCCCTTTGAGCGCCTATTGCCAATGGTGCCTATCGAGGGTGCGGATCTTAACCCGCTACTTCAGGATATTGGCTTAATTATTCATCCACCCATGCTCTATATGGGCTATGTTGGCTTTGCCGTCCCCTTTGCTTTTGCTATAGCGGCATTGATTGGTGGGCAATTCGATAGTGCTTGGGCGCGCTGGTCTGGACCCTGGATTAATTTGGCTTGGGTATTTCTAACTATCGGTATTACGTTGGGCAGCTGGTGGGCGTATTATGAATTGGGCTGGGGTGGCTGGTGGTTTTGGGATCCAGTAGAAAATGCCTCGCTTATGCCGTGGTTAGTGGGCACAGCATTAATGCACAGTGTTTCTGCCACTGAAAAACGCGGGGTGTTTCGCAGCTGGACCCTTTTGTTAGCAATTTTTGCCTTTTCATTGAGTTTGTTGGGGACTTTTTTGGTTCGTTCCGGAATTTTAACCTCAGTACATGCCTTTGCTTCAGACCCTGAGCGCGGGGTATTTATGCTTATGTTTTTGGCGATTGTCACTGGCGGGTCGCTCATAATATTTGCTCTTCGCGGCCCTGCAATGCAAAAAGTCTCAGCCTACAGCGGCTGGTCTAGAGAAGTGATGTTATTAATCAACAATTTGATATTAGTAAGTGCCATGACCATGATTTTAATTGGTACTCTTTACCCCTTAGTTGCTGATGTACTCGATTTAGGGAAGATTTCAGTAGGCCCACCTTATTTTAATTTTTTCTTTGTTCCTTTAACGGTGGGGTTAGTGATTGCAATGGGTATTGCTGTTTTTACTCGTTGGAAATCAACTGAGGTAAATTTAATACTGGGTAAAATCCCTGTTCCTTTTTTAGTAGCAATTATTAGTGCAGGCATTTTGCCATTTTATTTATCAGTAGATTATAGCTACTCGATCACTGGCGGATTGACCATTTTTATGTCGGTTTGGCTAGTTGCCACAATTGCAAAAGATTTAATCGAAAAATTGGGTATCAATTTGAAGCGCATAGCTAAATTAAGTCATAGCTATTTGGGCATGCAGTTGGCCCATACTGGTCTGGCAATTTGCATATTAGGGGTGGGTTTAAGTTCAACCTATGACCAAACCCGCGAGCTGCGAATGGCACCGGGTGATAAAGCGCTAATTGCGGGCTATGAATTCACTTTTTCTGGTGTTAATCCTATTGCTGGGCCGAACTTCTCAGCGTTTCAGGCACAGATTAAAGTGACAAAAAATAACCAACTAGTGGCTAACTTATTTCCTGAAAAACGACATTATAATGCTGGCGGTCAGGTGATGACCGAGGCGGATATTGATCCCTCAATAACAAGAGATATCTATGTTTCCCTGGGTGAGCCTCTAGCCGATGGTGCCTGGGCGCTGAGTTTGCAGGTAAAACCTTTTGTGCGCTGTATTTGGTTGGGGGCATTGATGGTGGGTATTGGCGGATTATTGGCCGCAACCGATCGTCGATATCGTCGTCGTAGACAATCCGCGTCTAATAATGAGGTTGCGCTATGAACCGAATAGCACTTTTTATTCCCCTCGTGGTTTTTGCCATTTTAACCCTGTTTCTTTTAAAGGGTTTAGATAGAGACCCAACAGAATTACCATCTGCGCTGGTAGGTGAGGCATTTCCAAATTTTGTACTACCATCTCTTGCTGATGAACAAACGTTTTTCTCCGAGCGCGACCTAGGCGGTCGAGTGGTATTAGTCAATGTATGGGCTACTTGGTGTTTTGCCTGTCGTATTGAGCATCCTATGCTCAATCAACTAGCCACTGAAGGTGTCGCTATTATTGGGCTTAATTATAAAGATCAGGATCAGCAGGCCAGACAATGGCTAGAGCGAAAAGGTAATCCCTACGTGTTTAATATTGTTGATTCTAAGGGGACATTAGGTTTTGATTTAGGCGTTACCGGTGCTCCTGAAACGTATTTGGTGGATGCTCAGGGCATTATTCGTTATCGCCGAGTTGGAGTGGTCGATCAGCGAGTCTGGGATGACGAGATCAACGATCTTTATCAACAGCTATCAGGTGAAGTAAAATAATGCCTAGATACCTATTTAAAACTGCGTTAATGATTATGCTACTTTTAGCGCCATTAACCCATTTGAATAAGTCATCCATTGTTTGGGCGAGTAGCGATATAGTGCAGTTTTCCGATCCGCTATTACGGGATCGTTACTACCAACTCGTTCAGGAGTTGCGTTGTCCAAAGTGTCAGAATCAAAATTTAGCCGACTCTAATGCGCCGATTTCTAAGGATATGAAAGCCCAGATTCATTCTATGCTTGAAGCACAAAAAACCGATGATCAAATCAAGCAGCATCTGGTATCTCGCTACTCAGAATTTGTCCTCTATCGACCTGAAGTTAATGCTAACACTTGGTTTCTATGGTTTGCGCCGCTATGCATTGTTTTATTTGGCGCAGTTGTTATCTGGCGCTATGCATTTTCTGGGAATCCTGCCAAATCAGATGCCAAAACCTATGCCGCAGATTTAAGCGCAAAGCAGCAACAAAAGTTATCCAAGCTTTTAGGTGAGGACGAGCAATCATGATCTTATGGCTACTTATAGCATGCCTGTTAATACTTGCTACTGTATTTTTAATTTATCCTTTCGTTAGAAGGGATCAAATCGAAAAAGGCGAAGCGTTAGACGCTAATTTGCAAATATTTCATGATCAGCAATCTCAGCTAGACAGTCAATTAAGTCAAAAACAAATAGATCAAACTCAGTATCAGCAATTGTTAACTGAGGCCAAACAGTTACTACTTAATAATACTGAGAATCCCGAAGCCCAACGAGCGATTATTCTAGAGAATAAACAGGCTGCTTGGTTATTGCCGGCGCTACTCTTGTTATTACCACTATTTAGTTTTGGGTTTTATCACTATGTTGGCGCATCGGCTGATCAGCGTATTGTTGAGCTTATTAAGCAGGCCTCAGAGCCTACCGACATCCAGCAATCTGCTGAGTTACAAATGGAGCTTTACGCAGCCATTGAAAAAAGAGCCGAGCAACGCCCGGACAATATCTACTACTGGATACTTTTAGCTAAACGTGCCATTCAGAAAAATGATTTAGCCGCCGCTAAATATAATTATTCTCAAGCTATAAAGCTGAGTCCCGATGATGGCTTTTTATTGGGTCAATATGCAGAAATACAGTTTATGCTAGCCAATAGTCAATTTACTGATGAGGTGCTATCAGCCCTAGACAAGGCTTTTGCTACAGATTCATCTAACCCAACGGTATTGGGCTTAAAAGGCATCCAGTCTTTTGAAAATCAGCAATGGCAGTTAGCTATTACCTATTGGCAAGAGGCACAAAGGCAAATGGATCAAACATCTGCAACTGTAAAAGCTTTAAAAGCCGGTATTACTCGAGCGCAAAAGCGTTTAGGTGTTGAGCCACAAGAACAGTTGTCATCACCGCAGATCGAGATCTTAGTCAGTATCGACAAATCTATAGACTTTAATCTAGAGCAAAGTGTTTTTGTGGCATTGGTTGCCACCTCTGGTGCGCCCATGCCATTGGCCGCCAGAAAGCTAAGAGCAGGGGATTTACCTTTAACCATTACTCTCACTAACGCCGATGCGGTGATGGCGGGCTATAACCTGTCGACAGTCAATGAGGTTAAAGCGGTGGCAAGGCTTTCTCAATCAGGTTCTGCCACTCCACAGGTCGGAGATTGGGAGCACTCAATAAGTGGCATTGATTTACTGGACTTAGAACAACCCTTAAGTCTAAAAATCTCTCGTCTAGTAAATACAAATTAAGTATCAATAAAGACTCAATTTATTACTATTTTTTCGTCTAATTAAGCACACTTTATAATCCACCTCATATTTCTGTCATAAAATTGGATAAATGGTTTTGCCTGATGCTTATACTGTGTAGAATACCCTCTAGCCATCAAAAATGGCGAACAAAATTGACCAAAAAAACGACCTATAAATGCGGCTTAAATCAATAAAATTAGCAGGGTTCAAATCTTTCGTGGACCCCACCAACGCTCAGTTTCCCAGTAATCTGTGCGCGGTTGTCGGTCCCAACGGTTGTGGCAAATCAAATATTATCGATGCGGTGCGCTGGGTGATGGGCGAAAGCTCAGCCAAGAATCTGCGTGGCGAGTCGATGTCTGATGTTATCTTTAATGGTTCTGGTGCTCGAAAACCCGTAGGTCAGGCATCTATTGAATTAGTATTTGATAACTCTGATGGACGTATTGTTGGCGAGTACGCTTCATATAATGAAATTGCAATTAAACGCAAGGTGACTCGAGATGGCTCTGCAAATTATTATCTAAATGGTAATAAGTGTCGTCGTCGAGATATTACCGATATCTTTTTGGGCACAGGTCTAGGTCCACGAAGCTATGCGATTATTGAGCAGGGAATGATCTCGCGCCTGATTGAATCAAAGCCCGATGAATTACGTGTTTATATTGAAGAAGCTGCGGGTATATCTAAATATAAAGAGCGGCGAAGAGATACTGAGTCGCGCATCAATCGCACCATGGAAAACCTTGAGCGTCTGACCGACATCCGCGACGAGTTGGGAAGACAATTAGGTCGTTTAGAACGCCAGGCAAAGGCCGCGGAAAAATACGCCGAGTACAAGAAACAAGAGCGCCAGTTAACGGTTGAATTATTAGCATTGCGATGGCGCGATTATGACCAGTCTGGTCAACAGCAAAAGCAAATTATTGGTAAACTGGAGTTGGAGCATGAAAAGCTTGTAACCGCAAGAAGCGCTTGCGATACAGCTATTGAAAAACTTCGATCTGATTTTACTCAAACCAGTGATTCATTTAATGAAATTCAGGCTAATTTTTATAAAATTGGTGGCGAAGTTGCCCGCTTAGAGCAAGCAATTGAACATTCCCAACAGCGCGCACAAGAATTGGATAAAGATCTTCAGCAAACGGAGCATAATTTTAGCGAGGCTGATCAGCATTTAAATAGCGACAAACAAAAAGCAGCGGGCTGGGAGGCTGAGCAAGTCGAACTTGAACCGCTATTAGCTAAAGCCTCTGAGGCAGAAAAAGCATCATCAGAATTATTGCAAACGGCTGAGGCTGTTATGCAAAAGTGGCAGCAATCTTGGGATGAATTTACTCAAGCAGCCTCAGATCCCCGTCAGCAGGCCGAAGTTCAGCAATCTCGAATTCAACATATCGAACAACTTTTACGTCGACTTGATGAGCGTCGCACTGCGTTATCCACTGAGGTGAGTAGCTTTCAGGCCAGTCCTGCTGAAAAAGAGATGGCACAGGTTCAGTCTGATTTAACCGAAGTTGAAACAACGAGAGCTAAGATTGAAGCGCAACGTCAAGATCATAGAGCGCAGATTCAAACGTTGCGAGAGCAAGAAAAGAAAACCAGTGATGATTACGATAGCCTGCGTAGTCAGCAGCAGACTTTAAAAGGTCGCGAGGCTTCTCTAGAGGCGCTACAACAGGCGGCCAAAGGCGATGACTCTGAGAAAAAGTGGTTAGCTGACAAAGGATTAGCAAATAAGCCTAGATTAGCTGATTCATTGGTTCCTGCTAAGGGCTGGGAACTTGCTGTGGAAACGGTATTAGGCAGTTATTTACAGGCAATTGCAGTAGACGATGTAGTTGCCAGCATTGATTTGCTAGATGATTTTAAAAAAGGCGAATTGCTATTAATTAGTAAAGGAACTGGTGCAAAAAATTCCGCCAGTAAAGGCCGATTACTCAGTGATCTAGTTAAGGCAGATGGCATTGATGGTCTTTTGGCAAATATTTATGCCGTAGATAACTTGGCTGAAGCCTTAACCCTTCAGTCAAAATTAAGTGCGGTAGAATCGGTGGTAACTCCAGAGGGTATATGGCTGGGTAATAACTGGTTGCGAGTTGCCCGCGATAAAGACGCCACCGCAGGATTTTTACAACGCAAGCAAGAGCTTGAACAGATTGAACAGCAGCTTTCTACAACCAATAAACAAGTTGGCGAACTCGAGTCCAAGCGTTCTAAAAATGAAGTATCACTTAAACAGCTTGAGCAGAGCCGACAAGAACTTGATGCACAGCATACAGAACAACAAAATAAATATACTGATCTGCGTTCAAAGTTAAGCGGTTTTGAAGTGCAGATTGAGCAGTTTAAGGCACGTAAACAAAGAGCTGAAACAGAATTAGCAGAGGTTGAGGGCCAAGCAAAAACTGAGACTCAAAATCTATCCGAAGCGCGTAAGACATTGGAGCAAGCTATTGAAAAAATGGATGTCGATAGCCAACAGCGAGAACAATTGGTCCAAAAGCGCGACCAATACAGATCCGAGCTAGATAGTAGCCGTCAAACTGCCGATCAGGACCGCAGTCAGCGACAACATCTAGAGATGCGCCAACGTTCTTTAACCACTCAGTTAGAATCGGTTCGTGAAGGTATTTCGCGTCTTCAGGTTCAGGTTGAGCGCTTGAGTGAACGTCGTGAACAGTTAAAAGCGGCATTTAATATTAAAGAAGACCCTTCAGAAAACCATAAAGTTGAGCTTGAATCTGCACTATCTTCTCGGTTAGCCGTGGAAGAAACCCTGGCTGAGGCGCGCGCCGCTGTTGAAGCCGTCGAATTCCAAATGCGCGAACAAGAAAAAACCCGCGGTGAGTTGGAGCAAGAAACTCAAAAGGCGCAGGGTAAACTTGAACAGCAAAGACTTTCTGCCCAAGAAATTACAACCCTAAGCGGAACCATTGAAAGCCAAATTAATGAGAAGCAGGGTGTTCTTGCCGAGTTACTAGAAACACTTGATGAAGATTCGGCTATTGTCGATTGGGAAGAAAACCTGCAAGTGATGGCTAATAGAATTCAGCGCTTAGGGCCAATTAACTTAGCGGCAATTGATGAATATAAATTGGAATCTGAGCGCAAAGATTATCTCGATCAGCAAAATAATGAACTAGAAGAAGCACTTACAACCTTGCGTAATGCAATACAAAAAATCGATCGCGAAACCAGAACCAAATTTAAAGATACCTTCGAGTTTGTAAATACTCATATCCAAGAATTATTTCCAAAGTTATTTGGTGGCGGTCATGCCTACCTTGAAATGGTTGGTGATGATCTTCTTGATGCTGGTGTGGCACTTATGGCTCGACCGCCGGGCAAGAAAAACAGCTCGATTCATTTGCTTTCAGGTGGAGAGAAAGCATTGACAGCTATTGCTATGGTGTTTTCGATCTTTAAGCTTAACCCAGCCCCATTTTGTATGCTCGATGAGGTGGATGCGCCTCTGGATGATGCCAATGTGGGACGCTATGCTTCAATGCTTCAAGAAATGTCAGATCAGGTACAGTTTATCTTTATTTCACATAATAAGATTTCAATGGAGGCGGCCAATCAATTGATGGGTGTCACCATGCATGAACCAGGTGTATCACGTCTGGTAACGGTAGATGTAAACCAAGCGGCTGAATTAGCAGGAGCATAATACCTCTATTCAGCTACAATGAGTGGCATTAACGAGAGCAATTAGAGTATTCTTTATCTATGGATTACTTTGAACCAAAAACGATAGTGATTGCAGTGACTACGATGGTTTTTCTGGCTATTGTTCTCGATATTCTGCGACGAAAAAAACGCAGTCGCTATGAAAATTTGCAAATGTCTTCTCGCGATATTAACCGCAGCTCACGTTTTGAGTATGAAGAAGATCCCTTTTCAGATAGCCAATTTCCATCAGGTGGTGCGCGTGTTGTTGGCACTCGAGATGATGACTACTCTGCACCTATTGAAAATGAAAAACAAAAGTCACTTTTTGAGCAGCCAAAGCAGGGCAAGTTCAACTGGGATGATGCGCCAATTGAACAAGAAGTTACGCCAATAAATATTATAACTGCACCTGAAAAGCAGGCTGTAGAAATTGAAGAAGAGCAAGCTGAATCCCCAGAAGTTTTAATAATTCATCTTATGACTGCTAAAGATCAAGTATGTAATGGTCAGTTATTATTGGATACCTCAGTTTCTTTAGGTTTACGCTATGGCAATATGAAAATATTTCATCGTCATACTAACCAAGATGGCTCAGGCCCTGTTTTGTTTAGTATGGCTAATCTACTTAATCCCGGGACATTTGACTTAAATAATATCAGTCAGCAAGAACTGGTAGGCGTTACCCTGTTTATGGCACCTTCCGACTTAGATAAGCCCAGTGAAATTTTTGATCTAATGATGGATGTAGCTCAGCAAATGGCAGAGAAACTGCAACTTAATATTATGGATGAAACTCGCAGTTCAATGACCAAGCAAACTATCGATCACTATCGACATCGTGCACAGCAAGCGGTACTTTTTCAGGAGCGCAGCGGTTAAAGTTGCGATAGCGCCATGCTAAACATTCCAGAAGATGTTCACCAGAGTTACCTGCGCCTAAAAAGCGAACTCAATCAGCATAATCACGCCTATTACGTACTAGATGACCCATCGATTCCAGATAGTCATTACGATCGTTTAATGGGTGAACTACAAGCTATAGAACAGCAGTATTCCCAGCTTCGCACCCCAGATTCTCCCAGCCAGCGGGTTGGAGGTATGGCTTTAGATAGCTTTTCGCAAGTAAGACATGAAGTCCCGATGTTGTCCTTGGATAATGCATTTTCTGATGAAGAAATGATAGATTTTGATCGCCGAATAAAAGATCGTATCAATCTCGATTCAAGCCAGAATTTAATTTATGCCTGCGAACCAAAATTGGATGGTGTTGCAGTAAGCCTAATCTACCAAAAGGGTATGCTTGTAAGAGGTGCAACAAGGGGTGATGGCAGTATTGGAGAAGATATAACGGCCAATGTTCGCACCATTAAAAGTATTCCTCTAAGTTTGCATGGCGATATTTTCCCAGAGTTATTAGAAGTACGTGGTGAAATATATATGCCGCGGGATGGGTTTAATCATTTTAATAAAAAGGCGCTTGAGTCAGGTGATAAACCCTTTGTAAATCCGCGCAATGCAGCGGCAGGTAGCCTTAGACAGTTAGACTCTAAAATTACCGCCACCCGTCCATTGGAGATGTGTGCTTACAGTGTCGGTCAATATCAGGGCGATCAAAAACCCGATAGCCATTTTGCCATGCTAAATATGCTCGGTACTCTGGGGTTTAAAATTAATCAGCATATCAAGCAAGTAGAGGGTATAGAGGCCCTTGAAGAATACTATCAACAATTAGCTAAGCTTCGAGATGAGCTAGACTATGACATTGATGGCATTGTTTACAAAGTAAATGACTTTAAACTTCAACAGCGCTTGGGGTTTGTTGCCAAGGCACCACGTTGGGCTATTGCCCGAAAATTTCCTGCACAAGAGGAAATGACTCGCTTGTTAGATGTTGAGTTTCAAGTAGGGCGCACCGGTGCAGTAACACCAGTGGCTCGATTAGAGCCAGTATTTGTCGGTGGAGTCACAGTGGGTAATGCCACACTTCACAATGCCGACGAGATAAATCGTCTAGGCGTCTGTATTGGCGATACAGTCATTGTTCGTCGTGCGGGAGACGTCATTCCACAAATTGTTAAAGCGGTTGTGGAAAAGCGCCCGGAGGGTGCCCAGCCCATCGTGTTCCCCGAACGCTGTCCTGTCTGTCAGTCCAGTGTTAAGCGGATAGAAGGCGAGGCAGTGGCACGATGCACCGGAGGATTGTTCTGCGGGGCACAAACCAAAGAAGCGATCAAGCATTACGCTTCGAGAAAGGCCATGGATATTGATGGACTAGGGGATAAACTAGTTGATGCATTGGTCGATAATGATTTGATCTACTCAGTAGCCGATCTCTATGAGCTCAAACTTGAGAAGCTCATTAATCTTGAGCGAATGGCACAAAAATCAGCGGAAAATCTACTTAATTCCATTGAAACTAGCAAGCAAACAACTCTACCCAAATTTCTATTTTCACTTGGCATTAGAGAAGTAGGTGAGGCAACTGCGCAAACATTAGCCAATAACTTCGGCACTTTAGATAAAGTTATCGCGGCATCTGCAGAACAATTACTTGAGGTAGAAGATGTTGGCCCCATAGTAGCAAGGCATATAGTCGATTTTTTTAGAAATCCAGATAACCTCTCTATTGTTGAGGCCATAAGAAACTCTGGTGTGCAATGGAAAGATATAGATCAAACAGCACAGTCGTTGCCTCTAAAAGGACAGACATGGGTTTTGACCGGAACCCTAGCGGTAATGAGTCGCGCTGAAGCCAAAGATCGCTTGCAGCAATTTGGCGCAAAGGTAGCAGGTAGTGTTTCTGCAAAAACTCATGCTGTAGTTGCAGGCCCGGGAGCAGGTTCAAAACTTAACAAAGCACAGGCATTGGATATTCAGATACTCACCGAAGAATCCCTAATCGCTTTTTTAGAAAATCTTTAATTCAGGGTGCTAATATAATTTATGAGCCAATCAAAAAGCCTGATTAAAATGCGCTCGACTTGGATTATCTCCATGCTAGCCTGCGGATTATTTTTGTTAATAATGATAAAAAACTACTCGCTGTCCGTAGATACAATTATGCAAAATTTTGTCTATATATTAGCGGGGCTAATTATTATCCTAATACCTACTGCACTGCTTGGCTGGGCCTTTTCAAAAATACGTGGACGACATAAATAAGTGTCCATTCAATCGTTTTCATTTCGCTATTTTCTGATCACTATTGGTCTTAGTAACCTAGCTATGGGCCTACAAAAAGTACTGTATCCTTGGCTTGTTGTTGGGGTTCTAGAATTGTCTCCCAGCTACTTAGGTCTCGCTCAATTGGCAGTTTTATTACCCAGTTTATTATTTGTTCTTCCCGGGGGCGTAGTATCAGATCGGTTACACCGCGGCAGTTGGCTATCACTCCTGTATTTGCTGTATTTTATTCCGGTGGGTGGTTTATCTATCCTGTTTTGGACGGGTAGTGTTACTTTTACACAGTTACTAATTTTTGGAACGTTATTTGGCACTATTACTGCTTTTGTTCAGCCGGCCAGAGAGAGTCTCTTAGGTTATGCCGCACCTGAGTTAATGCATCAGGCAGTCGCAAAGGTAATGGTGGTTCAATTTATTGCTCAGGGAGCCGGGTTTCTCGTCGCAGGGCAACTAGATATTGTCGATCCTCTTCATTTGCTGTGTTTCCAATTACTGGTCTTTCTTTTAAGCTCCATTTTCATAAGACGATGCCATCCTTTGATGCCAGAAATTGAAGACATACAGTCGCCAAAACCAAAATCCTCATTTAAAAACCTTATTAATGAATTAAAACAAGGGTTAGAGTTGTTTAAAGACAATAAAAGCTTACTACATTTAGTCTTTATAGTGTTTGCCACAGGGTTTCTTGCTTTCGGGGTTTATCTAGTTGGCGTTCCACTCATTGCCAAGCAGCTTTATGGTGGTGGAGCGACCCTATATGCCGCATTACAAATTGTTTTTACCCTAGGTATTATCACCGTCAATTTGGGGGTTATGAACCTGGCAAATATGTTCTTAAAAGCCGGCAGGTTAATGGTATTGAGCTTTTTAGTTCGAGGGACTCTAGTCGCTCTTATAGCACTCAAACCTTCACTCTGGTTATTGTTTCCATTAATCTATATTTGGGGTGTTTTTTCAGGACTATCAATGACTCTGGGGCGGACGATTCTGCACAACCAAGTCCCGGATAATATGCGTTCTCGAGCAGCCTCTATTTATCAGTTATGCCTATACGGCGGGGCGCCATTGGGTGCGTTAGTTTGTGGTTTAACCGTTGAGTGGATAGGATTACGACAAGCATTCTTTGCCATAGCATGGATCACCTTGGCTATATCTATTTTCACAGCACTTCGCTCACCACTTTGGCATGTTAAAAGTGTGCGCTCAGTTAAAGATTAAAGGCTACCAGTGCCGCGGTCACTGCAACATTCAGTGATTCAACCCCATTCTCCATAGGAATACTAATGCGGTAATCACTCATATCCATAATACTTTGACGAACGCCATGGGTTTCGTTGCCAAGAATAAATATTATGGGATCTTTGGCGCTGAAATCCTTTATGGGCGTGGCATTATGTGAGGTTAATGTGCAGAGCTTAAAGCCACGTTTTTGAAATTCTTTCAATGAATCTTCTAAATCATCACAAGACAATATATTACCCTTAAATGCTGTCCCGGCACTGGCTTTAATAACCAGTGGTGAAATAGCGGCACTGCCCTTAGAGGGGAGTAGCAAGCCATAGGCAGGACTGGCGGTAACACTGCGAATAATCATGCCTAAATTTTGTGGATTAGTGACCGAATCTAAAGCAATAATACAAAGATTATCAGCCGTCGATAAGTTCTTTAGATCGTTTAGTGCCTCCTGATAGGGCTGAAAGCCCGGGCAATAAATATCACAGGCAACACCCTGATCTTGCT
>JAQWIR010000011.1 GCA_029248755.1 Porticoccaceae bacterium
TACTGGGCAGATTCCCAAGCATTACTCACCCGTCCGCCGCTCTACTCACACCGAAGTGTTTTCGCGCTCGACTTGCATGTGTTAGGCCTGCCGCCAGCGTTCAATCTGAGCCATGATCAAACTCTTCAGTTCAATCTTTTAACCTCGCCAATTAAGGAGAGGGAATAGTTACGCTAAAACCAGCTTTACTATTCAAAATCTCGGCTCATAAACATTAAACTTAACATATTCATAAATGAATCGATGAGTCACTTGCTTATGATATTTAAATATCTCTATCAATTTGCAAGTGCCCACACGCATTGCTTGATTACTTTTTTAAAGAACATTCGCTCATCTGAGCGGGGTGCGTATTCTATAGATAGCGGCCCCATTGTCAACAGTCAAAAGTGAAATAATTCACATTATTTTCGCTAGAGGTTTTTAGTGAAAATTTTTCGCCTCAACCTCTCTGTTGGGAGCGCGCATTCTACAGACCAGCACGAGACTGTCAACAAGAATTTGTGATTATTTTGATTTATTTTTCGGTTGGCTATTTTTTCGCCATTAAAGCTCAAAAAGATGGTATTTTTTCTTACCTAATCTCACCAAAAAGAATCGGCCATAAAGTGCATTATTGGCACTAAATAGTTGCTCGGCACTCATATTATCCTCGCTGCCAATAGGTATTCCGTTAATAATGACCGAGTTTCGACCCAATGCATCTTTAACTTCACGGCCCGCTTTAACCATCCCTACATCGACAAACAGCTGGGTGAGTGGTTTTTGGGATAATTCTTGTTGTGCTAATGAGGCGCTTGGCAGGCCATCCTGACTTAATTGCTGTAAATCCTGTTCTGATAGATCACTGGACTCACCACTAAATAGAGCACCAGTAATTCGCAAAGCTGCATCAAGCCCTTGCTTACCGTGGACTAACTCTGTTGCTTCACGTGCCAAAATACCCTGAGCCTGGGGTCGCCCTTGCGCACTGGCGTCTTGGACTTCTATTTCATCAATTTCTTCAATCGATAAGAATGTAAAGTACTTAAGAAACTTATAAACATCGGCATCCGCCACATTGAGCCAGAACTGATAAAAACTATAGGGTGAGGTTTTTTTAGGATCAAGCCATACTGCACCCGCTTCAGTCTTACCAAATTTGGTGCCATCTGACTTTGTAATCAAGGGCACAGTTAAACCAAAACACTGGGCTTGATTTCGGCGGCGCGCTAAGTCAATACCACCCACAATATTACCCCACTGATCACTGCCCCCTACCTGCAAAGTACAGTTGTGCTGTTTATTGAGCTCTGCAAAATCTAACCCCTGCAATAAAGAGTAGGAAAACTCGGTAAATGAAATACCAGAGCCTTCTCTATCGATACGCTGTTTTACCGACTCTTTTGCAATCATGCTATTAACAGAGAAGTGCTTGCCTACATCGCGCAGGAAGTCTAGCGCACTTAGTTCAGCCGTCCAATCTAAGTTATTGGCAACAACGGCAGAGTTATCGCCACAATCAAAATCAATAAACTGACTGACCTGAGCTTTAATCTTATCGACCCAGCCAGCGATGACCTGCGGTGAATTAAGCTTGCGCTCATCAGCTTTAAAACTTGGATCACCAATCAATCCGGTTGCACCCCCAACTAATGCAATAGGGGTATGCCCAGCCTCTTGTAATCGCTTGAGCACTAAGAGCGGGACTAGATGCCCCAGATGCAAACTGTCTGCCGTAGGATCAAACCCACAGTAAACTGCTCGGGGCTGATCGAGATGGGATTGCAGTTCTTGGTCTCCAGAAATTTGTGCGACTAAATCTCGAGACTGTAGCTGTTGTATAAGTTGCTGTCCGGTATGTTTCATTATTTAAAATCTAAACTGGTCAATTTAAGAAGCGATCACTGTACAGATTGGTCGATCAATTACAACATTTTATGTCATTCATCTTGCTTTAGGTAGCCTATCAGCAGACTGTTTTTTTAAGTAACCTAAACACAAATTAAGCCCTCTTTGAATAGGTTAAACCCTATCCTATTATTGTAAGTTATTGTTTATTCGAGCTAGAATCCATTTCTGGATTTAAGTTGGAACCCTGTTATGCGCCGCTGGCAACACACTTTTTATCTCTTGCGCCCTTTGGTGATCAAGCTGATTGCTCGGCGCGGCCTTGCTTCTATTGGTATTCTGGCATTTGTGTTGGCGGTAGCTTTTGACCCCAGACCCGATAGCCTATCTGGTGATCAGCCCATTCGTGAAACGCTAAATCTGGACAATCACTTTACCCACAAAGATGAGTTCCCAGTTCAGGCAGCTGATATTTATATCAACTGGAAAAAACAAATTGTTGCTTCAGGGGATAATCTTTCAACCTTATTTTATCGAGCCGGCCTCGATGATTTAGATGTTTATCGCATTTCCCAAGCAACAGAGGGCAAGTCACTACTCAATTTATTTCCTGGCGAGGTTCTTCGCTTTGGCCTAGATGCCACGGGCAAGTTACTTGAAATGCACTATGAGAAAACTCCCCTAGACATCTATAGCTTTACCGTCGATAAAGATGAATATCAGTCCAAACATGTAATTCGCAAACCTGAAGTGATTAAAAGTTACAGAGAGGGCATCATCGACGAGTCACTCTATTTGGCCGGCAAGAAAGCCAAAATGCCGGATAAAACTGTGATGGAACTTGCCAATATATTTGGCTGGGATATCGATTTTGTCTTTGATATCCGCAAAGGTGATCATTTCGCTCTACTATTTGAGGAGCGCTATATTGACGGAAAACGTCTAGATGCTGGCAACATTCTGGCGGCCTCTTTTACCAACCGCGGCAAAACCTATAAGGCTGTTCGCTACAAAAACAGTCAAGGCCAAACAAGCTACTACACCCCCGAGGGCTTAAGTATGCGCAAAGCTTTCTTGCGGACGCCTCTGGATATCTTTCGCATTAGCTCCGGCTTTAATCTTCGCCGCAAGCATCCCATTCATAAAAAAATAAAAGCTCATCGTGGCGTCGACTATGCCGCCCCTAGAGGAACCCCAGTGTATGCCAGTGGCGATGGCCGAGTCACAGAAGCTGGCTACACTAGAGCTAATGGCAACTATGTATTTATACAACACGGGCAAACTTATACTACCAAGTATATTCATCTTCATCGCAAGAAGGTCCGCACTGGGCAAATGATAAAACAGCGCCAAGTTATTGGCACTGTTGGCTCAACGGGCTACGCAACCGGCCCTCATTTGCATTATGAATTTTTGGTCAATGGCGTACATCGCAATCCTAGAACCGTGTCGCTTCCGAAAGCCAACCCTATATCAGATTCGGAAAAAACTAGGTTTACTAAAATGGCTATCGCGCTACTTGAGCAACTCAATGAAAATCGGCAGGCTACCCAACTTGCCATAAATAGGTAAAAGGTAATTCTATGAATTCATCTAACATCTATTTCGGACTGATGTCTGGCACTAGCATTGATGCTGTAGATGCCGTTGCTGTAAGGTTTAATGCCGATGGCTTTGAACTAATTAATTCCCATAGCGAACCTATACCACAGGATTTAAAACAACAAATTCTAGATTTATGTAGCCCGCCAAAAGATAGTGTGCAATTACTCGGTGAAACTGATCATAGGCTTGGTAAGCTTTACGCACGAACTTGCTTATCTCTATTAAATAAAGCGCAGCTTAAAGCTTCTCAAGTTAGTGCTATTGGCTGTCATGGCCAGACTATTCGCCATTGCGCTGACTTTTTAAGCAATACTCCCTACAGCATTCAAATTGGTGATGCCAATATACTGGCTGCTGAGACCGGAATACCTGTTGTGGCAGATTTTCGGCGTAAGGATATGGCCTATGGTGGTCAAGGCGCCCCACTGGTGCCAGCATTTCACCAATATGCTTTTGCAAATGATAAAGTTAATCGGGTTATCGTCAATATTGGCGGCATTAGTAATATTAGCATTCTACCCATTAACGGCCTCTGTGGTGGATTTGATACCGGGCCAGGTAATCTGCTGATGGATTTATGGAGTCAAATCCATATTGGTACGAGCTATGACCACAATGGCGATTGGGCTGCTAGTGGTGAGGCCCACCCGTCCTTATTACAACATTTTAAAACCTGTGAATTCTTTTCTCGACCGGCACCAAAAAGCACTGGGCGAGAATTGTTTAATCATCATTGGCTAGAAGAACAACTTGCTGAATTTTCTGAATTGGCACCTCAGGATATTCAGGCGACGCTGCTTAGCCTAACAGCAGACACTATTTGTGACGCAATATTAAATTTAGAAATAGCGGTAGATGAAGTCTATGTCTGCGGGGGTGGTGCTTACAATAATGAATTAATGACCAAGCTATCAAGGCGACTTGCAGAAGTGAAAACCACAGAACCTCTTGGTATAGCTGCCAATCTAGTTGAGGGCTGTGCCTTTGCATGGCTCGCCAAACAACGCCTCGATCATCAATATGGCAATCTATTAGAGGTAACAGGCGCGAAAAAACAGACTGTTTTAGGTGGCTTATACCTGCCCTAAATAAATCGAATTATTGTGAAACACCTGTTAGATAGTAAATGAAGCACCGCAGCCACAGGTGGTTGAAGCATTTGGGTTGGTGATTACAAATTTTGAACCCATTAATCCTTCTTCATAATCAACGGTTGACCCCGCCAAGTACTGATAACTAAGGGAGTCAATAAGAACAGTTACTCCATCTTTTGCTACCGGCGTATCGTCTTCAGCCATGCTATCTTCAAAAGAAAATCCATACTGAAAACCTGAACAGCCACCACCAGTGACATATACCCTCAACATCAGTTGAGGGTTATCTTCTTCTTTTCTAAGACTTCTCACCTTCGCCACTGCGCCTGCAGTAACGTTTAACGCAGAAGGTGTAAATGTTTCAATAACTGACATACTTGCTCCAAGAGCCTAGCTTTAAATTATCCGCGGGACTATTGCCACTGTTTATCAAGGGCCTGCTGATTGTTGTTGCGAATTTCTTTCACTTTTTCACTCTTTACTGCAGTCTGCGATGATATTTCTTTAGGCGGCGTCATCTGCTGATAATTGCAAGAACCAATAAGCTGTGCGCCTGTTCGCATTTCCATATTACTATAATGAATATTACCCGTAACTTTACAGTTTGGTTCCAAGCAAAGACGATCTAAAGCATATATATTGCCTTTTATTGAGCCATTGACCTCAATAATTGCTGCCTTTAGGTCCCCTTCAACCGAACCACCATGAAGCACACGCACTCGCGCATCCTTTTGTTCTGAAACAATATTTCCTTTTACAGTCCCTAAAATTTCAAGGGTTCCGCTAAACGAAATATCACCCGATAGCTCCGTACCCTGAGAGATCAGTGTAGTTGCATCACTTGCCATAGTTGCTAATCCTGCATTAATTTTCTTAAACAAAAAATCCTACTCCTGTACTTGCCATACAAATTTCTTATCAAATTGAGGCTTCTTAATCCATGGATACCTAAGGGATATTCTCATAAATTCAGGGCTAAAGCCTTTTGGTAATTCTACAAGGCCCCGATTAATAGAGAAGTACTTCAAACTTAATTGTATAGGCAAATCATCTATTTCTGCATCTATTTCGCTCAATGGTAAGATTTTTTTCTTTCCATCTTGTATTCCTATGACCCAGATTTTAGCATTTACCTGCAAATTTTTGGCTTCATGGGTTTTTTGTTGCACTACCCAATGATACTGAAATAGTCTCTCGACAACTTTCTCTATGCGCAAATCACCCACTGAAAGTCCCGTAGATTGACTATTATCTTGCAGCATTTCTCGATATAACTTAAGTTCCTGATCACGACGATAAACTTTCTTTTGCATGTCCACCAACTGCAGACGAGTCTGCTCAAGGGCGGCCGCGTCAATTTTCGCGGTTAAATCTAACGCTACCAGTGCCTGCTGACTGGCCAATAATTTTTCTGAGAGTAACTCGCGGCCTGTCTCAAGCTCACCAATATACTCTTGATCATCAGTATAAGTTTTATCGCCATAAAAAAATCCTACCCACAAAACAGTCGCGAGCAAAAAAACAATACCAGCTATTAACCACAATAGCTGGCTAGTTTTAAAATGAATAATCAGCGGGTGACGCTGGGACATTAGGGCATCAATGCCGGCATTGATAGGCCAGTACTTTCATCTAGGCTAAACATTATATTCATACACTGTAGCGCCTGACCTGAGGAACCTTTGGTCAAATTATCTTCGACCACTAAAATCACTAGCTTTTTACCATTGCCCGGCCTATGAAGTGCAATGCGACAAAAATTAGAACCTCGCACTGTTTTGGTTTCTGGGTAACTATTGGGCGCCAATACATCGACAAAGGGCTCACTAGAATAATGTTGTTCATACAGCGCTTGAACGTCTATGTCCTGTTTAAGGTCGACATAAAGAGTGCTGTGAATACCTCTAATTATAGGCAGTAAGTGGGGCACAAAGGTCAAACCCACAGGCTCGCCTGCCATATCGGCAAGCCCCTGCTCAATTTCTGGCTGATGCCTATGGCCAGATACACCGTAAGCTTTAAAGTTATCGCCTGCTTCAGACAATAAGTTTGCCACATTAGCCTGCTTGCCTGCACCACTGACCCCTGAGGCCGAGTTAGCAATAATATCGGAAACATCAATAGCGCCAGCTTCTAGCAAAGGTTTTAAGCCCAACTGAACGCTGGTTGGATAACAGCCGGGGCATGCAACTAGCTTGGCATTGGCAATATCATCTCGATTAAATTCCGGTAGGCCATAGACAGCTTCAGCCACCCATTCTGGTGCCGTATGATCTTGGGCATACCATTTTTCCCAGATATCGATATCCCTAATTCTAAAGTCTGCGGAAAGATCTATAACTCGGATACCCGCTGCAAGAATTTCAGGCACTAGGCTTTGCGCTACGCCATGGGGCGTTGCAAAAAATACCACATCACAGTGCTTTAAATTGGCAACCGTCGGCTCAGTAAAGGGCATATCAACAATGCCTCTAAGGTTAGGAAATAACGCAGACACAGGTTTGCCCTTCTCTGACCTTGAAGTAATCGCTACTAATTCTGTGCTTGGATGGCCCGCCAGAAGACGCAACAATTCTACGCCTGTGTAGCCTGTTCCCCCTACAATTCCAACTTTTATCACCATAGCCTCGCTTTTTAAATATCCAGATTAAACTTAGACCTCTATAATAGCAGTAAATGAGTCTAATCAGATAATAATAGCGTTTAATAACTATTTAGTTACTGGAGAAACAGATGTATCAATGGGTGCTCGCATTTCATTTAATGGCCGTAATCTGCTGGTTTGCGGCTTTATTTTATTTGCCTCGTCTTTTTGTTTACCACGCAATGGCAGATGATACAGTTAGCATTGAGCGCTTTAAGCTTATGGAGCGTAAGCTCTATCGTGGAATTGCTAATCCATCAATGATAGCGACCGTTGTATTGGGAATATGGCTTGTGTCTATGGCACCTCAGGCATACATTAGCCAAGGCTGGTTTCACCTTAAGACACTATTAGTCGTACTTCTGATTGGCTATCACCATATGTGCTTAGGGCACATGAAAAAGCTAGCCAATGACAGTAGCCAAAAAACACATGTTTACTTTCGTTTTTTTAATGAGGTGCCAGTTTTGTTTATGGTAGTCATTGTAATTTTAGTTATTGTTAAACCTTTTTAGAGGCTAGGGCTAATCTAGTTACAAATCATTCGCGTAAGGCTGAAGCAAGACTAAAAACTAGGCTTGATCAAATTAACTCAGGAAACAACCATGTCCCAAAATACCTCTGGCAATAAAATCTCAAAATCTGAAGCGCTTTTTGCGGCGGCACAAAAGCATATTCCGGGTGGTGTGAATTCACCCGTAAGAGCTTTTCGAGCGGTTGGCGGTACACCAGTTTTTTTTGAGCGTGCTAGTGGGGCCTACATGTTCGATGCGGATGATAAGCGCTATGTGGACTATGTTCTCTCTTGGGGGCCCATGCTGTTAGGTCATAGCCATCCACAAGTGGTAGAAGCGATTAAGACACAGTTAGATAAAGCGACATCTTTTGGTACTCCGACCGAGTTAGAAATCAAGCTGGCTGATAAAATTTGCTCTATCGTTCCCGGTATGGAAATGGTGCGTATGGTTAACTCTGGCACTGAAGCCACCATGAGTGCTATCCGATTAGCCCGCGGTTATACCGGTAGAGATAAGATTGTAAAATTTGAAGGCTGTTATCACGGTCATTCAGATTCATTATTGGTCAAAGCTGGATCTGGCGCCCTAACACTTGGTGTGCCAAGCTCGCCGGGCGTGCCAGACTGTTTAGCCGATCACACCATTACTTTGTCTTACAATAATATTGATCAAGTTAATCAAGTCTTTTCAGATATTGGCGATCAAATTGCCTGTGTAATTTTTGAACCAGTGGTGGGTAATATGAACTGCGTACCACCCGTGGAAGGCTTTCTGGAATGCCTGCGTGAATGCTGCACAAACAGTGGTGCGCTGCTGATTGCCGACGAGGTGATGACTGGCTTTAGAATCAGTCAAACCGGCGCGGTTGGGCACTACAATCTTGATGCTGACCTAATATGCTTAGGTAAAGTGATTGGCGGCGGAATGCCGGTGGGCGCATTTGGCGGCAAACGAGAAATTATGGAATATATCGCCCCCTTAGGGCCGGTTTATCAGGCAGGGACTCTATCTGGTAATCCAGTGGCAATGGCAGCAGGCTTAAAAACCCTTGAGCTTGTCTCGGCTGAAGGTTTTTTAGACCCAGTGATTGAGCGTACCGATAGATTAGTCAAAGGCTTGGTAGAAAGAGCCACTCAAGCAGGGATCCCAATGACTAGCAATCATGTTGGCACTATGTGGGGATTTTTCTTTAGTGAAGAAGAGAAAATAACACACTATCAACAGGTAATGGCTTGTGACACAGAGCGCTTTGCCAAGTTTTTTCATCATATGCTTGATGAGGGTGTCTACTTAGCGCCAGCCTCTTACGAGGCTAGCTTTATGTCAGCCGCACACAGTGACGAAGATATTCAGTTTACACTGGATGCAGCTGAGCGATCATTTGCAAGGCTATAAGTTGAGCGTTAATTACTTCGCTTCAAAAGGTTTAATATCGCCTGGGTTACGAAGCATCTTGTTGACTTCATCAACATGCAGCTCTTCGGCATGAATCATCTCCCTAGCGTATTCCTCTAAAACCACTGACTTATCCTGTACTAACTCTAGTAAGCTGTAGTAAACCGATAGGGTTTCTGTCTCATGATCCATGCTTTCTCTTAGAATATCACCGATATCATGCTTCTTAGTTTCTAGTAAATCACCAATTTTAAGAGAAGGATGGCCGCCCAGCATGGTGACCATTTCACCTGCTCTTCCCGCATGGTCAAGTCCTTCTAAAGCGTTAGATTTTAGCCAAGAGACAATTGGAATTCGGTTATATCCGTAGACCATGAGCGAATAGTGGGTGTAACGAACCACACCTGATAACTCCATTTCCATGATTTGATTCAATACACCGATAACTTTATTTTCTTCAATATTATTCACTTTTATTTCCTTATTCCCTAAACATAATGTCTTGTTAAGAACGCCTTATAAAGCTGACGTAACGAATATAGCTATGATACACAACAAACTTACAACCCAGACGGCAGATCTTAATGAGGGCCAGTTTTTAATGTAACACAGACAATAGAGTATACGCGACGCTATAAAAATTAAAGCAAAGATATCAATACAATATTGTTCAGCTCCTACTAGGAAGGAGACAAAAATAGCGGCAATATAGCCTGGCAAAATCTCATAGCTATTCTGCTCTGCCCATAAGACACGCTGACTGACTCCTTCAAGATTTTGTTCACTCGCTCGTGGTGCCCTGTTATTGTACTTGCCATGTAGGCTTGCGGGTGTTTTTTTGATGAGTGCCATCAGCCAAGGTAGCATGATTGCAATTAATAATGTCCAAAATGCTATGGTCATAGGTTCCTCCATGTTAATTTTTGCGTATGATACGCAGACTAACTAAAGTTTAGACCAAAAAAAACATCACAATTGGAGCAATTATGAGCTTAAAAAGTAGCCGTGGGCCTTTCCCCTACACACGAATGCGGCGCAATCGTAGTGAGGATTTTTCTCGCCGCCTTAATAGTGAAACTCAGCTCAATGTGAATGACCTTATTCTGCCACTATTTGTTATTGAGGGTAATAACCTGTCTCAGGCAGTTGAATCAATGCCCGGTGTTAATCGGCTCTCCATCGATCTATTGGTCAAACAAGCAGAATCAGTATTTAAACTGGGCATACCCGCTGTTGCCCTATTCCCGGTAGTCGACAATGACAAAAAATCATTACTTGCCGAAGAGGCTTACAATCCCGATGGGCTTGCCCAAAGAGCAGTTAAGGCCATTAAAGCCAGCGTGCCAGATCTTGGGGTAGTAACCGATGTGGCACTAGATCCTTTTACCACCCATGGTCAAGATGGCATTATTGATCAAGACTCTAAGTATGTATTAAATGATGTCAGTGTTGAGGTTATGGTCAAACAGGCTATCTCTCATGCACAGGCAGGTGCTGATATTGTGGCTCCATCGGATATGATGGATGGACGAATTGGCGCCATTCGTGAAGCACTTGAAGACGAGGGCTTTCCCAATACACAGATTATGGCCTATTCAGCAAAATATGCGTCTAGCTTTTATGGTCCCTTTCGCGATGCAGTTGGCTCAGCATCAAGTTTGGCCAGCGGCAATAAAAAGACCTATCAAATGAACCCCGCTAATAGCGATGAAGCCATTCATGAATGCGCGCTAGACTTAGATGAGGGTGCCGACATGATTATGGTTAAGCCCGGCATGCCTTATTTAGATGTGGTACGCCGAGTTAAAGATGAATTGAAAGCGCCAACCTTTGCCTATCAGGTCAGCGGTGAATATGCCATGATCTGTGCCGCTGCTGAAAGAGGCTGGCTGAATAACGATGAGGCGGTTATGGAATCATTGCTCGCCTTTAAACGCGCCGGTGCTGACGGCATTCTTACCTACTTTGCGGTTCAGGCTGCAAAAATTTTAAATAGGCAATAACTTGCGACTCGATAAATATATTAGTAATGCCACCGATCTATCTCGTACTTTAGCTAAGAGGTTAATCAAAGCAGGTGACGTCAGTATTGACCAGCAAGTAGCTACTAGCGGTTCGCAAAAAGTATCCTCAGATCAAACCATAACTATTGATGGCTCGCCCATTACACTGTTGGTTGATCGCTATTTTATGATGAACAAACCTGTTGGTGTTGTATCAGCTACCAAAGACCACTCCAACCCTACAGCAATAGATCTTATTTACGAGCATCGCAATGAACAGCTTCAGATTGCAGGACGTTTGGATATAGATACCACAGGCCTATTGCTTATTACCGACGATGGCCAATGGAACCATATCATCACCTCACCGCGAACAGACTGTAAAAAAATCTATCTGGTTGAGCTAGAAAATCCGGTGGGTGAGGACTATCAGAAAAAACTCGAGGCAGGTATTGCCCTTGAGGGCGAGAAGCGTCGATGTCTACCCGCCACCATGGAAATTATTGATGACCACCATATTCGCCTGAGTATCAGTGAAGGTAAATACCACCAAGTCAAACGCATGATGACCTCACTGGGCAACGAAGTGATTAGTCTTCATCGCTTGCAAATCGGCGGCATTGCATTGGACCCTGACTTAGAACCAGGCGACTATAGGCCTCTTACTAAAGACGAGATTGCATCCATTCAATGAGTAGCGCGCCAGACAAATCAACTGATCTACTCATACAGCGATTAACTCAACTCAGCGGTCAATGGCTAATTATTGCTGACGAGAACTGGCCGAAAACTGCTTGGTCAATGATAAATAATACTGATCAACGCTCAATCACCGTTATTAGTAATCGTATTGATGTAGTAAAAGCCGCAGAGCTTGCTCATATAAACTGCCACTTTAATGACTTTGATTTTTCCATACTGCAATCGGCGAGTTTTGATGGTTTGCTGTATCGAGTATCTAAAGAACGCGCTACCAGTCATCATGTCATTAATCAGGCTGCAAAAGTACTTAAGCCCAAGGGTACACTTTTGCTGGCTGGCGAAAAAAACGATGGCTTAAAAAGCTATGTTAAACAGGCGGGAAATTTATTTGCCGACCCAGTTAATGCAGAAAAAAATGGCAAGGCCTATATTGCTTCTATCGCACTAAATCCGGTCAAAATCGAGCCTCTTAATGATAAAAATTATCCGCAACTAAGATCGATTCAGTTGAGTGATGATTTATGCCTGCAATCCAAGCCAGGTATTTTTGGTTGGGATAAAATTGACCGTGGCAGTGCTTTTTTAATCGATCATCTACCGCAGTTTTTAGGCCAATATAAAAATGCACCCCAGTCATTACTTGATTTGGGCTGTGGTTATGGCTATATCGCCTATAGCGCTAGCCAATTTGGCTTTAATCGTATACTAGCAACGGACAATAATGCCGCCGCCCTATCCGCCGTTCAGGAAAACTTAAAATCATTAAAAGACATTGAATGGGGCGCTTTGGCGACTGATGCTGGAGATAAAATAGACGAACAATTTGATACTATTTTATGTAACCCACCCTTTCATAGTGGGTTTTCTGTGGACGATCAACTCGCTATTAAATTTCTTAGCCAGACCAAGCGTTTGCTAAATCGTTCTGGCCAAGCTCTGTTTGTAGTCAATACTTTTATACCCCTAGAGCATAAAGCTAAGGCATATTTTGAACAGGTTGATGTGATAGCCAACAACGGCTCTTTTAAATTAATAAACCTAAAACACTAAGGTCATTTACCAACGAAGCCTTAGGCCAAATTGAGTCATCTTGCCCCCCAGTTCATCAAGATCCATAATGCCCAAACTAATACCTAAGTTATCACTAAAAGCATAGCTCGCATCTGCCTCAAAAATCGACCACCTTTGATCCATAATGTCTTGGGCACCCATACCAATCTTGGTTTTAAGCTTGCCCGAACCCCCAGCCAATCCGGCCATAGCTAGATTGCCCGAATAACCGACACAGGCATACCAACAAATATCATACTGACTAGCCCCCGCCTCGGCATACAATAGCCCATATTGAAAGCCGACCGTATAAAATGAAAAAAGGCTATTAATAGGCTTTGTCGATGTTTTTTGTTGGTTGCGCAGTAGATTTGCACGGGCAAATAGATTGCCTGTCACATGACTGGCGACAGAAAAAGTAGGACCCTTACCCAAACCGTTATCACTGTAGCCAATTTCCATATAATTCCAACTGTAGTGTTGCGCTTGAGTGGCGGAGCTGAGAAGAATTAGAACTGCAATAACGAGTGAATTTTTCATTATTATTTTCTCCAAGCTTATTATTTTTATAACTCGGTTAAACAGCCTAACGATAAAATAATACTTTGTATGTAACCCAAAGGGACTAGTAGTACTAGTTACTTTGCGTGGATAAGTAGAGAGAAACTGCTCGAATTAGGGCGAAAAACTAAAGTCCCATCGCCTGCTTTATTAGTTTATTTTTAATCGCACCCAATCCATTGATTGCTGATAAACCATAATTACGGAGTAATCGCAAAGTAGAATTTTGAGAACCAAATAAGCGCTTAAAGCCTTCCATTGCGGCCATGGTGGCGAGGTTTTCAGGCTTTCGGCGACGCTGATAGCGTTTTAAAACCGTCAAATCTCCCAAATCCACATCTCTGGTATAGGCATTAGCAATTTCTTGTGCCAATACTTGTCCATCGGAGAAACCTAAATTAGCACCCTGACCCGCTAGAGGATGGATGCTGTGGGCGGCATCGCCGATTAAAGCCACTCTTGGCATCACATAATCTGTGGCATGGGATTGGCGCAATGGAATTAAAAATCGCTTTTGTATTTTTAACACTTCGCCTAAGCAATACTCGCTGGCTTTGGATAGTTGCTCACAAAATTGTTGATCATCCAGCGCCATAAGACGCTCGGCTTCTTGGGTATCCTGAGACCAAACAATAGAACAGCAATGATCATCACCCATATTATTCAGTGGCAAAAAAGCTAGCGGGCCAGTGGGCATAAAGCGTTGCCATGCGGCGAGTTGATTGGGGTTTTCGGTGGTAATGGTAGTCACTATGGCATGCTGCCCATAGTCCCATTGTTTGGTAGCAAATTGAAACTGTTCGCGCACCGCAGAATTAGCACCATCGGCGGCAATTAAAAGCTGTGCCGATAGCTTAATGTTGTTATCTAAGGTTAATATTACGCCGTCGTTTTGTACGTCATAATGGGCTATATTCGCTGGACAAAATATCTCAATATTAGGTTGTTGCTGAACATGTTCTATTAGCGTGGAAACCAAGACTGAGTTTTCAATAATATGTCCAAGATTGGGCTGTTGAACCTGTTGGCTATTAAAGGTGATTCTTCCTGTACCCTCAGCATCCCACACATTCATGGCGCTGTAGGCGCAAGCGCGCTTATCGGCAATGTGATGCCAAACACCTATTTGCTCAAAAATTAATCGGGTTTTTTCGGTAATTGCCGCGACTCTTGGATCAACTGTGTTGGCTTGAAATACTGGCGGTAACTGAGATTCAATCAGCGCAATTTTTAGCTGTTGATTAGACCCCTTGGCTGTTTTGGTTATCTTTGCTAAAAGACTGGCCGCGGCTGAACCTATAGCGCCACCGCCAACGATAACAATATCAAAATCACGTTGATCAACCATGATCGGCTCCTGATTGCCCAGCGCCCATGCCAAAATGAGCAAATTGATTGCGCAATGTGGGTACCAAATCCATCACTAATAACCCAGAATTTCGCCCCAAGGCCACCATAGACGATGATAGGCCAAATAATTTAGTCAGGTTATCGGTAAATAAAAGGGTATTACTTTGATCCTGAGTTCGCTTGGTCTGATAACTTAGTAGTGGCTCCAGCTCGCCAATATCAGCATGCTCAGATTGATCGCTCAGACACTGGGCAAGGCATTCTATATCGCGCAGGGAAAGGTTAAACCCTTGGCCTGCCACAGGGTGCAAACTATGGGCTGCATTGCCAACCACCACTAATCGGCGGCGAACCTGCTCTTCACTGGTTGATAACGCTAGAGGGTAAACCACTCTTTCACCCACTGCTGTAAATTGACCCAGTCGATGACCAAAGCGTAACTGCAGTTGGTTTAGAAAATCTTCATCATCAGACGCCATTAGCGTATCGGCCTGCTGAGTAGGTTGCGTCCAAACTAGGGCGCATCGGTGAGCATTTTTAAAGTCAGTCAGCGGCAACATAGCCATGGGGCCCTGATCGGTAAAGCGCTCATAAGCTACTGTTTGGTGAGGCTGTTCTAGGCTGATATTGGCGATAATGGCGCTGTGTTTATAGGCTTTTTTATGCTGGTGAATACCCAACATTTTTGCACAGGCTGAATTTGCACCATCGGCCACCACTAATAATCGACTATTAATGAGCTGCTTTTTTCCATCTTCCACTATCTCTAGGGCCATTGACTCCGACTTGGGATTGATGGATTGAATCGTTGTATCACTCTTTAAGCTAATATTTGAATCTATTGCCTGCTGAATTAAAACCGATCCTAACCAGCTGTTTTCAACCACATAGCCTAAAGCATCAACCCCTGCCTCGTTGGCCTCAAGACGGGTTAGCCCAAAATGGCCGCGATCGCTAACATGGATCGTTGAAATGGCTTGAGCATGTTGCTCAATTTTAGACCATATGCCCATCTTTTGAAATATACAGCGACTGCTCCAAGAGAGCGCTGTCGATCTAGCATCAAAACTAGAACTGTAATCAGAATTATCTAAACCCTTGATGGTTTGGGACTCAATAACTAGCACTTTCCATCGTTGCTGTTTAGCTAATAGTAAAGCCAAACTAATACCCACCATGCCACCGCCAATAATGGTGATATCGAATTTATTGTTGGTGTCGGACTGGCTCATGCCATTAAACTCTCTATTTGATCGCGCTGCTTTGGCACGCCTGCAGTAAGTATTTCATAGCCGGTTTTAGTCACCAGAATATCATCTTCGATCCGAACCCCAATACCATGCCATTTTTTTTCCACCTTGCTATTATTAGATGAAATATAAATCCCCGGCTCTATGGTAAGGAGCATGCCGGTCTCATACACACGCCAGTGATTATCGACTTTATAGTCGCCAACATCGTGAACATCCATTCCAAGCCAATGGCTGACACTGTGCATATAAAAATCTCGGTAGGCACCACTGGCAATTAATGTTTCCACCTCACCGTTGAGTATACCCAAATCAACCAAACCCTGAGTAATTACGGCAATAGCCGCTTGATTGGCTTGATTAAAGTTAACTCCGGGGGCAATAGTATTAATGGCTGCTTCTTGGGCGGCCAAAACAATATCGTATATAGCCGCCTGAGCAGCACTAAACTTGCCATTGATCGGAAAGGTTCGGGTAATATCGGCGGCGTAATTTTGATACTCACAACCGGCGTCAATAAGAACCAAATCACCTGACTTTAGGGTTGCTTGGTTTTCAATATAATGCAATACGCAGGCATTGTTCCCGCTACCCACTATGCTGGTGTAGGCGGGCCCATTTGCACCAGATGACATAAACTCATGCTCAATTTCCGCCTGTAACTGGTACTCTTTAAGGCCCACTCTGCAGGACTTCATTGCACGGCAATGCGCCTGAGCAGAGATATCTGCTGCTTTGCGCATTAGTTTTATTTCAGACGCTGATTTGATCAGCCGCAACTCGCCCAGCAAATGATCTAAATCGACAAATTCACAGGGAAAACGGCCTTCTCCGCTTCTATTATTTCGCACCTCATCAACCCAATGCATCAATCGACTATCAAAGGCTTTATCCTTGCCCGCTGAATAATAGACGCGACTTTTGTCCTCTAATAATCCCGGCAAAATATCTTCTATATCATCAATTGGAAATGCATCCTCAACACCCAGAGTATTTTTAGCCTCCAATGGTCCCAAGCGATGACCATCCCAGGTTTCACGCAAGGGATCCTTGTCGCGGCAGAAAAGAATAAATTCACCTTGGGTACGTTTAGGCAATAGAACTATAACGGCGCTAGGCTCTGAGAACCCACATAAATAACTTAAATTAGTGCTCTGCTTATAGGGATAAAGTGTATCTTTAGAGCGCACTTTTTCAGGAGAAGAGGCGATCACTGCGATGCTGTTTTCTTCCATCATCGACATAAGGTCTTTACGTCTGGCGGCATACTCTGTTTTTGAAATCATAGCAAATAAGGCTGGTTATCAACTTTAATGGACCGTAGGCTCCGGCTTGGCTTTTTCCATAGGGTCTAAATCAGAAAAAATCAGCTGTACTGCTATACGAACATATTCAACAAGCTCAATATAGTCCTTTTCACCCTCTTCCTCTGACTCGCCATCAGCATCAAAATCGGTAGAAATTTGACCAATTGCAGCAATATCTTGAAGCGCCTCTTTGCCGTCTTCAGATACCTCAAATTCAGAGCCCATGCCCTCACCCAACCCAGACAGATAATTACAACACCAATCGCCCACGGATATTAGTCGCTCGGCAATCGGTAAATCATCATCCGGCAACAGTGGTGTGAATAGAAAGCTAATATCCTGAAGATCACTTAGTGTTGACTCATAAAATGTCTCAAGAGCACTAAATCCAGCTTTGGCTGCTTCACCCTCTAAGCCTAACCACTCAGCAGAGCTCTTCACTAGCTCTTCCATTTGTACCGTGCCACAACTAAGCCGACCACAGAGAAATCCATGAAAACCTGAAGGGCTAGCTTGTATTTTTAACTCATAAAAAAGATCTTCTAACTGCTCAAATGTCACTGTGTCACCTCATAAATATTTCCGGTATCTTACCATTTATAGGTTGATGCCGCCTACGATAAGTACGTAAGAAAAGTGCCTATGAATCAAAGTCTAGAATTGACCCGACTGGCTGCAATGCCTATAGTAAGACTTTCTGTCAAAACTTCTAGAGATTTAAACTTACATAATGAGTGATACTGAAGAATTTGAACATAAGCTTGATCAACTGATCGCCACATGCCAACAGCTAAAGCGTGAAAATGCCTCATTGCGTGAGCGTGAGGCGGGTCTTGTGGGGGAGCGAGGAACACTTCTCGAGCAAAATGAAATGGCGCGCAAAAAAATCAAAGATATGATTGATCGCCTACGCAGCTTAAGTGCGGAGTAATTACTATGTCCAACGTTTCGCTAAAAATTTATATTCTCGATAAAGAGTATCAGGTTAACTGTCCGCCAGAAGAGCGCGAGGCGCTTGAGCGATCTGCACTGCTATTGAATGAAAAGATGGAAGAAATTCGCAGTGGCTCGCAAATTATTGGACTCGAGCGCATAGCCGTCATGGCAGCGCTAAATCTAGCCCATGATCTTATTCAAACTGAGCAATCGGCTGAGAAAAATTCTTTTGCATCAGATGTTTTACAAACCATGAATTCTAAAATTGATTCAGCACTATTTGAGCTTACAAGCTAAATTTCTGACCCAAAAGTGTAAAAAGTTGCCACAAAACAACATATCCCCACTCGAGCTTTGGTATACTTGGATTCTGGAGTGTTTGCCAGTCAAGAAGTCCCTGAGCCGATGCTATTTTTTTGGTAACTCTTTGTCAGCAATGTTGTGCTATGCCGCTAGTCGGACCGCCTGATTTGTTGCTTGGGTCGCCCCCTTGAACTTTTCGGTTCAAGGCCACGTTGACAGCGGCACTCTGGACTACTTTTTGCACAGGACTAACTAATATGACCGGTGCTAATATCCGCAAGCAGTTACGCAGTCAGCGAAAATCACTTTCCGCTGATGCACGGTTTTTGCTGTCTGAAAAAATAACCTCTATTTTAACCTCACAAACTTTCTTTCTTCGTGCTAAACGTGTAGGTATTTACTTAGCCAATGATGGCGAAATAGATCCCTCGTCTATTTTAGGTATATGCCAAAAGTCCTCCAAACAGTGTTTTCTGCCAGTCATACACCCGCTAAAAGTTAATCGTCTTCACTTTGCTCGCTACCAACAAAATACTAAATTGGTTGCCAATCGTTTTGGTATATTAGAGCCCTGCATCAAAAGCTCTGAGATTGTTGCATCATGGAGTTTAGATCTAATTTTGATGCCGCTAGTAGGGTTTGATCTTGATGGTAATCGCCTGGGAATGGGCGGTGGATTTTATGATCGCACCTTAGCTTTTACAGCAGCAGATCAGCGGCCTAGACCAAGGCTAGTGGGACTCGCTTATAGCTTTCAAAAACTCAAAACTATTGTTCCTCAGAGATGGGATATTCCGGTTGAGCATATAATCACTGAAAACGAAATTATAGACGTCTAGAGCGTGTAGGATTTTGCCTAAAAATTAGCTCAAAAAGAATTGATAGGCAGGATTATCCGTTTCGTCTGCATATCTATAACCAAGGTTATCCAAAAATTCTTTGAGCTCAGAACGACTTTTTCTGTTCACTTGAAGCCCCACCAGCACCCTACCAAAAGCTGAACCATGATTGCGATAATGGAACATTGAAATATTAAAGCGACCACCTAGTTGAGCTAAGAAATTCAATAAAGCCCCTGGACGCTCTGGAAATTCAAAGCGAAATACCTGTTCCTCAGCAACCTCAACCGCTCGACCACCGACCATATGGCGAATATGCAACTTTGCCATTTCATTATCGGTCAAATCTGCCAGTTCATAGTTTTTTTGCTGTAACTCAGCCACTAATGCGTGGCGATCAGCATCACTACTCACCTGTATCCCGACAAAAATATGCGCTTGCTGTTGGTCGTTATAGCGGTAATTAAATTCAGAAATACTATGTCTGCCCAAATCACTACAAAAAGACTGAAAACTGCCCGGTTTTTCGTCGATGGTCACTGCTAAAACTGCTTCGCGCTTTTCACCAATTTCAGTGCGCTCAGAAATATAACGCAGACGATCGAAATCAATATTGGCACCGCATTGAACTGATAATAGGGTTTGATTTTCCACCCCATGTTTTTCTACATATTTTTTTAATCCTGCAGTGCCCAGTGCCCCAGAGGGCTCACAGATGGCGCGAGTATCATTGTATACATCCTTTATAGCGGCACAGATTTCATCCGTTGATACGGTAATAACTTCATCAACAAGGTCTTTTAATAAGCCAAAAGTCACTTCGCCTATTTGCGCCACCGCTGTTCCATCGGCAAAGATTCCAACCTGATCAAGGGTCACTCGCTCGCCAGCTTTCATAGCTGCATCAAGACAGGCGGCATCATCAGATTCCACCGCAATAATTTTAATTTCGGGTCGCAACTGTTTTACATAGGCCGCGATTCCTGCGCACAGGCCACCACCACCTACAGCAATAAAAATAGCGTCCAAGTGATCTGGATGCTGATTTAGAATTTCCATGCCAATGGTGCCCTGACCGGCAATAACATCTGGGTCGTCAAATGGGTGAATATAAGTTAGCCCCTGCTTTTTAACCAGTTCCGTTGCATGCGCTGCAGCTTCATCATAACTATCGCCAACTAATAACACCTCTGCCCCTCTAGAGCGAACCGCATCAACCTTGATTCGCGGGGTGGTACGAGGCATAACAATAGTTGCCGCTATACCCATTTTCTTTGCGGCCAGCGCAAGACCTTGAGCATGGTTGCCAGCTGAAGCCGCCACAACACCGGTATTCAATTGCTGTTTAGATAAGTTTAATAGCTTGTTATAAGCCCCACGCAATTTAAACGAAAACACCGGTTGCAAATCTTCACGCTTTAACAGTACTTTGTTATTTAAACGTTGGGATAAGAGTGGTGCGTGATCCACTGGCGTCTTCAATGCAAGATCGTAAATCTTGGCATCTTGAATTTTTTGAACATAATTTAGCGGCATGGAGTTTCCCATATGATTTAGCCAAGTCGTCATGTTAATATAAATCCAACAAAAATATTAGCTTATTGAGGTTATCCGTGGATCAAAATCAACTTAAACAAGCTGTTGCTCAAGCAGCAGTGGAATATTGTCTAACAAAAATTGATGCCGATAGCATTATTGGTATTGGCACCGGATCCACCGCCAACTGTTTTATCGATCAAATAGCCGAATACAAACATTTATTTCAAGGCACAGTGGCCAGCTCTGAAGGCTCGGCAGAAAGACTGCGCTCACATGGAATAGAAGTCTTTGACCTTAATCAGGTCGATGAAGTCACTATTTATATCGATGGTGCTGATGAGGCCAACCCAAAATTAGAACTGATTAAAGGCGGTGGTGCGGCATTGACCCGAGAAAAAATCGTTACCGCAGTTGCAAAGGAATTTGTTTGCATTGCTGATGAAAGCAAATGGGTCGATTCGCTGGGCACTTTCCCGCTACCGGTTGAAGTTATTCCTATGGCGCGAAGTCATGTGGCCCGTGAATTAGTTAAATTAGGTGGCGATCCTGTATGGAGAGAGGGCGTAATTACGGACAATGGCAATATTATTCTTGATGTTCATCATCTATATCCCATGGCCTCATCCTGTAATATAGAAGAAAAAATCAATCATATTACCGGTGTGGTTACCAATGGTTTATTTGCTCTAAAGCCGGCTGATATTTTGTTTTTAGCCACACAGGATGGAATTGTTAGTCACACTCGCTAACCCTTAGATAAAAGCTCACGCAAATCAATAATTGCCGCATTAGCGCGACTGATATAGGACGCCATCACCAGTGAATGGTTGGCAATAAGGCCAAAACCTTCACCATTGGCAATGATTGGACTGCGCACTGACTGCTGAGTCATTTCAAGCTCACGAATAATTTGCTGAACACTGGTAACGGCATTTTTTTTTGCTAGCACATCGGCAAAATCTACCTCTATAGCTTTTAGAAAATGTAATAGCGCCCAGGCTGTACCTCGCGCCTGATAGAACACATCATCAATCTTAAACCAACTGGTTTTAACCATTAATTCAGATGGAGCGCGGGTAGACTGACTGGCTCCAATCGCTCCAGATAGATCAGTATTAATTCGTTTTTGCCCCACACTAGCTGATAATCGCTGGGATAGGCTGCCCAGTCTGGTTTCTACCGTCCTAAGCCAGTAGCGTAAATTATCGGCTCGAGCAAAAAACTGTGCATTGTAATTATCTTCATCCAGCAATCTCATTTTATAAGATTCTAGATAATCTCGACCGTCAGCATACTCAATTTCTGGCCAGGGAACCGCCCAGCTCTGATGATCCACATTAAATCGCGGCTCAGCTAAAGCCAAATCAGAATCTTCGGTGGATTGAGATTGGGATCGACTAAAAGCCTCACGCATTGCTTTACTAAGATCCCTGACTTGAACTAAGACGCCAAACTCCCAGTTGGGCACATTATCTATCCATAGGCTTGGGGGCATTACATCATTTGCCAAGTAACCGCCGGGTTTATCTAAGAGAGTATCTATGACTTTTATAAGGGTTTCGGTGGTAGTAACCCCGGTGACCCAAGACGTATCAGTAGTATGACTCACCTTAATATCAAATGACTTGGGCTCTTGACTCCAATACCAGCCTAAAAGAGTAAATAAAACTAAAGTGCACAGCGTGGCAATAACTACGACTTTTTTTCCCCAAGAGCCGAAGTTCACACTATCTGCTGGGTTATTTACAAAATCAGAAAAAGACTGTCTGTATTTGCTAAATCTGTTTTTGCTAAGTAAGTCGGTTAGCCATTTCATTAATGATGCATTGCCTTAGAATGTTGTGATTTGATGGATTTAATCGGCGCCGAAAACTTAATTTCGCCACATTTATCGGTAGTAAATGTAATCTCGGTAGATGAGGTTTCGTCATGATTAACCCCAAATAACATGAGATGCAGTCCACCTGGTTTAAAGGCAACACTAGATCCCCCAGCCACCTCAACAACATCTACAGGTCGCATCTTCATCATTCCATCCACATGCTGATGAGTATGAAACTCTATCTTTTTAGCGTAACTTGAGCTGGCTCCTGTTAATTGACAGCCCTGTTCCCCTGTATTAGAAACCGTTAAAAAAGCCGCCGTCATACTATGGCCAGGCACTGGCGTCCGCACATAGGGCATATCAACGTCAATCGTGCCTTTTTTGTGGTGACCCGCTATTAAGGGCATTGCCCAACAAGTTGAAAACACTACAATTAAAAATAGTGGCAATCTTTTCATGTCGCTCCTTATGAATTATTTTGTGTCTCAATTTAGTTTATCACTTAACTAGGTCAAAAATGTTAAAGTAACGTAAATACCTTTATGTTTTAGCATTTTACAGGCGAGATAAATGAAACAACTGCTTAAAGTTCTGCTATTGATGACGTTTTTCTTAGTCTCATCAACTCAAGCCTCTTCTCTATCAGCCGTTTCAGCGGCTGGCAGTTTTTCACCTATCACAAAAGTCAGCACCGAACTTCAAAATAGTGTGCCTGCATTTTTGCCGGTTCAACAAGCCTTTCAAGTAGAGGCCTTTCTAGATGTTCAAGCTCTAAGGTTGAATTGGGCCATTGCCGATGACTACTACCTTTACCGTAAAGGCTTTAAGCTCTCTTCCTTATCAAGCTCCACCCAAGTAGGCACACCCATTTTTAGCGATGGCATACTCAAGTGGGATGAGTACTTTGAAGCAGAGGTAGTAGTTTATTACGATAAAACTAGCTTTGAAGTTCCCTTTTCTAGCCAAGAAACACAGTTTCAACTGCAACTGGAATCTCAAGGCTGTGCCAATGCCGGCCTTTGCTACCCGCCACGCAAGCAAATACTCACTATTGACCTAACGGCTGGCACCATTGCCATTACCGAGCCAACTGTTAAAACCTTAACGGCTAATTCAGTGGATAATATTGCAACGATGCCTATTGGGTTGATTCTTTTATTTGCAATGATCGGTGGGCTTATTCTTAATTTAATGCCCTGTGTTTTCCCTGTCCTTTCTATAAAGGTATTAAGCTTTACACAGCAGCATCAAACTATTACAGAAAGACAGCGTCACGGCGTTGCCTATACTGCTGGCGTAGTGAGTAGCTTCGTTGCCATAGCTGCAATTATGCTTTCCCTGCGGGCAGGCGGAGAAGCTATAGGCTGGGGCTTTCAATTACAATCCCCAGGTTTTGTACTATTTCTAGTGTATTTATTTATTCTTTTAGGTCTTAGCCTGTCTGGCTATGTGCAACTTTTTTCTGGTTTGATGTCCGTTGGTCAGTCTTCCAATACCCATAATGGCCTTGGATCTTCATTTATGACTGGGGTGTTGGCTACCACAGTTGCTAGCCCCTGTACGGCGCCCTTTATGGGGCCTGCATTAGGCTTTGCAATTTCTCAAACAAGCCTAGTGGCATTATTAGTATTTGTCTTTTTAGGGCTTGGCATGGCACTGCCTTTTGTAGCGCTCACATTGATTCCATCACTGGCTCAAAAACTGCCTAAGCCCGGCCAATGGATGGACAATTTAAAGCAATTTTTGGCCTTCCCTATGTACCTTACCGCGATATGGCTACTGTGGGTTGTTGGAAGGCAGACTAGCGTAGAGGTTGTCATCGCCATCTGTGTTGGGCTTGTACTCATGATAATGGCTATTTGGTTGTGGCAATTAGCCACTAAAAATAGCCCATCAACTTTTAATACATTGATTAAATTATTCGCAATTGGGCTTTTTATCAGCGCTATCGCTTATCCGAGCACTAAACTTGAGAACAACGATCAACCTAGATGGCAAGACTATTCACCCCAACGATTATCAGAACTTCGTCAGTCAGGCCAGGCAGTGTTTGTTAATTTAACCGCTGATTGGTGCATTACCTGCATAGTTAATGAACGGATTGCCATGGGTGAGGGCTTTTACCAAGCGCTAGAGGATAACAACATTAGCTATCTAAAAGGCGACTGGACTCATAAGGACCCTGAGATTACCGCACTACTTAATCAATATAATCGCAATGGTGTCCCACTTTATTTATTATTTGCTAAAGAATCGGTTTCAGCGAAGATTTTGCCGCAACTTTTAACCAAAGGCATTTTAATTGAAGCCCTTGAGAGCGTAAATTAAGATCTTAGAAGCATTTAGCCGCATTTTTAACGGTTTTATCCGCCACTTTAATAAAAGTGTCACTTTTAAGCCGAATAAATATTAAGAATAGATATAAAAATCGCGTAAAATGCCTTTAAAATTCATGAAAATACCCATAATTTCTATGAAAAGACATCAAAATTGCATAAATTATAAACCAATCACTCGCAGTTGAAACTAATAATTCTCGTATTTTAACGACACATTTAGCACCATTTGTGCTTTTTAACGACTTTTAGATCTATTTTCTTAGAACTTGCGCCTAAAATGTAGAAACTTGAAGGTAAATCATCGATCGTAAAACTATAAGTACTGTAAAAATGTCGTTAAAAACGCATATTTTCTCCTATCTTCGCTTAAATACTGATATTTTATTTAAATCGTAGACAGTATGGCTTTTTTAGTGCAGACTAAGCCCAAATTGACCTATTGCTCGGGGATTTATGTCAACAATACTTATTTTAAATGGTCCTAATCTCAATCTGCTCGGTACACGCGAGCCTGATAAATATGGCCTTGAAACTCTAGAGCAAATTAATCAGCAGTTAATCACTACAGCTGAGACGGCAGGGCATACCGCAAATTGTTTTCAAAGCAATGCGGAACATGATCTGATACAGCGCATTCATGATGCTAAGCAGGAAGATGTCAATTTCATTATATTTAACCCCGGAGCATTTACTCATACCAGTGTAGCTATTCGGGACGCACTACTTGGCGTGGCAATTCCATTTATAGAAGTTCATCTCTCCAATGTGCATGGAAGAGAAGAATTTCGTCGCCACTCCTATTTTTCTGATATTGCCGATGGTGTTATTTGTGGATTCGGCGCAAACAGTTATAGCCTCGCCCTTCAGGCAGTGCTTACTAAACTTGAAACTAACTCCTAACTAGTGAGAGCGCAGGATGGATATTCGTAAAGTTAAAAAATTAATCGAGTTGTTAGAGCAATCTAATATCAATGAATTAGAAATCAATGAAGGTGATGAATCAGTGCGCATTAGCCGCGGCGGAACCGCCGTAACCTATGCACCAGCTCCGGCTCCTTTAGCTGTAGCCCCTGCGCCAATAGCCGCCCCCGCAGTAGCTGAAGTTGCTGCTCCAGCAACTGAAGAGCTTGCGGGTCATGCGGTTAAATCACCCATGGTCGGTACTTTTTATGCTTCCCCAGCTCCTGGATCACCCGCATTTGTTTCAGTGGGCCAAACGGTTGCGGCTGGCGATGTGATTTGCATCATTGAAGCCATGAAGATGATGAATCAGATTGAAGCTGACAAGGCCGGCACCATCGGTGCTATTTTGATCGAAGACGGTGAAGCCGTAGAGTTCGATCAACCTATAGTTACAATTATTTAATCGCTGCTAGGAACCGCAATATGCTGGATAAAGTGCTTATCGCCAACCGTGGCGAAATTGCCCTGAGAATACTTCGCGCCTGTAAAGAGCTTGGTATTCAAACAGTGGCTGTTCACTCCAAAATCGATGCCGAATTAAAACATGTAAAGCTTGCTGATCAGGCAGTCTGTATTGGACCTAACCCCTCACCCCAGAGCTACCTTAATGTTCCGGCTATTATTAGCGCAATGGAAGTAACCGGTGCTCAGGCTGTTCATCCTGGCTATGGTTTTTTAGCCGAAAATGCGGACTTTGCAGAACAGGTAGAAAATAGTGGCTTCACATTTATTGGCCCCAAAGCAGAAACCATTCGCACCATGGGCGATAAGGTAGCGGCTATTAGGTCTATGAAAGCTGCAGGTGTTCCCACAGTACCTGGCTCAGATGGTCCATTATCTGAAGATCCAGATGAATTGCGCGCAACTGCACAACGCATCGGCTATCCAGTGATAGTCAAAGCAGCCGCTGGTGGCGGTGGTCGCGGAATGCGCGTGGTTGAAAACGAAGAGACCCTTATTAATTCCGTCGCAATCACTAAAACCGAGGCCGCAGCTGCCTTTGGTGATGGTACAGTGTATATGGAAAAATTCTTGCAAAACCCACGCCACGTCGAAGTTCAGGTTCTTTCGGACGGTCAGGGTAATGCTATCCACTTGGGCGATCGCGACTGCTCTCTTCAGCGTCGCCACCAAAAAGTGATTGAAGAAGCACCAGCCCCGGGTATTCCAGAAGACGCTAGACAGGGCGTATTTGAAAGTTGCGTTAATGCCTGTGTGCAAATGAACTATCGCGGCGCGGGTACTTTCGAGTTTCTGTATGAGGATGGCCACTACTACTTTATTGAAATGAATTCCCGTGTTCAGGTTGAACATCCAGTATCCGAAATGATTACTGGTGTCGACATTATTAAAGAGCAATTAACTATTGCCAGCGGCCAACCCTTAAGCACCGCACAGGAAGACATTGTATTTCGCGGTCACTCATTTGAATGCCGAATTAATGCTGAAGACCCAAAAACTTTCTTGCCACAACCGGGTATGATCAAGGCCTACCATGCGCCTGGCGGCAATGGTGTTAGAGTTGATTCTCATATCTATAATGGCTACAGCGTTCCCCCAAATTACGACTCAATGATTGGCAAAATTATTACCTATGGTCGCGATAGAAATTCCGCGCTTTCACGTATGCGCAATGCACTGGATGAGATGGTAATCGATGGTATTAAAACTAATATCGACTTACATGCTGACCTGGTTCGTGATGAAGAATTCAAAAAAGGCGGCGTGAATATCCATTATCTAGAGAAAAAGCTCGGACTTTAATCGATTTTTTCCATAGAGCAATAACAAAAAGTGAGTGCTTACTATGGATTCTAGCCAGTGGATTCAGCTTAATATAGAGGCAACGCCCCAGCAAACGGAACAGATAGAAGATTCTGTTCTGAATGCGGGGGCAGTTTCTGTAACATTGCAAGATGCCGCAGATCAGCCCATTTTAGAGCCCGGCGTAGGGGAAACCCCTCTCTGGGATAGCTGTATTCTCACCGCCCTTTTCTCCGCTTCAGTCAATACCGCCACCATTATTGAACAAGTTAATGCTGTATTGCCTTTTTCCATTAAAGCCGAATGGCAGTTGGTGGAAGACAAGGATTGGTCACAGGAATGGAAAAAGCACTTTAAACCTATTCCCTGCAGTGAAGGCCGACTCTGGATATGTCCTAGCTGGCTAGATGCACCTGAGCCAAATGCGGTGAATTTGCGCCTTGACCCTGGACTGGCTTTTGGCACCGGCAGCCACCCCACCACCATGCTTTGCCTCAACTGGCTAGAAAAACAATCTCTCGAGGGCAAAACGGTTATCGACTTTGGTTGTGGCTCAGGTATTTTGGGTATAGCCGCCCTGTTACTGGGCGCTGAAAAAGTCTGGGCAATAGACAATGATCCCCAAGCCTTATTAGCCAGCCGTGACAATGCTCAACGCAATGGAATACCCGATGAACGTCTTATAACCCTGCTGCCAGAGCAAATACCGGCCGAGGCCAAAGCGGATATTATGGTAGCCAACATCTTAGCCAAGCCTTTAATTGATTTAGCGCAACAAATTAGCGCGCTTACCCTTCCTAAGGGTCAGCTTTGCCTATCCGGCATACTCAGCCATCAAATTGATCAGGTTTCAGCAGCTTATGCGGAACAGTTTATTTTTGAACCCGTGGCCGCTGAAGATGACTGGGCGCAGCTATCAGCTAATAAACTGCAGTAAATTCTGGGCTAAAAACAGTCTTCTTATTATAAACCCACTACATCAACGCCCTGAATATACCAATCCATACCTAACAGAGCCTTTAGCGATATTTTCTCGCCCTCTGCAACCACCGTAGTGCCATCTTGTTTAATGATGGGTCCATCAAAAGGTTGCACTCCCCCACTAGCAAGGGCTTTTGTCGTTGCTTCTGCTGAGCGCTTTACCTGTTCGGGCATATTTTTAAAAGCTCCCATTACCACCATATTCACATCCATACCGCCAAAGGTATCCGTGCTAAACCAGCTGCCATCAAGTACGGCCTTGGTTCTTGCA